>DEYX01000252.1 GCA_002365025.1 Hungatella sp. UBA3147 | reverse complement strand
TGGCTGAGCCGAGAAACACCCCCTGTGCAAGCAAAAAGGATTGCTCTCCTGATATAATCGATAGCAGCGGTGTAAACCTGTTGTCTGCGTTGGGCAGCGTATATTCCTGCCAGGCCTTTAGTACCGGCTTTAAGTCTTCAAGTTCCCAGTTGATTGCGGCATAAGCCACCGTATCGATTTCGTGCGTACGAAAGCGGAAGGAAGTGCAAACGCCGAAGTTACCTCCGCCGCCCCCCCGCAGGGCCCAAAACAGGTCTGCATTGCGGTCGGCGCTTGCATGCAGCACACAGCCATCTGCGTCTACCAATTCTGCCTCCAGAAGATTGTCGATAACAAGCCCCCAAGGTCTGGAAAGGCTGCTATGCCCACCGCCCGAGGTAACGCCGGCAATACCAGGGGTGGGGCATAACCCTGGCGGAACGACTAAGCCCTGTGAACCAAGTTCTTCTACGATTTCAACATTCCGAAGCCCTGTCTGGAGTGTAACTGTGCCTTTCTTGCGATTTATTTCCAGTTGTTTCATTTCGCTGACATCGATGATAAGCCCGCCATTCAGCGCAGACACACCCTCATAGTTGTGGCGTCCGGAGCGCATTCGGAGCGGCACTCCGGTATAACGCGCCCAGCGTATGGCATTGATGACATCCTGTGTTTCCTTTGCGAATACAATAACCAGAGGAAATTTATTAAAAAACGTATTGAATTCCTGGCGGGCGGAGTTGTACAGCGGATCATTTGGTAAAACAATCCGTCCGGTCAGTTCGGGCTCTTTTCTTTATTTCATTGTTATTCTCCTTAATACTTGGACGCATATATTTATGCATGGTCCTCTTACAATATATGGCTCGTACAATGCTTTATTTCCCGAAACAACCGCTATGGCACTCTGTATACGGATTAAAGCTGAAATTCTGCAAGTCAAAAAGGAGTAATAGAGTCTTCCAATGGCAGTGATGCAATCGAGGGGCTTTTATAGCTCAAAATCCCCAAAATTATCGACTAAAATACCAGGGCCTCCACGGGTCAAATTTTCCCATAGAAGCCCTGTTGATATTCTTACCATACTTCTATTACATCAAAAGCCTCTCCACATCAAGCATCCCCCAGCCCTGCTGATTTATGGGAAGACCCAGATCCACTGCCCGCTCTCTTAACATCAGTTTCACATCCCGGTTGGTCATATAGGGATATTTCTGAAGAAGAAGCGCAATCGCCCCTGAAACCAGGGGTGTTGACATTGAGGTTCCGCTTTTGGCAAGGTATTGCCCTGATTCGTTGGCGCAGCTGATAATCCCTGCCCCCGGAGCGATGATTTCCGGTTTACAGATGCAGGCACCGGTGGGACCTCTTCCGGAATAATCAATCATCCGGTTTCCCATTACATTAACCTCTTTATAGTCATCTGAGCACCCCACAGTAATTACCTTCCGGCTGATTCCCGGAGTTGTGATCGTATTCATGCCTGGTCCCATGTTTCCCGCAGCCACACAGACCACCAGCCCGTCATCCCATGCCGCATTTACTCCACGCACAAGAACAGAATTCTCTGTCATCCCCTTTTTCGAAAAGGAACCAACAGAAATATTTACAATCCTGATCCCATACCTTTCTCTGTTATCACGAATCCATTTAAGTCCGGCCAGCACATCAGAAGCATAACCGTTCCCTTTTTTATCCAATACCTTAAGCATAATGATATGACACTCTGGTGCTATGCCCATATACATTCCTCCGGAAGCGATGCCGCTGCCTCCAATGATTCCTGATATATGAGTCCCGTGACCGTTATCGTCATAGGTGTCCCTTCTGCGGTGTACAATATCTACAAAAGCCGCCATTCTATGTTCAAAGTCCTCATGAAGATAAATCCCCGTATCGAGAACTGCAACTCCAATCCCACGCCCTGTATAGCCCATATGATGGGCAGCATCACAATGTATTGCTTCTCTCACATGATTCACAGTCCATTACCTGATTCCTTTTTTATTAGGATATTCCGGTTTGGCTCATGTGGTTTCTTTTCCTCAAAAATACGAAGGAGATTTTAGTCAAATACCATTTACTTTCTGCTTGTCCCTTCCTATTAATGGATATAGAATAACAAGTAAGGAGATTATTATTATGGAAAATCATCGATCCGATGCCACTTTGCTGACACAGAACCTGCTCCGCATCGACAGTACGGATCCCGGTGCATACGAAAAAAATATTGCCGAATATATTTTTAACCGGCTATCTTCCCTGTCTGTCCCTGTCATAAAAAAAGAGGTCCTGCCGGGCCGTTATAATATCATGGCAAAAATTAAAGGAGAAATCGACGACCCTGCTCTTGTTTATATCTGCCACATGGATACGGTAACCATTGGAGACAGCTGGACAACCGACCCGCTTGGAGCGGAGGTTATAAATGGAAGGATCTATGGCCGGGGAGCCTGTGACATGAAATCCGGACTGGCCTGTGCTCTCTCCGCCTTTTCCGCCATGGCAGAGGAGGCGGCTTCCGGAAAAATACCCAGGCATTCCTTTGTTTTCATCGGTACCGTTGATGAAGAAGATTTCATGCGGGGAGTTGAGGATGTGATAAAAGAAGGCTGGGTGACTAAAAAAAGCTTTGTTCTGGATACAGAGCCAACAAACGGACAGATCCAGGTTGCTCATAAAGGGCGTACCTGGTTTGAAGTCACCGTTACAGGAGTGACCGCCCATGCGAGCACTCCCTGGAAGGGGGCCGACGCCATTGCCGCTATGGCCGAGATCATATCTTCCATACGCCGCCGGATCGGAGAATGCCCCTCTCATGAGGATCTGGGCGATTCTACCGTCACATTCGGCCAGATCGAAGGAGGATACCGCCCATATGTGGTTCCTGACCAATGCAAAGTATGGATCGACATGCGCCTGGTACCTCCCACAGATACAGCTGCTGCCATCTCCATTGTGGAAAAGGCCATCCGGGAAGCTGCGACCGCTGTTCCAGGGATCACCTCTTCTTATGAGATCACAGGAGACAGGCCATTCATTGAAAAGGATGAGAACTCCTATTTATTAAAAGCCCTGAAAGCCGCCGCAGAGGACACCACAGGAAAAACGGTCCCTGTTTCCTATTTCCCCGGGTACACCGACACCGCCGTCATCGCTGGTAAGCTTCACAATCCCAACTGCATGTCCTATGGTCCCGGTGACCTGGAACTGGCCCATAAGCCGGATGAATTTGTACCCTGTGAAGATATCTTAAGATGCGAGGAAGTGCTCACAAGACTGGCACACTCCATTATCTTTTAGTATTTTCTTCCTATAAACATAGATTCCTGTAAAAGAACGAATAAACGATGAAAAATACGGAACCCACAATGCAGACAAACTCTTCTCAGATTAATGGCATGGACCTTTCCGAATAATGCCGCTAATTGGTCATATTTATGTCACTAGTTGTGTAATACCTATTATTTTTCAAATAGCTCATGAGGGAGAGTCCAGATTTTTTTACAATTTTATCTACATCTGATTTTTCCACGTGAAGATTGAATTAAGAAAATCTTCATAATCTATTCAAACAATATACAAACTTTTCTCGAGGCGGTGTGTTATACTAATACCATAAGAAATGCACAATGTATCAATTATCCTTTCACCCTTTTTGAAATCCGAAAATCCTAAGAAAAATCTCCCCTGTGTCATGTGGCACAGGGATTTTTCTGCCCAAATTAAGAAAATACATGGTTTGCGGGTAAAAAACAGGAGAGAAGTTTCCTGAATCTCCGGAAACAATCTCTCCCTCATTTATATTTTCTTACGAAAGTATTAATATTTCATATCCTTCAGCACGTCACAAAAATCAAAGGTGGCAAAATAATCCCTGGGAGTCTCGGCCCTGCGGATCATCTGAACGGATCCATCTTCTTTTAGGAGCAGCTCTGCAGACTTTAATTTCCCATTATAATTATATCCCATGGCAAAGCCATGAGCTCCCGTATCGTGAATGAAAAGCAGATCGCCCACGGATATCTCAGGCAGGTTCCGGTCAATAGCGAATTTGTCATTATTTTCACAGAGAGAGCCCACCACATCATATTTATGGCCGCACACATCTCCTTCTTTTCCCATAACAGAGATATGGTGGTAAGCCCCATACATGGCCGGTCTCATCAAATTAACCGCACAGGCATCAACGCCGATGTATTCCTTGTGGGTGTGCTTCTCATGAATGGCCCTTGTTACCAGTCCGCCGTAAGGCCCAAGCATGAAGCGTCCAAGCTCTGTGTAAATTGCCACATCTCCCATTCCTTCCGGCACCAGGATTTCTTCATAAACCGCTCTGACCCCTTCACCGATGGCCTTGATGTCATTAGACTCTTCCCCAGGACGGTAAGGAATTCCAATTCCTCCTGACAGGTTTATGAAAGAGATATGGGCTCCCGTCTCCTTTTTAAGCTCTACCGCAAGCTCGAAAAGCACCTTTGCAAGAAGAGGATAATATTCATTGGTTACCGTGTTGCTCGCTAAAAAAGCATGAATTCCGAAGTTTTTGGCTCCATTGCTTTTCAATATACGGAAGGCCTCAAACATCTGCTCGGTCGTCATCCCATATTTGGAATCTCCCGGATTATCCATAATGTCATTGCTGATCTTAAATATACCGCCCGGATTATAACGGCAGCTGATGGTCTCCGGAATATGCCCGATGGTTTTTTTAAGAAATTCTATATGAGTGATGTCGTCCAGATTGATGATACCGCCGATTTTGTCCGCATACTGGAATTCCTCTGCAGGCGTGTCATTGGATGAAAACATGATATCAGAGCCGGTAAAGCCAAGGCAATCAGACATCATAAGCTCTGTCATGGATGAACAGTCCGCTCCGCACCCATAATCCTTTAAAATATTCAGGATAAATGGATTGGGCGTGGCCTTAACCGCAAAATACTCCCGGTACCCTTTATTCCAGGAAAACGCCTCCTTTAACTTCCGGGCATTCTCCCTGATTCCCTTTTCGTCGTATATATGAAAAGGCGTTGGATACTCTCGCGCGATCTCTTCTAACTTTTCCTTTGTAACAAATGGTCTCTTGTCCATAGCTTTCCTCTCCTCTCGTAGCTTACCATATGCAAAAAGAGCCTGTCTCCGGCACATCTGCTGTAAGCTACATTGTACCGGGGATAGACTCCTTTGTCTACACTTTTCTTGTATAATTATTCATAGCAGGTGTTATCCGCGGTGCGCGATTTTAAAACCTGCGGTTTTAATCGGTCACGGGCATCCCTTAATCTACGGTTACGACCCTCATGATGTTGGTATGAGCTGCCGGCTCATTTTTTCTTACCGGATTCACCACACCGGCAGTAACCACTACCGTTTCATTTTCCTTTACAATACCTTTTGACTTTAACAGTTCCATGGAGGAATAAATCAAAACGTCAGTGGACTCCGCACGTTTTCCATGGAATGGCTTTACGCCCCAGTATAACTGCATCTGGCGAAGGGCGGAAGCACTTGGAGACAGACCGATGATAAGGCTTTCCGGTCTCCATTTGGATAACATCCTTGTAGTGAAGCCAGTGATGCTTGGCGCAACGATCACACTGGCTCCCAGATCATGAGCTGTGGAAACGGAAGAATAACATACTGCATTGGATACATTATGCACATTAACAGCAGAAACCTTGCGCTCTCTGTATGCGCTGTAATCCAGATGCTTTTCTGTCTCCTCTACGATGGAAGCCATCATGGAAAGAGCTTCAACCGGATATTTACCCATAGCGGTCTCACCGGAAAGCATTACTGCATCTGTTCCGTCATAAACTGCATTTGCCACGTCCGTTACCTCTGCTCTGGTTGGGCGGGGATTGCGGATCATGGAATCCAACATCTGGGTTGCCGTAATAACAGGTTTGCAGGCTTCGTTGCATTTTTCGATGATACGCTTCTGAATGAATGGAACCTCCTGTGCCGGGATCTCAACTCCCATGTCGCCGCGGGCAACCATGATGCCGTCGCTGGCTTCGATGATATCATCCAGGTTTTCAATGCCTTCCGCGTTTTCGATCTTGGCAATAACAGCAATATTGGAACCATGCTCTTCCAGAATTTTCTTTATTTCGTTTATAGCATCAGCAGTACGTACAAAGGAAGCTGCAATGAAATCAAAGCCCTGCTCGATACCAAACTTTATATCCATTTTATCCTTATCTGTAAGTGCCGGAAGCTTTACCTTAACATTAGGAACATTGACGCCTTTTCTCTCTCCCAGCTCGCCGCCGTTAATGATCTTGCATGTAATCTCTTTGCCCTTTACCTCGATGACTTCCAGTTCAATCAGGCCATCATCAATGAGGATACGGTTTCCTGGGATTACATCTTCATTCAGACCATCATAGTTAATATGTCCCTTTGTCTCATCTCCAACGATTTCCTCTGTTGTCAGGATATAGATTTCTTCCTCTTTCAGATTCACCTTTTTGCCGTCCTTCAAAAGTCCGGTACGAATCTCCGGTCCTTTTGTATCAAGAAGTGCTGCAATCGGAAGGTCAAGTTCCTCACGGATGCTCTTCAGTAAATTAAGGCGCATTTTCTGCTCCTCGTAATCACCGTGTGAAAAGTTGAATCTGGCAACATCCATGCCGTGCTCGGCAAGTGCCTTCATCATTGCGTAATCGTTGGTATTAGGTCCCATGGTGCAAATAATCTTGGTTCTCTTCATCGTTATCCTCCGTAGCTAGTTGGTCGTATCACCGGTTGTGGGGTTGGACGGTGTTACATGTTTATGTGTATACAAATGCTCAGAACAGTATTCAAAACTGCCTTCACATTTTGAACAATATCGGAATTCCAGGTTTGGGGAGTCCTTTTCGGTCCGCCCGCAAACGGCACACCGGTGGTGTGTCCATCCCTGGGGCTTTATCTTCATCTGCTTATTAAAATTTTGCTTTCTTTTAATCTCTTTTGGATTGAACCGGCTTAAATTCCGTGTCAAAACAAAAAAGATGATAAAGTTCAATAAGGACATGAATATCGTGACTCTGGTCGCTATATTGCCAGTGATAAAGCCATACAGGAAATAGATTCCGTTAAAGATGGCCAGCCATTTGGCTTTTATGGGAATCACGAAAAACAAAAGGAATTCCAAATCCGGAAATGTGGCGGCAAAGGCAAAGAACAGGGAATAATTGAGAAATTCCGTTGTCAGATATACCGTTTTTCCCATGAAAACATACACGATCAGCGCCGCCGCCACATGACCGATGACTCCCATGAAGAAATAGACATTAAAACGGAATGCTCCCCAGATCCTCTCCAAGTTTACTCCCAGCATGTAATACAAATACATGCTGATCAGGCTTAAAAATGTGCCGCCTCCCGGCGGATAAATCATAAAAGTGGCTATTCTCCACACCTGGCCGCTAAGTATCTTTCCGGCGTCAAGGGACAGGTACTGCCAGTAAAATCCCGGTGCGAGCATCTCCATTAAGAGTCCCACACCATACATACCGATGATATAGTACATCAGATTCGGAATCGCATACTTTCTGAATCTGTGTTCAAAATTATAAAAAAACTTCATGCTTTCCTCTTTTCTGCCCACGACTTTTGGGCATAAAGGTATACCCCCAGGGTGTTTCCTCTTTGCTGCTAAAGCTAAAACAGATCCTTTTTAGAAAAAATCCACGCTACTATCAGCGTTAGGGCCAGCGTCAGACCTAAAACGATGATAAAGCCATGAGGATTATCAGCAAAAGGCATGCCAAGGGAATTAACATTCATTCCGTAAAAGCTTGCCACCATAGTTGGTATGGACATTACAATGGTAATGGTTGCCAGAAACTTCATTACAATATTTAGGTTATTGGATATAACGGAAGCAAATGCATCCATGGTCCCGCTTAAAATCCCGCTGTAGATGTTTGCCATCTCGATCGCCTGCTTGTTCTCTACAATGACATCCTCCAAAAGCTCCGTATCCTCAGGGTACTTCTTGATTTTTTCATTTCTCATCAGTTTTTCAAGCACCATCTCATTGGAGCGTAAAGATGTGGTAAAGTAAACAAGGCTCTTTTCCAGCTCCAGAAGCTCGATAAGTTCCCGGTTCTTAGTGGATTTATGAAGCTTCTCTTCCACCTCCCCGCTCTTTTTGTCAATAATCCTTAAATATTGCAGATACAAAGATGCATTCTTATAAAGAATCTGCAGGATAAACCGGGTTTTCATATAAGTGTGGAAATCCCTTACCCTGCCGTCCATAAATGCATTAAGAACTGTGGTGTCTTCCAGACAGACTGTAATAATAGCATCATCAGTCGTTATGATACCCATTGGTATGGTAACATACCAGTCCTTGCCGCCGCGTTCCTCTATGGTTGGAACGTCTACCAGGATAAGTGTGTAATAATCCTCCGTCTGGATACGGGAACGTTCTTCCTCATCAAGAGGAGCCCTTAAATCATCGGGATCGATTTTACAGGTATTGGCGATTTCCAGGATCTCTGTGGCAGTAGGATTTGTAAGGGCGATCCAGGAACCGGGAGAAAGCTCATCCTTTTGCTGAATCAGGCCGTCTTCTGTTTTATAAATCTGAATCATAGCTTTTCTCTCTTTCACTGAAAAATCTAAATAAAAACGTTGGCAGACTTTGACTTATACATTATAATTTCCCAGGCCATTTTTGTCAAATGAAAAGGAACCCCTTTTCGTTAACTTAAACAAATTTTACTAGAATTAACATTTTTTTAGCATGTTATGGCAATTGTATTATTTCTTATTTTATGTTAAACTGATGTTCGGTGAGTCAGCAACTTACTTTTACACAAAAGGAGGCAGGGGATACCCCGCACATATGATTACATATCACACATTAGGAATCGATATCGGTTCAACAACGGTTAAAATAGCTGTATTAAACGAAGACCATGAGATCTTGTTCGCTGATTATGAGCGGCATTTTGCAAACATACAGGAAACACTGGCAGGCCTTTTAAAGAAGGCCTTTGATAAGTTGGGCCCTATGGAAATACGCCCTGCCATCACAGGCTCTGGTGGATTAACTCTGTCCAAGCATTTAAAGGTTCCCTTTGTCCAGGAGGTAGTATCGGTCGCGACCTCTCTTAAGGATTATGCCCCACAGACCGACGTGGCAATCGAACTCGGCGGAGAAGATGCAAAAATTATTTACTTCACCGGCGGCATTGACCAGCGTATGAACGGGATCTGTGCCGGCGGCACCGGGTCCTTTATCGATCAGATGGCAGCGCTTTTACAGACTGATGCCTCCGGTTTAAATGAATATGCGGCCAATTATAAGGCCATTTACCCCATTGCCGCGCGCTGCGGCGTATTTGCTAAAACGGACATCCAGCCGCTTATCAATGAAGGGGCTACCAGAGAAGATCTTGCCGCTTCCACTTTTCAGGCAGTGGTGAATCAGACCATCAGCGGTCTGGCTTGCGGAAAGCCCATCAGGGGCCATGTGGCCTTCTTAGGCGGCCCGCTCCATTTCCTTCCGGAGCTTCAGAAGGCATTTGTCCGCACCCTGCATTTATCCGGAGATGAGATCATCGCACCGGAGCATTCCCACTTATTTGCGGCCATCGGTGCGGCCATGAATGCAGAGGAAACACAAGAAGGGAACAGCTCCCTGGAGGAACTGATCGAACGCTTATCTTCCGGCATCCGGATGGAATTTGAAGTAAAGCGTATGGAACCCCTGTTT
>DEYX01000316.1 GCA_002365025.1 Hungatella sp. UBA3147 | reverse complement strand
TTAAAGTGAGCCACAATATGCTGGCATTCAAATCCACTTTCCTGATTCCCATGCTGGCGGCTGTGTTTGTCATGCTGGGCATGCATCTGGTGGTGACGCCTCTTGGGGGAATGTTAAATAGCCTGATCAAATCGGGACTTTCAGCAGCCGGTAAGGCCGGGTCTTATGGGTATACCATTGCTCTGTCAGCAGCTACGGCCATTGACCTAGGGGGCCCCATCAACAAAGCGGCCGGGTTTGTTGCACTTGGATTTACAACCGATAAGGTACTGCCCATTACTGCCCGTGTGGTTGCCATAGTCGTTCCTTCCTTTGGATTGGGACTAGCAACCTTGATCGACCGTCTGGTAGTAAAGCGCCATGTGTTTGACAAGCAGTTCTATCCTCAGGGTAAGACTGCCATGTTTCTGGCGCTGATGGGAATCTCTGAGGGAGCCATTCCCTTTGCCCTGGAAATGCCTAAGGTAATCATTCCCTCTTACATGATCGGTGCCATATGCGGCTCTCTTTCTGCTACCATGTTCGGTGCGGTGCAGTGGTTCCCGGAGTCTGCTGTATGGGCGTGGCCTTTGTGCCAGAACATTCCGGGTTATATCGCAGGAATTGTGGTCGGAGCTGTGGTGACGGCTTTGCTGGTGATTTTTATCCGCAATAACATGATACTAAAAGGCAGGCTGACGGTAGATTCCAACGATTGATAGGACAGGAGATGGCGGAATGGAATTCCATCTGGAAAGTGGATGGAAGTTTATGGAACGAAACGGTCTGGATGGACTGATGCTGGTATCCAGAGAAAATAAATTTTACACAGCGGGGCTATACAGCGGCAGCGGCTATGTGCTGCTTACTAAAAAGGGCTGCTATTCCATTGTGGATGGACGGTACTATGTCCAGCAAAAGGAGCGGATGGCCGGAGCCCTTAAGGAGATGAATGCCAGGGTTTTGCTGGCGGATAAAAACTGCGGGTACATGGAGTACATAAACCGGATTGCGGAGGAAGAGTCTGTCAGAAAACTGGGCTTTGAGGCGGAGGCCGTCTCTTTTGCCCAGTACCAGGTACTGAAAGCGGGACTGATGACAGAGCTTGTGCCCGTATCGCCGGATTCCATTCGCATGGTGAAGACGGAAGATGAGATTTCCTGTATTAGCAGGGCCTGTGAGATTGCTGACCGGGGTTATTCCTATATCCTCGGTCAGATCAAAGCAGGAATGACGGAAAAACAGGTGGAGAACCGCCTGATTTATTATATGAAAGAACTGGGAGCACAGAAAGAGTCCTTTGATGTGATTGTTGCCAGCGGAATCAATGGCGCTATGCCCCACGCTAAGGCAGGTCATAAGGTCATTGAAGCCGGAGATTTTGTTACCATGGATTTCGGAGTCCGGGTAGGCGAATACTGTTCTGATATTACCCGAACCGTTGCGGTGCAGATGATTGATCCTAATATGCGCCAGGTATATGAGACCGTGAAAAAGGCTCAGGAGACGGCGATCCATGACATTCGTCCCGGGAAAAAATGCAGTGATATCGACCGGGCTGCCAGAGACGTGATTAAGAAAGCAGGATATGGCCCGGCATTTTCCCACAATCTGGGACATGGTCTGGGGATTGCCTGCCATGAACTGCCTGATTTCGCACCTGGAGACGAAAGGGTTCTGGTGCCTGGTATGGTCATGACTGTGGAACCTGGAATCTATTTAGAGGGGCTTGGCGGTGTGCGCATTGAGGATGATGTACTGGTTACGGAAGAGGGTTTTCGCCTGCTCACATCCTCGCCCAGGGAACTGACTGTTGTGGGATAAGGAGTCTGGTTATATGGATAAAGAATTTTTAAAAGAATTATGTGAGGCTGGGGCAGTGGCCTCCAATGAACACCGGATCAGGGATGTGCTGCGGAAAAATTGCATGCCCTATGCCCAGGAGTTGGCTTATGACGGACTTGGCAGCATCATTTTTACCCAGAAGGGAGAAGGACCGTCGGTCCTTTTGGCCGCACATATGGACGAAGTGGGGTTTCTGGTGCGGTCCATTTCCGGCCAGGGGATGGTGATGGTGCTGCCCGTGGGAAATGTGCGGACCTTTTCTAAATTCATGCAGGAGGTGACGGTCACAACTGGCGGCGGCAGGGAGTATAAAGGGATATTAAACGGAGTATATGACGAAGATAAGAAAAAGGCAGCAGGCCTTTATGTGGATCTGGGGCAGGACAGTTTAGAGGAGGTCATGGACCTTGGAGTACAGCCTGGAGACATGGTTACTTTCTCTTCTGTTTTCCGGGAATATGAAAATGGCCGTTTTGCCGCAAGAGCCCTTGATGACCGGGCGGGCTGTTGGGTGATGGGAGAACTGATGAAGCGGATGGCTGGGAACGTTCATCCGAACCGTATCAGCTATGCATTTACCAGTTCCGAGGAAGTGGGCACGAGAGGCGCAAAAACAGCGGCAAGAGTAGTGCTTCCGGATATCTGTATTGTATTGGACGCGGCCTGTAACGGAAGCGAGTTTGTGCGTGACCACACCAATAACCGGCAGATTGGAAAGGGGCCCATGATCGTTCACTATGACAAAACCGTTGTAAGCAACCGCGCCATGGTGGAGCTGGTACGCCGTTCTGCAAAGGAACTGGATATCCATGTGCAGGACGATATGTTCTTAAACGGAGGAACGGACGGCGGTGTGCTTCATCAGGACGGAACGGGGCATCCTGCCGTGGTGCTTGGCATTCCAACGCGCTATGGGCATTCTCCCTATTCCATTGCATGCTACCGGGATATGGAGCAGATGGTGGATCTGCTGGAGTGTCTGCTGATGAAGCTGGATAAAGAGGCCTGCAGGCAGATTGGATTTGAGGCGGAAGCGTATGAAGTATGATTTTGATCAATTGATTGACAGACGGGGAACATATTGTACCCAGTGGGATTATATAAAGGACCGGTTCGGAGAAGAGGATTTGCTTCCCTTTTCCATTTCCGATACGGATTTCATGGCGCCCTGGCCAATCAGGAAAAAGCTTATGGAAGTGGTGGAACATGGGATCTATGGCTACAGCCGGTGGAACCATGAAGATTTTAAAGGTGCTGTGGCAGGATACTTTGTTGACCGCCATAAGGTTTTGGTCAGCCCGGATTGGGTAGTTTACAGCCCGTCAGTGCTGTATTCCATTGCAGTGCTTTTTCGTCTGCTGAGCCGTGAGCATGACAGGGTTCTGGTGTTTGAACCCATGTATGATGCCTTTTATCAAGTAATTAAAGAAAATAACCGGGAAATGGTCCCTCTTAGGCTTACGCCGGAAAACGGCAGGTATGAAATCGACTTTGACCGGTTTGAGAACCTGGTTAAGGAGTGCCGGATTTTCCTGCTTTGTTCCCCTCACAACCCTACAGGCAGGGTCTGGACTACGGTTGAAATGGACCGGATGGTGGAGTTGTGCCGAAAGCATCAGGTTGCAATCATTTCTGATGAAATACATTCGGATGTGATTTTAGCAGACCGGAAGCATTGCCCGATTCTTAAATATGGGAATCAATACGACCAGCTGTATCTGGTCAGCTCTGCCAGTAAGACCTTTAACACGCCCGGCCTTATAGGCTCTTACTGTGTACTACCGGATGAGAGGGTCCGTAATTGGTTTATTTCCCGGATGCGCAACAGGGATTTTCTCAACTCCGTAAGCCTGATGGGGATGCACGCTATGATGACAGGCTACGGGGAATGTATGGATTACGCAGACCAGCTGTGTATCTATATCAGGGGAAATATGAAAGAATTGTCCAATTTCGTGGAAAAGGAACTGAAGGATGCCGGGGTAAGATTTCATATGCCGGAGGCCACTTATCTGGCCTGGATTGATATGGGCAGAGCGGGCGCGGACAGCGGTGCCATACAAAATGCGCTTGTACATGAGGGAAAGGTCGGAATCATGCCGGGAAAGGCTTATGGGGATGAGAATTACCTCCGGATGAATCTGGGGTGTCCCCGGCGAAAGCTGATGGAAGGACTTGAGAGGATGAAGAGGGCCTTGGATAAGCTCCCACTGATATAATGATAGAAAGACGCTCATTTTGTAAAAAATGCGGCGTCTTTTTTCTCCAATAATATTTGTTGTGAGACAAATTATGAAAATTACTATTGATAGTCAGCATTTTTTTCGATAAAATAAGCTTGCAGAAGAATATTTATGATTGTATCTCATTCTTTGAGGTATAGAAACTAACAACATATGAGGAGGTGCCTGTTATGCTTGATATTACAACAATATCGGCAGAAAGTGATTTGATTGATCAGGAGCTGAAAGATCAGCTGTCTGATATATTAAAAAAAGTGAAAGACCCTGTGACGATCAAAGCGGTGGTGGATATATCACAGGAGAAAGATCTGCAGATGGCTTCATTTTTGAAAACGATTGTTTCTCTCAGTGAAAAACTAGGACTGGAGCTCTACTCCACGGAGGAGGGAGATCAGGTTCCGGAGCTGGATACGGCTTTTCTGCCGGTCACCGGTCTTTATAAGGCGGGAAGCTATGGCCGCTGTGCTTTTCACGGTATTCCGGGTGGGAAAGAAATCAATTCTTTTATTTTGGCTATATATAATCTTGCAGGTCCGGGGCAGAAGGTATCGGGCGGCCTGCGTAAAAAGATTTTAAAGCTCAAGTCAAAAACCAATATAAAGATATGTGTATCCTTGTCATGTCATCATTGTCCGGGGGTAGTGGCGGCCTGTCAGCAGATTGCCATTCTGAATCCGGATATCGAGGCGGAAATGATCGATGCGGCACTCTATAAGGATTTGGTTGCCAAGTATAATATTGAGCGTGTGCCGATGATCATAACCAATGATAAAGAAATCCATATGGGGAACAAGACGATAGAGGAAATTGTCACATTGTTAAAATAATAACTAAAAATAATATATAAAATTTAAAATAATGTACAAATTGCACGAAAATGTAGTTTAAGATGCCGATAAACTGTTTGATTTTGTAGAAAAAAATTTGAACTATTGAAAGAGCATATACAATGTGCTATATTGAGTTCAAGGTAATAATCATGCGGAGATGATGAGAGCATAGCAGAACAACAGAAATGTTGCTTCTAAACTATGCTCTTTTTTCCGTTTCGGATGATTACTGGAAGGCTTTTGCGGCCAGATGTCAAAAAGGATATCGATGCAAAAAAGAGAGGAGCTCCAATGGACCAGAAATATTACGACTTGTTTGAGAGCAATCCGGTTATCGCGGCGGTAAAGGATATGAAAGGTCTTGCCGACTGCTGTAGCATGGAGGAGATCCGGGTAGTATTTATCCTGTTCGGGGATATCTGCAATTTAAGTTCGATTGTTAAGCAGATCAAAGAGGCGGATAAAGTAGCTATGGTACATATTGACCTGATTACAGGTTTAAGCGGAAGAGAAATTGCAGTTGATTTCATTAAGAATAATACGAAAGCGGACGGCATTATCTCAACGAAGCCGGCACTGATTAAACGGGCCAAAGAATTATCATTATTTACAACATTAAGAATATTTGTCCTGGATTCTATGGCTTTTGAAAATATAGATAGGCTGATGAATGTAGCCAGGCCGGATATCATTGAAATATTACCCGGTCTGATGCCAAAGGTGATTAAGAGGGTATGCAGTCTGGTCAAGGTGCCGGTGATAGCCGGAGGATTGATATCGGACAAAGAGGATGTGATGGAAGCCCTTGCAGCAGGTGCGATATCCGTATCCACAACTAATCCGATGGTATGGAAAATGTAAAAAGGAACTGAACTGTTTTTGCAGAAAAGCAGTTGAGTATAAATGTCACTGAAGAATGGGATCAACGACTAAGAAGGAGGGTTTTTATGGCGAAGTATGTAATGGCATTGGACGCGGGTACGACAAGTAACAGATGTATCCTTTTTAACGAAAAGGGTGAGATGTGCAGTGTGGCACAAAAAGAATTCACACAATATTTTCCAAAGCCAGGCTGGGTAGAGCATGATGCAAATGAAATCTGG
>DEYX01000208.1:8765-15688 GCA_002365025.1 Hungatella sp. UBA3147 | reverse complement strand
GCCTCATAAAGCACAATCGAGACAGAGTTGGATAAATTTAAAGACCTGATATCACCCCACATAGGGATTCTGACACACTGTTCCTGATTCTCCAAAAGGATCTCTTCCGGAATCCCGGCGCTTTCCTTCCCAAACATGAGGAAGCAGTCCGGTTCATACTCTACATCAGAATAGACATGAAGTCCCTTTGTAGTAGCCATGTAGATCTTTGCTCCAGGGTTCCGGTTCAGAAAATCCTTATAATCGCTGTATACCGTTACATTAAGCTTGTCCCAGTAATCCAGTCCGGCCCGTTTAATCAGTTTATCATTCAGTTTATATCCCAGAGGCTCGATCAGATGCAGCTTCGTTCCCGTAGCCACACAGGTCCGGCCGATATTTCCGGTGTTGGCCGGCATCTCTGGTTCCAATAATACAATATTCATTCCTCTTACGCCTTTCCATCCAGTTTCTTGACAAATCGGTCCATACGGCCTAAGGCCTCCTTAAGATTCTTCAGAGAGTATGCATAGGAAATACGAAGATATCCTTCTCCACAATCTCCAAAAGCCGTACCTGGTACTACCGCCACCTTTTCTTCCCGAAGGAGCCTGGTAGCAAACTCATCAGAGGTCATTCCAAACCGTTTGACAGATGGGAAGGTATAAAATGCGCCGTGAGGTTCAAAACACTCCATTCCCATTTCTTTAAATGCGTGGATCAGATAACGGCGCCTCTGGTCATAGGATTCCCTCATCACCTGAACGTCCTTATCTCCATCACGCAGGGCTGCCACTGCGGCATACTGGCTGTTGGTCGGCGCACACATAATGGCAAACTGATGGATCTTTAACATCTGCTCCAGTATCACTCTCGGAGCCGCGGTATAGCCAAGGCGCCAGCCGGTCATGGCATAGGATTTTGAAAAGCCGTTAATGAGTACGGTCCGGTCCTTCATTCCGGGAAATGAAGCAATGGTAGTATGGTCCCTTCCGTAGGTAAGTTCTGCATAAATCTCATCCGAAATCACAAACAGATCCTTCTCTATAACGATTTTAACAATCTCCTCCAGCTCCTCCGCCTTCATAACCGCTCCTGTAGGGTTATTGGGAAATGGAAGCACAAGTACCTTGGTCTTTGGAGTGATCTTCTCCAGCAGCTTTTCACTTGTCAGCTTAAACTGATCCTTTGCTTCCAGGTCAATGATGACCGGAACGCCATTTGCCAGAATGGTGCAGGGAACATAGGAAACGTAGCTGGGCTGAGGGATTAAAACTTCATCCCCGGGATTTAACATGGCGCGGAGGGCAATATCAATGGCCTCACTGCCGCCCACCGTCACCATTACTTCGTGGTCAGGATCATATGTAACCGCGAAGCGCCGGCTTAAATAGCTGCATATCTCCAGCTTTAATTCTTTCAGACCTGCATTGGAAGTATAAAACGTACGGCCTTTTTCCAGGGAATAAATCCCCTCCTCCCGGATATGCCAGGGCGTGTCAAAATCAGGTTCCCCTACTCCAAGGGAAATTGCATCCTTCATTTCACTTACTATATCAAAAAATTTACGGATTCCCGAAGGCTGGATCTCTACGATCCGATCTGATAATGGATTTCTCACGGCGTAATCAACATCCTTTCATCGGTTGTTCCTTCAGCAAGAACGGTTCCATGGTCTTTGTATTTCTTTAAGACAAAATGGGTCGCCGTGCTTAGCACCGATTCCATGGGAGACAGCTTTTCAGATACAAATTGTGCTACCTGCCTCATGGTCTTTCCTTCTATGAAAACCGTAAAGTCAAAAGCGCCGGACATGAGATAAACGGCATTTACCTCACTGTACTGATAAATGCGCTCCGCGATCTTATCAAAACCCATACCTCTCTGGGGAGTGACCTTAACCTCAATCAGAGCCATAACTTTTTCGTCGCTGGTATTATCCCAGTTAATCAGGGTGTGGTAGCCGCATATGATATGCTCTTTTTCCATTTCAGCGATTTCATTGGCAATGGCGGCCTCATTTTCCCCTAAAAGAATCGCCAGATCCTTTAAATCGATCCTGCTGTTTTTTTCAATAATTGCCAATATTTTTTCTCTCATATCCTGCCTCCTGATTTCTTTATTATTTGTCCACGCTTTTTGGACATAAAACCTTATAAAGTTCATCCTCTGTGGGCCGGTCAAGATAGCCGACGCTTTCCCCGTGGTCAATGATCCGTTTGATGCCTCCGGTCACTTTCCCGATCACAGCTGCATGGATTCCCTGCTCTTTTAAAGCATGTACCAGATCCCCTCCGTTATCAGCCGAAAAAAGCAGGCAGCCTGCCGAGAAAAGGCGGTACGGGTTTAAATCGTACCGTTCACAAATTTCGATGGTTTCCTGTTTCACCGGAATCCTGAGAAGGGAAAACCGAATACCCGTCATATAAGCGCCGGACAGATCCCAAAGAGCCTTTAAAACTCCGCCCTCACCTGCCGGTTCACATTCAGAGGCACCGAATTCCTTCCACTTTTCCAAATCTCCCTCCAGTTCCATGTTCCCGGATTCGAAGATCCGTTCTACATAGTCTCTGGAAAACCATTGATATAATTCTTCTTGTTTATTTTTTACGGTTTCCACCGTACCGGACAGCCCGGCATATCCTGCAATAACAAGATCCTGCCCGGGCCTTACGGTTCCGGTATTCTCCCTTTCGATCCGTCTCATATGTTTACCTGCCAGCGCTTACGGTCCTGCCTCTAACGAGGCATCTTCCGGTATCTGGGGTCCTTCCTGTACTGCGTTCCCGGTATCTGCAGGTACTGTCTCCTCCGGGGTCACAACCGGCGGCGTTTCCACGGGAATTCCAGGAGTTTCAGCCGGTACAGCAACCGCAGGAGCGGCCGGCCCGACCTTTATAATAGCCTTTGATGGATTATAGGTATCCGTATGAAGAATCTCCCGGCTCTGCTCAACACCATCTACATATACGACCTTCCACAGTCTGGACTTCATCCCCTTATGTGCAGACTGAACCTGGCTTCTGCTTCCAGGAGGCATGGTTGGATCCACGATCTCCTTTGGCGCACCCGGATCCGTTACGCTCAAGGTCTCAGAAACAAAATCAAAGGTCCTGTTTGCAGGTCTGGTTTCTTTCCCATAGATGGTAAAGGTAAGGGTCTTTCCGGAAGTATAGCCCTCAACAAAAATGGGCGTGCTGTAATTGTTGGTAAATTTAATGTCCTTATACGTACCGGCTATGGCTGCATCTTCAGAAGGTTTCACATAACCAACTATCATGGAGTGGTTCTGCCTCTGGGCAACTTCCAGCTCTGCCCTGAGCACGGCATTGTAAATGGTGGTAGCAATCTGGCAGACGCCTCCGCCAATGCTGTCTACTACCTGGCCATTCTCATAGGCTGATGCCGTTGCATAGCCGTTTTCTACGGTAAAGGGATGCATGCACTCATAACCAGACAGGGTTTCCCCCGGCATCAGCACGTGGCCGTTGATCTTACCTGCGCCCACCTGCAGATTCTTGGATCTGGAAGCTCCACTGGAAGAGAAACTGGTGGAAAAGGTTCCAAGCACATCCTTTATGGTTATCAAATCATCCGTGGTAATTGCAGGATTTACCTCTACAACCACCGCGGTGGCTGTTACCGGCTCCTTAAGTCCATTGGCAAGAGCAGCATCTAAAGCCTGCTTTGTAGCCGCCACATCAACGGTTTTTCCAATGGCAGAGGGAGTCACTACAAATGCTCCCTTGTCACGGACAATGGTCGCATTCTTTGGCTCCATTACTCCCTGTGCACACTTTTCTGCCACAAATGACGCCACACTTCCATCATCAAGGGCTGTTTCCAGAGGGATGATCACATGGTTTTGTTCAATATCCTTCTTATTCAGATACCGTTTGATCAGGTTGCCTCCCTGCCAGGAAGATGCGGCCTGGGACACAGCCTCCGGATTGCTCCAATGGAAGCCAAGATCTTTTGCTATGGTTTCCACCGGCTGCCCGTCAACAATCAATGTTATCTTTTGGTTTTCCATTTCATTCACCAGGTCCTGTATCTTCTGGCTGGCTTCCTCTTCTGTCATACCTCCCAGATTATATTCTCCCACATATATACCATCCGGAAGAGTATCAGCCATGGCATATGCGGGAGAAAGAAATCCAATTCCCGCTGCAATTACGATCGCTGCCAGGCTCATGGACAAAGTTTTCTTTTTCATAATCATTCCTCATACTCTGCTGTGCCTGTACGCTGCCAATACACCTCCTGGGTCGCTTATAGAAACTGAAGCATCATAGGAAGCACCATAGCAACAATCAGTAAAATAACTACTAGGATCAAAACTACTGATAAAAATTTTCTGTTGTTTTTATTATTGAAGTTAATCATATCGTATCACCTCTCTTATATTCTTCCATACTGTGCTATGATTTTATCCGTGATTCTTGATATTTCATTTCTGGACAAATATTCTGTTTGCACAGATAAAACTATTTTATGATATTTTAATAAATCCTGCAAGTGTTCTTTTTGCCTTTTTGAGGCCGGCTGCTCTTTTTTTACCTTATAAATCAAAGCCTGAGGGCCAAAGGCTTCCGGTGATTCCTTCTCATACCGATCTGCCAATTCCTGATAAAGCTTTTGGGCTGCCATTGCATCTGCAAGCGCCCGGTGGCTTAAGGTTTGAACGATCCCATAATATACGCAGGCTGCTGTTAGATTTTTCTTCTCATCAGGGGGCATAAATCTTCTTGCAAGCTTTAGGGTGTCGATTCCCTGACGCTCAAATTCATGGCCCTCATTGATTGCCGCACGCTTTAAAAAACTGTAATCAAATATCACGTGATGTCCCAGAATCGGCAAATCACCTGCAAAATCCAAAAAACCGCCAATCACCTCTGCAATTCCCCGGGAAGCCTCTAACTGGCGGTTGGTAATGCCGGTGAGCATGCCTACCTTAGGTTCCAGCTTCCTGTATGGATTAACAAAGGTTTCGTAGTTCTCTGTAATCTGCCCCTCTATAACCTTCACCGCTCCGATTTCAATGATCTTATCCTGCTTTGGATCAAGACCGGTGGTTTCCAAATCTACGGCAATATAGGATGATACCACATTAATCCTCCCTCTTCTGACTCGGTTCCAGTCCTGCGCTGGGACAAAGTTTTTCCAAAAAGCACTGGCTGCACTTCGGATTTCTTGCAATACAAATGGATCTTCCAAGGGTAATGATCTGAATATTCCACAAGATCCAGTGCTCTTTTGGAAGTACCTTCATCAGCTCATACTCAATTTTTTCCGGATCTTCTTCCTTTGCAAAACCCAGCTTTCTGGAGATCCGCTTTACGTGGGTATCTACTACAATGCTTGGCTCATGGTAGATGTTTCCCCGGATAACATTGGCTGTTTTTCGACCCACTCCTGCAAGAGAGGTCAGTTCCTCCATTGTCCGGGGAACCTCACCTCCGAATTTTTCCACCAGGTCCTGACAGCAGGATATGATGTTTTTCGCTTTCATATGATAAAATCCAAGAGAATGGATATCTTTCTCCAGTTCCTTTAAATCTGCCCGCGCAAATTTCTCTGGTGAATCATACTTCCTGAATAAGTCCGGTGTCACCATGTTCACCCTGGCATCGGTGCACTGGGCGCTTAAAATGACCGCTATTAAAAGCTGCCATGGATTTTCGTGGTTTAAATAGCATACATATGAAGTTCCATATTCCCGGTCAAGGGCATCAAGCACTTTTAATACCCTGGCCTGACGTTCTGCTTTTGTCTCTCTCTTTGCCATTATTTCCTCCATACACCGATTTCATAAGCAGCTGCATTATGAGACAGGGCATCCCGTTTTTTGTAATCAAAAAGAACTGCCCTTCCGTCCCGGAATACCTCCACATGAGCCATCTTAATGAGCTGTCTGGCCTCATAACCGTTGTAACCTTCCTTTAAATACCGGAAACCTGCCGCCTCTGTCTCAAAAAATGCCCTTACCTGTTCCTTAAATGGTTCCTGGTCTGCCGCAAAAACAGGCCGGCTCTTTAAATTTTCCCTCAGGTAAAGATCATACACCAGAAGATCCCGGTACAGGGAACGTTTTTCCGGTACCAGGCTGTATAGGAACCCTTCCAGGATCTCGTACCGGGCCATTCGGTTATGGCTGATTTTTAAG
This sequence comes from Hungatella sp. UBA3147, assembly GCA_002365025.1. GTDB lineage: Bacteria > Bacillota > Clostridia > Lachnospirales > Lachnospiraceae > Lacrimispora. The sequence goes on along the minus strand of DEYX01000208.1, from coordinate 9,543 downwards.
TACCCCTGCTTATCATAATATTCAGCCAGCGTCTCAAACATATCAAAAGGTGTTTCGAACTCTTTAAGAAGTTCATCTAAGGTCGTCCGGAACTGTCCGCTGTTTCCATAGACCTCCAGCATTTCCTCCAAAGCTTTCAGCTTCAGAATCCCGCCGTAGTCGATCCATTTGGTTGACAGCACCTCGTAGGGCGCCTTCTCCTTAAACTTAACCCCGTATTCCCCAGCCTTCTCCCACAGATAAGAACCTTTTAACACCTTTAAGAATCCAAGCTGAAGCTGCTCCGGCTTCATCTCATATACCTCATTAAAGGAATTACGAAAGCTCTGGTAATCTTCTCCCGGAAGTCCGGCGATCAGGTCAAGATGCTGATGGATATTTCCAAAGCTGTTGATTTTGTCAACCCTTTCCTTTAATCGCTTCAAATCCATGGTCCTGCGGATTTCCTTAATGGTTGACCGGTTGGTGCTCTGGACTCCGATCTCAAGCTGGATCAGTCCCGGCCTCATGTGGGACATCAGCTCAAGTTCCTCCTCGTTTAAAAGATCCGCGGATATCTCAAAATGAAAATTGGTCACCCCGTTATCATGTTCTATGATATGACGCCAGATCTCCATGGTATGCTTTCTGCTGCAGTTAAAGGTCCTGTCTACAAATTTTACCTGGGGAACCCGGTTTTCAAGGAACACATTAAGCTCCTTTAAAACCAGGGAACTATCGCGAAGCCTCACGGACTTATCCAGAGAAGAGAGGCAGTAGCTGCAGGAAAAAGGACAGC
>DEYX01000208.1:0-8683 GCA_002365025.1 Hungatella sp. UBA3147 | reverse complement strand
GGACAGCCGCGGCTGCTCTCATAGTAAATGATACGGTTCTCAAAATTCTTTAGATCTTTATAGAAGAAGGGAATAGAGTTCATGTCCACCGCTGTCTTTCGCGGATTCACTGTTACATTTCCTTCCTCATCTCTTACGGCGGTACCGTCTATCGCCTGAAAAGAAGAATTCCTTCCATTAATATTTCCCCTGAACCGCTCCAGATAGCATTGTACCACTTCAGAAAAGGTCTCCTCCCCTTCACCCATCATGACCCCATAAACAGATTGCTCCCGACAAAGGATTTCAGGGGCGTCATAAGACACTTCGGGACCTCCCAGCCAGATCTCCACGTGAGGGAGAACTTTCGGAAGGTCCCGGATCAGCTCTAATACATAGGAAAAGTTCCAGATGTAACAGGAAAACCCAATGGCATCCGGTTTCCTTAAGAAAATATCCTTTAAGATTTCATCGGGCTGATTGTTAATGGTGTATTCTGAAGTTTCAAGCTGAAACCTTCCATCCTCCAGTTCCGGTTCTCTTACATGGGCTTTCGCATAGGCCTTTAAGCTGTAAATAGCGGGATTGGAATGGATATATTTGGCGTTAAGCGCCACCAGCAAAAATTTCATCTCAAACCTCGATCTCTATCTTTCTTCCGGTCGGCTGATACTGGTAATACCGGACCCCCGCCGCATTTAACATCCGCTTGGAAGCATTGACCGCAGGAGTACCGTCATACTTGTCCGAACCGTAAACAATGGTTTTAATTCCGGCCTGTATGATGGCCTTCGCACATTCGTTGCAAGGGAACAGAGTAACATAAAGTTTGCTGCCTTCTAAGCTGCCCCCTCTGTAGTTAAGGATAGCATTTAATTCACTGTGGGTGGAATAGAAATATTTGGCATTGTAAGGATCGGCCTGCTCATCTTCCTTGTCCCACGGAAATTCATCATCCGAGCAGCCCATGGGAAACCCATTGTAACCCATGGATAAAATCTTATTATCCTGGCTTACGATGCAGGCCCCCACCTGGGTGCTGGGATCCTTGGAACGCCTTGCGGAAAGAGCCGCTACTCCCATAAAATATTCATCCCATGTAATATAATCTTCTCTTTTTCCCGCCATTTCTTATCCTCCTTCTTGCCCATCCTTTATGGGCATACAGGGATACCCTAAGGGTATTTCCTCCTTTGAATTGGATAAGCGGATATCCGCAATCCGCTTTTCTCCTTAATCAAGAACACAGTCTTCTTTACAGCCTGCATTTAAAATATGGTATCCTGCAGCCTTGGTCAACCGGTTCATTATAGCCTGTCCCAAATGATCTCTGGAGAAACTTTCAGAAAAAATAAAATCCGCGTCCAGATCATCAAATTCCCTCAGTACTCCGTAAAGGTTATGGGCAATGGTCTCCTCCCTGGCACGCAGTCCCATGCTTCGTACCATTCCCTCAGGATAGCTCTCTTTCGTTTCTTCGGTACAGATGATCCCCACACGAAACCCTTTGGAAAGCTTTTCCTCTGCCAGCCGGTTTATGGTCCGTATTACATTCTCTGTTTCACCCTCTACCAGAGTTAAGTCTGCCTTTGGCGCATAATGCTTGTATTTCATACCAGGGGCCTTTGGCCTCACATCCGCTTTCATCGGCCCGGACACAATGGCAGGGTCAAGAGGAACCTCTTGTCCAAGAACAGAAAAAGCCATTTCCTGTGTAATGGCTCCCGGCCTTAAAATCACCGGCTCGTCCCCTGATACATCGATGATCGTGGATTCCACTCCGATTCCTACGGCCCCTCCGTCTACGATCATATCAATCTTTCCATTCATATCCTGCCATACATGATCGGCTGTAGTGGGACTTGGCCGTCCGGAGGTATTGGCGCTTGGCGCTGCCACCGGTACCCTGGCCAATCGAATGAGAGCATTGGCTACCGGATCGGCAGGCATGCGCACTGCCACTGTTTCAAGTCCTCCGGTAGTCCCATAGGGAACCAGATCGCTTTTCGGGAAAATAAGGGTCAAAGGACCCGGCCAGAACGCTTCCATCAGCCGTCTTCCTGCTTCGGGTATGACAGTTACCAGGGGAATCAGATCATCAAAATCTGCTATATGGGCGATCAGCGGGTTATCCGAGGGCCTGCCCTTTGCAGCATAAATTTTCCCCGCTGCCTCTTCGTTTAAAGCATTGGCTCCAAGACCGTATACAGTTTCCGTTGGAAATGCCACCAGACCGCCGTTTCTTAATATTTCCGCAGGCTTCCTTAACAGTTCTTCCTCCGGTTGTTCTTTATCTTCTATTATAATTCGTTCTGTCTTCATATTACTCTGCTCTTTTCTTTTAATAACTTCCATTAATCATATCACAGGCCCAGTTTCCATGCAACTTTTTTGCTGCCTGTCAAAAGCTTTCCTTCCTGTTACTTAAGACAAAACAATGGTTGCACGATTTTCATATTAATGATACCATAATAAAAACATTTTATTTGGGAGGAATACCACATGGAAATCATCATACCCGAAAACTATGACCCCAAACTCTCTGTACGGGAGACCCAGGAGGCCATTAAATACATTAGAGATACGTTTCAAAAAGAGCTTGGTAAGGAAATGAATCTGGAACGAATCTCTGCCCCCCTGTTTGTAGAGCGCAGCAGCGGATTAAACGATGATTTAAACGGCGTGGAGCGCCCGGTACGGTTTGATATCGCCGGCATTCCGGACGAGACTGTTGAAGTTGTACACTCCCTTGCCAAATGGAAACGCATGGCTCTTTATGAATACGGTTTTCTGCCCGGCGAAGGCCTTTATACCAACATGAACGCTATCCGGAGAGACGAGGACTTAGACAACCTGCACTCCTGTTATGTAGACCAATGGGACTGGGAAAAGGTTATTACCAGAGAGGAGCGGAATGAGGAAACCTTAAAGGAAACCGTCCGAACCATCTTTAAGATCATCAAGCACATGCAGCATGAGGTCTGGTACAAATACCCCCATGCCGTGAAGCATCTGCCAGAGGATATCACCTTTATCACTTCTCAGGAGCTGGAAGACCGTTATCCGGACAAAACTCCAAAGGAACGGGAAAACTTAATCACAAAGGAATATGGCTGTGTCTTTCTCATGAAGATCGGGGACAAGCTTGGGAGCGGACAGCCCCATGACGGAAGAGCACCTGACTATGATGACTGGCAGTTAAACGGGGACATTCTGTTCTGGTTTGAGAATTTAAACTGCGCCCTGGAAATCTCCAGCATGGGCATCCGGGTGGATGAAGAATCCCTGGCAAACCAGTTGGAAAAGGCTGGATGCGAAGACAGGAAAAACCTGCCTTACCATAAAATGCTGTTAAATGGAGAACTGCCCTATACCATCGGAGGCGGTATCGGACAATCCCGTCTCTGCATGCTTCTTCTGGACAGGGCTCATGTGGGAGAAGTTCAGGCCAGCATCTGGCCAAAGGAAATGCGGGAGGAATGCGGAAAGCATAACATCGTTCTTCTGTAGACCCGCCGGATAAATAAAAGGGGGTGTTGTTCAATCGCAATTGATTGCGGTTGAACAACACCCCTTTTCTATGTAGCTAATGTCAGAGTTAGTGGGCAATTCTCTTTAACAGGGTGTTTTCAGCTTGAAGGTCTGCACCATTACCTTCAGTGCTTCTGCCTGCTTGTACAGCTCAGCCGTTGCAGCAGTACTTTCCTCAGACGCTGCCGAATTTACCTGCACCGCATTGGATACCTGGCTGATTTCATCGTTTATGCGGGCGATACCGGAAGCTTGCTCCGACGATGCACCGGCAATTTGTTCCGCCAATCCGGCGACCTGCTCTATCCCACCCACAATTTTATTAAAAGCGTCTGCAGTGGTCTTTGCAATCTTCATCCCATGCTCTGCTCTCTGTATAGAACTTTCTATCATGTCAGCGGTCTCCTTTGCGGCTTTTGCCGAACGGGCCGCAAGACTACGCACCTCATCCGCCACGACCGCAAAACCTTTTCCGTACTGGCCCGCCCTTGCGGCCTCTACCGAAGCATTTAATGACAGTAAGTTTGTCTGGAAGGCAATGTCCTCGATCGCCTTAATTACCTTTGAGATATTCGACGAAGACAGGTTGATCTCATCCATGGCTTTCAGCATGTCCTCCATGTGCCTGTTTCCATCCACGGCTCCGTGTCTGACCTCATTTGCACATGTCATAGCCATGGCCGCATGATCTGTACTTAAGCCGATCCGGTTTTTTACCTCCGTTACAGCAGCCGCCAGCTCCTGAAGGGATCCTGCCTGATGGCCTGCCCCTTCTGACAGGCGTATGCTTGCTTCTGATATCTGGCCGGCCCCACTTAAAACCTGTCCCGACGTATTGCATATTTGAGACAGAATGTGGTTGTTTTTCTCTACGATGCTGTTTAATGCAATGCCGAGAACATCCTTTTCCGAATTAACTTTCACATCCACAGTCAGATCTCCGCGGGCTATTGCTTCGGCTGACTGAGCCTGTCTCCTGGTGTTTTCCACCATCGCCTTGAAGGATTCCATCAATTCTCCCACTTCATCCTTTGTGAGGACCCGCACGTTTGCACTTGCATCTCCCACAGACAGCTGCCGTGCGATATTATTGAGAATTTTTAGAGGGCGCACAATGCTTCTGTTTAAGATTCTGCATATTATGAAGCTTACAACAGCAGATAGAATGGTAAGCAAAAATATTGCGGCCGAAGAAAGCACAAAAAGTCCTGTTGACACATTGTTTATAGAATGTAATCTGTAAATGGTGAAAAGGCTTATCAAAGATATTAAAACTGTTATGACATTTACTATACCGAATCCTATTGCCAGCCTTTTGCTAAGAGCAATTGAATTCTGTCTTTCCTGTTTACCCCGTATTTCCATATGAGCTGCACCCCTTAATTTGTTTTTATACCTATAGATTATATCGACAGTTTCCGGCATAATTTTAGTAAAATCACAAATTTATCTATATATATTTATCTATATATAAATAAACAATACAGTATAAAGGACGGGGCGCAGGCTGCACAGGTGCTTATTCCAACCGGTACATAATCATAATCCCGGAACGGGTAGTGAATCATTTGCAGAGCAAAGCTAATGAACGTATGTATTTCATATCTTTTGCGTATTTAAATCCTCATAATACACATCCTCAAACGGCAGATAAATACGCCTTTTTTCCAAAGAAGATAAATAGATTCCCTTAACCAGCTCCAAAGTCTTCCTGCCTTCCGATCCGTCTACAGCTACAGGTCCATCCTGCAGAATCGAATCATAAAAATCCCTGATCTGAAGATGGTGGCTGCTTCCCCAGTAATCCGGCCCGACGTTTGTGGTCTCATAGGTATTTCTTATTTCTGTATAGCAGCCATCCGATTCATAAAAGCCCATATCCTGTATCAGGCCGCATCGTCCCTTTTCCCCCTGAAGTTCTATGGTAATGGGCGCATCGGAAGCATAGGAATTGCAGGCATAAAGGCTGTAGATACAGCCGTTTTTAAATCTTATAGCAGCTTCTGCGGCATCCTCCACATGCACCATTTCATGACAGTGGTTGTGAACGCTTCCTTCAATCCATTCAATGTCACTGCCCATCAAGTAACGGACGCGGTCCATGCTGTGAATGGCCTGGTCAATCAGGACACCGCCCCCCTCCATATCCCAGGTTCCTTTCCAGTCGCATCCCTCATAATAAGAGGCAGGACGGTTCCAGGTGAGATAAGACCGGGCAGATAAAATTTTTCCAAAATATCCTTCACTAATCAGCTGTTTTAACTTCTCCACACTTTTTGTGTATCTGGTCTGGAAAATGACACCCAGCTTTTTCCCGGTAAGCTTCTGTACCTCCATCATCCGGTCAGCATCCTGCAGGGAAATAGCAATGGGCTTTTCAGTAAGCACATGTATTCCTGCCTCCATGGCCTTTACAGCCATGACCGGGTGCAGATAATGGGGAAGGCAAAGATGTATTACATCAATCCGGTATTGCAGCGCGGACTCCAGATCCGTACTGTAATGGCAGTTGAATTTTTCCCCAAAAGCTTTTGCCTTATCTTCGTCAATATCAATAGCACATACTAACTCTACATAATCCGAAAGTCTGCGAAAGGCATCTTCATAACAGGAAGAGATTCTTCCGCAGCCCATAATTGCAGCTCTTAACTTTTCCATTGTCGTACCTCCGTTCCATAAGAAAACAACATAGCCGGAAAACTCCATCAGCCGATAAAAAAGCTTCCGCCCATATCCTGAGTAAAATTGTAATGGATATCAAAGAAATATTTCATTGCGCCATTATAAAGGGCGCTGGAATCCAGAAGGCTGTACCTGACGCTGACAGAGTTCACCATGCGGCGAAATCCCATGGTGCCCAGACATTCCTGAATTTCCTGGAGAAATAAAGGCCCAAGATCTTTTCCCTTACCTCCGATAATTATCAGCTTTGGATGCACCATACAAATCAAATTGCATAAAGCCATGGAAAATTCATCAGCGATATCCCGCACTACTTTGCAGGAAACCATATCTCCATATACACTGGCCTGGCCAAGAACCCCATAGGTAACGGCCGATGATCTCCTGAAAGCCGGACTTCCTCCGGCTTTAGATATACGGCCTTTTAAGGAAGCTTCTCCGATCATTAACTCCAGACACCCCCGGTTCCCACAGGAACAAAGCTCACCCTTAGGATCAATGGAATAATGGCCGAACTGGGTGTAGGAAGCAGAAGCACGCCCCAGCATCTCATTGCGGATAAAAAGGGTGGCACCGATCCCTTTCCCGAAGTTAATAAACGCGAAATCCTTTTCTGTAATCTGGGTATAGACCTTTTCCGCATAAGCAAAACAGGCCGTATCATTTAAAAGGGCTACCGGAAAACCGGAAAATGCATGCTGCAGCTGACCTACAAAATCTTTTTCAGGAAGGTTCAGAGTTGTTGCGAATATTTCCCGCTTGTCAGGGTCTATCATAGCGGGAACCACTACACAAATTCCTAAGAACTGCTCCCTGTTTATCTGCTGCAGCACAGTCTGATGTATGTATTCCTGGCACAGAAGAATGTAGTTGTCAGGGGAAGGGACATCCACCTGCACGCAAAAAGAAGCGGTGCCGGTAATATCCACCAGGGCCGCATTCAGTCTCTTCTCTTCCAGGAAGAAAACAGCCACATAATACTGTTCCGTACGAAGCAGCAGACTGTTGGGTTTTCGCCCTACATTCGTGCTTCCACTGGCACCGGAATCGTATACAAATTTGCGTGCAATCAATTCATCCACCAGGGAGGAAACCGCAGTCTTGCTTAAACGGGAATCCTTGGAAAGCTGGGCTCTTGAGATCCCTGGGTTTCGGTAAATGGAATTGTACAATTGCTTTAAATTCGTATTCTTAATTAATTGCTGGTTTACAAGTTTCATAATATCCTGCCTGTCCTTTGCTTATTATGATAAAAAACTGATTAAACTGCCTCTAAAATTACGTTTCTCCCCCCGTAAATCCTGCCGCTGAGCTTCAGGCATTAAAAACGAAAACACTTCACCTTTACACACCTCATGATCTTCTTGATCTTCTCCATTTGAAGCTGCCTCCCCACCTCCTCACAATATAATTAGTAAAGCAATCTTATTAAATAATGTTAGCACATAACGTGAATAGTTGCAATAATCCCTGTAAAAATTCAGCAGATGTCTTTCATTCTGGCAAATGTTATACCTGAATGGATTTCATTCATATCAAAAATAAGTAATAGTGAAAATAAATTGTAACCTCACATTATTAATTCATATATAATATAAATATTACACAATTTACAGCGTTTAAACTCAGCATAAATGACATAAATTACTTTTTATATAAGCAAATCAAAAAAAATATTGACATATATGTCAATTGATGTTATTGTAAATCCAACAAATAAATAGACTTTAAACGAAACAAAAGCCTAAATTAAGCAATTTGATCTCAAAGGCTTTTAATTTTAAATTTTATTAGTAAGGTCACTGTACAAACTAAGAAAAGAGGATAATGAAATGAATGTAGGACTGATCGGATGCGGAGGAATGGGTACGACTCATAACCTGTCGTTAAAAGCGCTGTCAGCGAAAATGGATGTAGAGGTGACGGCCCTGGCAGACTGCAGGCCGGAATTCCTGAAAAAGGCGTCTATTCAATGGCCCAATGCAAGATTGTATCAAACAGGAATGGAGCTTTTAGAGGCTGAAACCCTGGACAGCGTTCATATATGCCTCCCCAGCTACCTTCATACGGAACATGCTTTGGCAGCTATGGATAAAGGAATGAATGTATTTATAGAAAAGCCCGTATGCCTGAGGGAGGAAGAAGCCGAAAGACTTCTTGAATCTCAGATCAGAAACGGGGTTCAGGTAATGGTAGGACAGGTAGTAAGATCCTTTGATGAATATCGGTATTTAAAAGAATGTTTCGATACCGGAAGATTTGGGGAATTAAAATCCATCACCATGCAGAGAATCAGCGGTGATGCGGCCTGGGGATATGAGGATTGGTTTCATGAGGAGGGAAAAAGCGGTTCTGTTGTTCTGGACCTTCACGTGCATGACCTTGATTTCCTTCGGTATATGCTTGGAGAACCAGACTCCTTTGACGTTAGAGCTACGGCTTTTTCAAGCGGCATGATCAACCAGATCTTCACCACATATGAATTCGGCAA
>DEYX01000206.1:7101-7557 GCA_002365025.1 Hungatella sp. UBA3147 | reverse complement strand
GACGCATCTCCGGCTTGACGTTAAAGGTCATGGAATAGACCAGGTCGTTCCAGCCATTCAAGAACGAGATAATTACCACCGTGATCACACCAGTCTTGATCGCCGGTATCATGATAGAAAAAAATGAGCGGACCACGCCGCAGCCGTCAATTCTTGCAGCGTCATCCAGGGACATGGGAACCCCCTTGAAATACGGTCTCAGTGTCACTACTATAAATGGGATCGATCCCGAAGAGATTGCCAGCGCAGGGCCTAAATACGTACCCAAAAGACTGATTTTGTTGAAGATTAAATACATGGGAGTCAGCATCAGGGAGGCAGGCATCATCTGCGTCACCAGAAAGGCCAGCAGAAAGCCTTTGCTTCCCGGCACCTTATACCGCCCCATCCCATACGCCGTCGGCACACCGAAGCAGATAGAAATCGTCATAGACAGCAAGGCAATCAGGCAACTGT
>DEYX01000206.1:4911-6906 GCA_002365025.1 Hungatella sp. UBA3147 | reverse complement strand
CCTTAAAGAGCACAGGAAATCCTTGTCGGAGAAGTTCTTAATCCACGGCTCAAGTGTAAATGTGTGGGGATAATACGTCACTATTTTCCCGAAAGACTCCCCGTCTGTCTTGAAGGACATGGACAGCAGCCAGTAGATCGGGAAGAGGAAGATCACTGCAATTAATATTGCCAGCAGGCAGTTTAAAATATCTTTTCTGCCGCTGCTTGTACACAGGGCATATCTGACCTTTTCTCCCATACTAATCATCCTCCTTTGTTATCAGCCGCAGATAGAACAATCCGATGACAAAGAGACAGGCAAACAGCACCATAGCCGCCGCAGAACCCAACGAAAATTCATATTTAGTAAATGACAGGCTGTAAGCGTATGTCCCCAGGACATCCGTGGCGTTCAGCGGTCCGCCGCTTGTCATAATAAACATTAAATCAAACGCCTTAAAGGTATAGATAAATCCTAACATCAGCACTGCTAAAATAGAAGACTTCATAAGAGGGAGTGTTATGTATAAGAAACGCTGAATTTTGTTCGCCCCATCCATGGAAGCACTCTCATAAACATCCTGTGAAATTCCAGTCAGGCCCGAGGTCAGTAGCAGCATATTAAATGGAATGCCGACCCAGCAGTTGACCGCGATAACCGCGGCAAGAGCCGTACTTCCTCCCACCAGCCATTCCACCGGCTGCTGAATCAATCCGATCTTTAAGAGCAGATCATTGATGACGCCCTCCGATACCCCGAATAAATTCTTTCCCAGCATGGCGGTGACAGACATCGGCATCATATATCCAACCAGAATTAATCCACGAATCGGTCCCGACAGCGTAAATTGCTGGGAAAAAAACAGGGCAAACATGAATCCAATGGTGAACTGAATGACAAGACAGAACACCGTAAAAACAAACGTATTTTTTAAGACCAGTAAAAATGTAGGATCGTGGAACAGTGTGATATAATTCAAAAATCCCACAAATTCAGAGGTTCCCTTCGCAAAATTCTTAACGTTCGTGTTTTTCAAACTCAGAATTACGTTATAGACAAGCGGATAGCCAAGAATCATCATTACGTAAAAAAATCCAGGCAGAATAAAACCATAGCCCTCAAGCGTCTTCTTTTCGGCTATTGTCATCTTTTTTCTATTCAAGACCGCACACTCCTTTCTCTCATACTCTTATGCCATTTTCATACAGGGGGCGCAGAAACGCCCCCTGTAACGATCATTTGCTGCTGACTCCTATTTCGCAATAGGGACTTCATCCAGAATTGGATCCACGATTCCTGCGGCCTGGGCCATGGCCTCCGTGCCCGTCTTCTCTCCCAGAAGCACGGACTGCTCAGCCGTATAGATCGCTTCTGATATGGTCGGCCAGGACTCGTGAGGGCCTCGCGCCACCGCATAATCCATGGATTCATTGAATACCGCATAACGAGGGTCCTCCGTCCAGAAATCCTTCAGCTTTGTGGCGTCACCCCTTACTGGCAGCTTGCCGGCAATCTCGCACCAGTCTGCGTTATTTTCCGCAGTCATCATATATTTTAAGAAATCCACGCACTCCTCCTTGGCTTCTGTACCGGTACAAACGCCGAAATTCTCGCCGCCGATAACCGAGGCGTTCTGCTTGCCCTTAGGAAGCATGGCATACTGGTAATTACAGTCCAGCTTTACATCCCCGCTATCAAACTGAGCGATCTGCCAGGTGCCGGACTCCAGCATCGCAGCTTTTCCTGCCGCAAAGGCATTCAGCGCGTCCCCCTGTCCCCAGTTTACGACTTCCTTACTCATCAATCCGTCATTCACAAGCTTTGCGAGAAAATCGAGGGATTCGGCCGCCTCCAGGGAAGTGAGGGTCGTCACGTCTGCGCCCGCCGCATAGAGCCAAGGGATATACTGGAAGGTTCCCTCCTCATTGCCAACCGCACACATTGCAAATCCATATACGGAATCCGCCGGATTTGTAGTCGCTTTACACACCTCATAGAACTCGTCCCAGGTGG
>DEYX01000206.1:402-4577 GCA_002365025.1 Hungatella sp. UBA3147 | reverse complement strand
ACGCCAGACAGTTGGAATTATTGGGAATACCGTGCAGCCTTCCTTCGGAATCCCGACAGCTGTTGAGAGGTCCCTCATAAAACTGGTCTATATCCCCCCATGCCTTCAATTCGTCGTCGATATCTTCAAAAACTCCCAGAGATATATAGGAAGCCATGTCCGGAGAATCTACCATACCGATATCCGGGAGTTCCCCTGATACCGCGCCGATCGTGTACTGGTTCATCAGCTCATCCCGGGATACATACGTACATGTAATGTGGACATCATCCTGCAACTCGTTATATTTATCCGCAACCTTTTCCAAAGCTGCCGCCTCATGTTCGAAATAATGCCAGATGGATATCTCTTTTCGGTCTCCACTGCCTTTCGTTTCTGCTTTTGCCTGCTCCGTGCTTTTTCCTCCTGAATCCGCGGTTGTCACGCCGTCGCTGCTGTTACTGCTTTTGCTGCCACATCCAACCAGCACTGCTGCTGCCAGTAATCCAGTTGTCAAAGCCGCTGCCAACTTTCCCCAACCTGTTGTCATATCTTATTTCCTCCTTTTTCTGCCGCCGGACGTCTCCGGAATGCTTTTTGTGACCGTCATTTAAGATATGACCATTATAAACAATCGCAGAAAAAAAATTAACCGATATCTTTAAGATACGGCCCTATTTTTAAGATAAAATTTTAATATTTTAGCATGATTTTAATGTAACTTTCTCCTAATTTGCCCCATGAATCAGAAAATGGATCCCCTGAATCAGGAATCCATCTCTTCTCCTTGCACTGCTATCTTCTGTTTTCACGAATATATTCCCCTACGCTCATCCCTGTAGCGTTCTTAAAAACCCGGTTATAATACTTCTCATCTACAAATCCTACTTTGAAAGGCACTTCCTCTCTCGGAATATCACTGTGGAGATAGAGGGATTTTGCTATCTCAATACGGTAATTTCTCAGAAAATGTACGAAAGATTCTCCCATATTTTTGCTGAACAGCCCTGAAAAATATTCCGGGCTGATCCCCAAGTCATTTGCCATATCCTTCTGATTCACGGGTGTCAAATACTCATTTTCGATCTTTCGCAATGCCTTTAAGATAATCGGATGGACTTCCGGATAGCACTCAGACAGACTTACCTTGCAGTTATCCTGTTCCCCTCTGTCGCGGACGGCTTCGAGAGCCTTTCGGATGTCTTCCATAATCAGCGGTTTTACCAGATACTCCGATACGCCGCACGTAATCGCCTGTCTTGCATATTCAAATTCCTCATAGGCGCTGATAATCACAAATTTTGTATCCATTCCCAGTTTCCGCACTTCTTTAATCAGTGTGAGCCCGTCCATAAATGGCATCTTAATGTCCGTAAATACTGCATCCGGTTTCACAGTCTTAATCAGCTCCAGAGCGCTTCTTCCGTTAGCTGCCTCTGCCACGATCTCATCTTCCTGGGAAATAGATAAGATAATATTCTTCAGTCCCCGTCTCGCCCGCTGTTCATCCTCAACAATCATCAGCTTCATGGCAATATACCTCCCCGCTTTTGCCTGTTATCTTTTTACTTCAGGGATAAAGAACCGGAACTCAGTCCCCTCCCCTTCTGCCGAAGTCACTTCCATCAAAATCCCGGCCCCATAGAAAAGACGCATTCTGGCGGCCACATTCCGTATTCCGATTCCGATCTCCTTCATTTCCACCCCTTCTTCCCCCGTCAGGACTTTCCGAATCCGCTCCAACTTATCCGTAGAGATACCGCAGCCATTATCCCTGATGGAAACAGTCAGCCGCTCCCCCTCTTTTCGGGCCTGAATGGACAGCGTCCCGCCGCTCTCTCTGCCTTCAAATCCGTGGAGGATGGCATTCTCCACAAATGGCTGAAGCATCAGCTTGCAGCAGCTCCAGTTGACACATTCTTCCGGGAACTCCACCTCATAATCAAAGACATCCTCAAGACGCGCCTTCTGCAGGAACAAATACTGCTCAATCCAAGCAAATTCCTGGTACATGTATACATTCTGGCACTTCTGGTCAAATGTGTAACGCAGAATGTTTGACAGCTTCTTTATCAGTTCTGAGACCTTAAAATTGCCGCACTCCATGGCCTCATAGTTGATTGTCCCTAGGGTATTGCATAGAAAATGAGCGTTGATCTGAGTCTCCAGGGCTTCCCGCTCCGCCTGATGCTGCCGTTCCATTGCAGTTATGCACAACTGATAATTCTTCTCCACCTCTTTTTCCTGCTTTACCAGCTTGTCTATCATATCGTTGTATCCTATGGCCAATTGCCAGATTTCGTGTTCGCCTTCCACAACAACCTTGTTGCGTAGCTTTTCACTGCCAGAAGCGGTCAGCTCCATAGCAGTCTCAATACTGTGCAGCGGCTTATTCACTTTTCTGATAATCAGATAAAATATCCCCGCCACCACAAGGAGAAGAAAGACATAAACTCCCATCCCCTGAGCAATAATTCCCATCACGCTTCTGTCTAACTGATCCTTATCAAGGGAAACGTGCAGCTGCCAGTTCACCTTTTCCAGAGGTTTGTCCAGGATAAACAGCATTCCGTCCTCCCGATACACCGACTCGGGTTTTCCCGTATATTCTGGATTGGAGTGGCAGATGATCCTTCCTCCCTCTTCCGTCACGTACGCCTGCGAGTATGTCCCCTCCTCCCCTGATAAAATATCCATAAAGGGCTGAAGCATGTCTAGCCGAAAAGTCACGCAGAGCATCCCGTGCATCTTGGAAAAACTGTTCTCCTTACCAACAATCGGATAGAAAATATGGAATACCGGTTCATTGTTCGTCGGATGATTGCCATGTTCCGTACTCAACAGATACTTAGGCACTATGCTGTCATTGGCCCGCTCATAGAGCTTCTTATACATCTCCTTTAAAAAACCGGAGTCCTTCGGCCTCCACATGATAGCATCAATCTGATACAGACGGTCATACTGATAGACTTCTCCCTCTTCCGAAGCAACGGAAATATTAATCACATTCTTGGAATAATTGGCCATGGTTGCAAAGGTTGCTTTCAGTATCATGAAATCCCGCTCCGGGTCCTCCCGTGTCCCCGTCAGCCGGCCGGCCAGATCATAAACAGCCGGGGCAACGGCAATCTGAACCCCCATATTGATATATTCCATCATAGTATAGTCAATATTCATCTGCATCGCGTCCAGCACAGCAGATTCCATCATATGGTTCTTTTTCACCAGGAAATTCTCATAAGCCTTTCTCATATAGACCTGATAACAGAAAATAATCATCACCAGGGACATCATAAAAATAAAGCTTATCTGTATCCAGATATGGGTTCTTAAATAGTGCGAAAACAGTTTTATTCTGCTCATCCGTACGATTACCCGTTTCCTTTTCTACTTTTTGCAAGCTTGTCCATTTTTTATATTTCAAGGGTTGTCTGCCTAAATTATAGGTCTGCCGGTCCGCGGTTGTCAATACAGGCATATTCCGTCATGGAACCAATTTATGAAGAACGTATATTACATACAGGTAAAAATCCTCGAAGTATCCGGGGGGCTTTCCCGTCAGCTTCCGTATCCGGTCCAGTCTGTATTTTAATATATTTTCTGCGAATATAAGTTTCTTTGCTACGTCATTTGACATATATGTAAAGTTCCTTTTTCGCTTGTTATTTTTGAAAGCCATCAGATAAATATCAATGTATTAGAGGCAGGGTTCGAGCAAAAGTAAGAGACCAAAACGGCTAATTATTCAAATTTTCCGAAGATATCATTGATCTTACGCCGAGAATATCTTAAACATGATTAATCCGGGATTAAAACCCAGGCAGAACCTGTATCTCTTTATAATTCCTTCCGAGATATTAAGGATCTGATGGATCCTCTGATTTCCTGGAACTGTTCATAATCCGAATGATATCGGTGCATTGAGCCACTTGATATAATCCATCAATGCTATGCGCAGTAAAATCGAAAAAAACTCCTTATATGTAAAAACAAAATCGAAAACCGGATGCCCCTGATCCTCTATAGAGCCAGGCTTGTTGGTAAAACTTATATACTGACCAAGTACGGTGAAACACAGTTTGATAACACGGTTTAAATTAACCTTGAGACCAATCTTTCTGTCATCACACAGGGAAAAATGCTTATTATTTTTGATTTCTAGTCTTGTGAGCGAGCATTGACCTCATTAAAATACT
>DEYX01000206.1:0-138 GCA_002365025.1 Hungatella sp. UBA3147 | reverse complement strand
AAATACTTCTGTGAAATGGCACTGGAATACCACATTGCTGCGGTAGGAAGCCTGCTTGGATCCTGTTGGCAAGGCAGTGAACACAGCGCTGAGCTTGATTTTGTACTGCAAAAAGATGATGAGGGGGTGCGGACAATT
>DEYX01000236.1 GCA_002365025.1 Hungatella sp. UBA3147 | reverse complement strand
TGCTCCTCCGCACCGTTTGCTAAAAGCTGGGAACCGCTTGCAACCTGTCCGGAACTTACCGCTACCTGGGCAGCTGCCTGATTGACTTCATTCATAACTGAATTTAGATTCTTGACGATCTGCTTTACCGCCTTTTCAAGCTGGGAAAAGTCTCCCTTAAGCCCCAGTTCCACGTCTAAATCCAAATGGTTGTTTGCAACTTCATTTAACGTAAAGGAGATTCGGTCTATTACCTCTTTTAAATTCACTGTCATTCGTTCAAAGGAAGCTGCTACAAGGCCGATTTCATCGTTGGATTCCACATCAATAATGACACTTAAATCCCCTTCCGCGATCTGCCCGGCAGCCGCAACGATCTTATGGATCGGTTTTAGCTGCCTTCTTATGATAAATGCAATGATAAAAAGAATAACGATCATGGCGGCGATGGAAATAACGATCATCATGGAAGACATCCGGTCTGCTTCCCGGTTCATATCCACTGCTTCCACCGCTGTGACGGAATACCAGCTGGAACCATTTAACTGAATTGGCTCAAAAAAATAATAAGTATCTCCTTTTTTGCCTGGATCTACGGTATAAAAGTCGGAGCCAGAGGTAATTCCGGAATTTATTTTCTCTCTGCACGTCCTGCTGTTCACGAAATCAGAAACACTGGTTCCCACAAGACCGCTGCCTGTACTTTCTGAAATGATGGTTCCTGTTTCATTTAAAATGAAGGTTTGCATGCTTGGGTAGGAGGAACCTGCCATTTTCATCTGGCTGAAGCGGTCCAGATCCACATCAATGGAAACCACGCACAGCACCCTGTCGTTGACGATCACAGGCACCGCCATGGTGATGATCATCATTCCTTTCGATTTATATGGCAGTGTAATGACCTGAGCCTTTTCTTCCATCACCTTCACAAAATAATCCGCGGAAGAATAATCCTCGTAAAGCCCGCAGTCCTTAACCGTCCCCTCCTTGCCTGCATACAGGCCATAGCTTCTGGCTGCAGAACTCATGGCATACTGCTCAAACAGAATACCGATTCCTACGATATCTTCGGAATAAAGAACTGAGGACTTGATGGTCGTCATCATATAATCCTCCATTCTCATACCATAGCTGTCCAGGGTCATATTATCAAATACCTGGCTCTTATACAGCGGCTCAGCCGAAGGGCCTGACTTAATCCTCAGCCCCTGGAGAACCTTTCGGTTAGCCGCTGAATTCTCAAGATAGTACGTAATATTTTCTGATACCTGCCTTGCCTCATCAAGCGTCTGCTGGATCACCTTTCCGTTCTCAGATGCCAGAGTTTTTAACTCCCTGAAAGCGGACTGCTTCATGGCGTTTTTTGTCATTCTGGAGGTAACTCCAATCAAACCCGTAAAAACGACCACCAGCATAATTCCTGCGATGAGTGCAATCCTGGTTGAAAGCTGATATTTTCCTGCCTTTTTCTTCTTTAACCAGGACAACCCTTTGCTACTTAAATCACGATTCCTCCATTTTCTCAAAAACTGTACCTTCATTGCATAATCCCCCTCTGTAAGTTACAACCTTTACGGGAATTATACCATAATTTACCAAAATGTAAAACGTATTTTAATTTTTTTTGTAACATTTTTACAATTAATATTAGTTTTCCTGGGTTCCGGCAGTTTCAAAACCTGCGATCCTCATGAACTCTTCCCCTGTTATGGTTTCCCGTTCCAGGAGATATTCTGCTATTTCATGCAGTTTTGTCACATTTTCCTTTAGAATATGAAAGGCCTTCTGATGCTGTTCCTTTACGATTCTGATTACGGTATCATCGATCTGCTTTGCCGTTTCAGGAGAACAGGCAAGAGTAGTGTCTCCGCCCAGATACTGGTTGGTAACGGTCTCAAGGGCCACCATATCAAACTCATCGCTCATGCCGTAACGGGTCACCATAGCCCTGGCTATTCTGGTAGCCTGTTCGATATCATTGGAAGCGCCGCTGGTGACTGTATCAAATATCAGCTCCTCTGCCGCCCTTCCTCCGGTAAAGGTGGCGATCTTGCTTAATGCAGCCTCCTTTGTCAACAGGTGGCGTTCTTCTTCATCCACCTGCATGGTATAGCCGAGGGCGCCGGAAGTTCTTGGAATAATGGTGATCTTATGAACAGGCGCTGAATGGTTCTGGCAGGCAGCGACAAGCGCATGCCCTACCTCATGATAAGCAATGATCTTTCTTTCCCTGGAATTAACAGAAGCATCCTTTTTCTGGTATCCGGCGATTACTACCTCTACGCTTTCCTCTAAGTCTCTTTGGGTTACGGTCTTTCTGCCCATCCGGACTGCCCGGAGCGCTGCCTCATTCACAATATTGGCAAGCTCTGCACCGCTGGACCCGGCCGTAGCAAGTGCGATTCCATGAAAATCCACATCATCGGACAGCTTTACATTTTTACCGTGAACCTTTAATATAGCTTCCCTGCCATTAAGATCAGGAAGCTCCACAGGGATCCTGCGGTCAAAACGGCCCGGCCTTAAAAGAGCTTTATCAAGGGAATCCGGACGGTTGGTGGCTGCCAATATGACAACGCCTTTTCTTCCGTCAAATCCATCCATCTCAGCCAAGAGCTGGTTTAAGGTCTGTTCCCGTTCGTCGTTTCCGGTGAAGCCGCCACCGTCACGTTTCTTGCCTATGGTATCAATTTCATCGATGAATACGATA
>DEYX01000237.1 GCA_002365025.1 Hungatella sp. UBA3147 | reverse complement strand
ACGCATGATCGGCGCATAAGATCCAATCATGGGAAGGAGCAGGGCCTGTCCGAAAATAAGGATCAAACCATTTACAAAGGAGCCTATGATCGCACCTCTGCGTCCGCCATGGGCATTTCCAAAGATGGCTGTTACCGCACCGGTGAAAAAGGTGGGGATCAGAGCCGGGAATACCACAACCGGATAATTAATAAATCCAAGGATCATCATACCGATCAGACCGGCAATCAAGCTGGTCAGGAAGCCCAATATCACGGAATTAGGATAATTGGGGAAAAGCAGAGGGATATCAAGCCCTGGTATGGAATTAGGGATGATCTTATTGGCAAAGCCGTGGAATGCAGAGATGATCTCGGAAAGCATCATTCTTACACCCGTAATAATAACTGTGATCCACATACCAAAGGACAAGCCACGTAAAAAGCTGAAAACAACGATATCCTGTCCGCCGGTAATATTTTCACGCATCCAGGCCGGACCGGAAATCAGGCTTATGACCAAAAAGAGAACTGTCATTACAATGGTTAAGGATATGGTCATCTCCCGTAAGAAATTAAGCTTCTTTGGAATATTTAAGTTTTCAAGATCATTTTCCTTGTTCCCAAAGGTTTTGGCAAGCAGGGAAGAAATCAGAATTCCAATGGAGCTGGAATGGGCAAGGGTGAAGCCCTCTCCTCCCTTTACTTCCTTCATAAATACCGCCACGTAGGCGCAGGAAAAGGTCATATAGATTCCTAACAATAGGGAACCTGTTATTACAAGAGGTACAAAAGACAAATTGGTTCCGAATTTTAACAGCGCCGCAATCAATCCGGCATAAAAGAAGGATACATGAGCTGACAGATGCACATATTTAAAGCGCGTAAATCTTGCCAGTAAAAGATTCACCAGAAAGCCCAGTGCAAAGATCAATGCCATTTCCGTACCGATCCCGGTAAGACTTTCGGCTTGAGCCGCTCCAATATCCACTGACACAGGCGGCATATTAAATATCTTGGTGATCATCCCCTGCAAAGGCAGCAGGGACATACCAAGGGTCTGTCCTCCTACGTTGATCATGGTAAAGCCGATCATCGTCTTAATCACGCTGGGAAGGATCTGATCCCAGGTTTTCTTTTGGGCAACCATACCTGCGATTACAACAATTCCAATAATGAATACAGCCTGGCTGAAAACATTATTAATCAAATACATTACTACTCCCATTTTTCTCTCTCCCTTCCAAGGCCGCCATCAGCCTTCCGGTTATCTCTTGTTTATTGCTTCAAGAAGCTGCTCTTTTAAATACTGCTTATCCATCATATTGTCGATCCGGATAATGTGCGCTTTAGAATCTCTTAAAACATCGGCAAAATCTGAAGTTGTAATTAAAATATCATAGGAATCCGGGCTGACGGAACCGATATCTGAAGCATCTACGGTTGCTTCAATCTTTTCTGCATCAAGAATCTGTTGGGTAAACAGGCGAAGCATCATGGAGCTTCCTACTCCTGCACCACATACTGTAACTATTTTTAACATTGTGAATCCCCCTTTATGATCTGTAATATTTCCTCTGCGGAATTTGCATTGGTTATTTCATTTACCTTTTTTTCGTCCATTAAAATGTCCGCAAGCTCGGTAAGTGCTTTTAAATGTGATTGGTGGTCAATGGCGCAAAGACCGACCACGATTTTAACCGGGTCGTTTTTCGGATGTCCGAATACAACGGGTTCTTTTAACGTTACAATACTAAGGCCGATATCCAGGGCGCCTTCCTCAGGTCTTGCGTGCGGCATAGCGATTCCCGGTGAGATTACGATATAGGTTCCGTTCACCTCAACATTTTTTAACATTGCCTGGATGTAAGACTCATCTGCCAGCCCCTTATCTACAAGGAGCCTGCCGCTTTCCTTAACGGCTTCATCCCGACTGGCGGCCTCAAATTTTGCTTTTATTAATTCTGTGGTCAAAATTTCTTTTAACATCGGTTGATAAATTCCTTTCTTTGGTTCTGAATTTTCTGTAATTCCCAAATATATACTCAATTCATTTTTTAAAGGCGCCAGCTTATGATCCTCGATTTCCACATATTTGCCAATAATGTTCATCACCTCGGCCATATGGATCCTGGCAGTTAAAAATGACAATTGGCTCTGTATTTCCTTTATGTCATAATCCGATAAATAAGGGCTTACTTTCAGTACCTTTGTGTCCTTCCACTTAAAAGGTACCGTTGATATGATCAGGTCCGGAGTATGCTCCTTCAGCCACAGTGCCGCATTTCTCACACTGAATGTCCCTAATATATTCACATGGAAGATGGCCAGCAGCCTGCTTTTTAGTATCTCAGAAGTGCTGATTCCTGCGTTGCAGACAATGATGACATTGGGCGTCCTGCGAATCTGTTTTTCATTTCTTTCTATTACGGAAGCAAAAAACAATGTAAAATATGATATCTCGTGTTCATTGAAATGCACTTTAAGCTCTTCTTCAAGTACCTTTACACTCTTTTCCACTGCTTTGTTAAGCTGGTAGAAATTTTCCAGGACATAGCTCAATAATGGATTTTCAGCCCATTCTCCAGCCAAAGCCCTCTTATAGGCAGGGCGCAGATGGTTGAGCAGTCCCTCATAAAGCTTGGAATCGGTTCGAAAAGTTTCAAAAGAGTATTCCTGTGCCACTGCATCGATAAACTGGTTCGTTACCAGATTAAAGGGCAGCCATTTTTCAGATAACAGCTCCTCGGATTTGACGACAGATGCTTCTGCCAGCTTATTGGCCAGATAAAAGGAGTCATCAATCGATACTTCCCTGCCGAATATCGCTTCAATTTCATCATGCCGTTCCACAAAAGCCTTTTCTTCTCTCGTTAAAACATCCTTTGGTCCCCCGGTAAACGCTTTTCCAATGGAGATCCTTGCATAAGTGACATAAAAGGCGATCAGCATACGGTTAAATGATACATCGCTTAGTTCTACATTAAGCCGTCTTGCTATATCATCAAGAAAGGCTTCACAGGAATACAGGATCTGCATATCTTCCTTTCCTGCCCTGTCTTCGAAAAACAGCGGATCCTCACTGATGGAAAGTATCAGAAGATTCCTGATGTTTTGCTCTTTACCGGAAATCCGGTACCCTTTAAAGGGTGTGGCCTCTACTGCGATGGAATGAAAGCTGAGCATTTCCCTTACTTCCTTTAAATCACCGATGAGGGTATTTCTTGAAATATCAAGTTCCTTCAACAGGTCATCCACCGTGAACTGATCCCCGGACAAGAGTATGGATGTGGTAATCCGCAGGCGCCGGATTTTTAAATTCGACAGAACAAAGGCCGGGGTAGAGTGGATCAGACTCTCAAACTCAATCATCAGCGGTTCCGTATAAAACATCTTACCCTTATCTGCATTGATTTCAGGGTATCCGGAAGCCTCCAGTAATTCATTTAATTTTTTTATATCACTGTAAACCGTTCTGCTGCTTACAGAAAACTGCTGTGCCAGCTCCCGAACGGTAAACTCACGGTTGCTCTGGCAGACAAGGCGGAATATTTCTAAAAGTCGGTTTTCCATGGTTTCCTCCTTTATGTGATAAGTATAGCATTCCAATGAAATCATCTACAAATCCAATTTGTTTCACTTTTTTTGAATGGATAGGTATATGGCGGGCAAACCACAAAAAAAGACGCCGCTTACGCTGACGCCATATGATGATCCATAAGTCAAGGTTGTCTGAAATACAAAATTTTCAGCAGCTTCCTTATAACTGAATTTGCTCAGACATCAGTTATAAGGAAACTAAATATTAAATCATCTAAGAATATAAAAATATATATTGCATGGATAATAAATCAAGTATATAAGTGATGCCATATTTCCCATAAATACTAAGGTAGTCATTTGAGATACTATTCTTACTTATATAAAAAACATCCTCATAAGCACTTTTTAAACTTTGATCCCTGTTTCCTGTTATTAAAAATTTATGACCTTTTAAACTTTTTACAAATTCAAGTGACAGCTCTGCAAACTTTCCAGATGCTGATACAGTAATTATGATATCCTCAGCATTGAAGGATTTTAAAACATTGTTCTTAGTAAATGAATTTGAAATAACATGAGTGACCTTAGATGCAAACATTAATTCCTGCTGAAACTTTGCAATTGTTCCGCTGGTATTGTTTGCACATAAGAATACGATATTAACATCTTTATGAAGCAGCTGACACAAAAAACTTATCTTTTCAAAATTGAAATGCTCATCAATATCTATAATCATGTCATTAATAAGACTTTTTATATGGCTTTGATAATTGGAATATTCTTCAATATCCCTATATCTTAAATTACTTGGAAATACTAATTTAGTCACTGAACTTTTTAATTTACTGAAATTATCGTATCCCAGTTGTTCGCAGAATCTTCTGATAGCTGATATGGATGTAAAGCATTCCTCTGTGATTTCTGTAATACTAACACTGGAAATTCTATATAGATTCTTTAAAATGTACTGTGCTAATACATATTCAATATTATCTGATTTACCTGCGTTTACTATTAATGATAAAGAGTTTAAGAGACCTAAGTTATTGATTTCCACATTTCATTCCTCCATTGAGCTTATTAATGCTGATTCCTCTTCTATTATAAGCTGTTTATAACCGGACGGGCATGCAGATAAAAGTGTTCAAAACAGACATTGGAACAACGGTCAGAATTCTCATTTGGAACCTGTGAATGCCGCTCTCTTATTGAGTAAGAATGGGCGGCAGTAAGCAGTCGCATTACTTGTTGGAATAACTTCTTCCGAAAGATTGATTGCCAATTCTTCCATGATATAAGACCTGCGTTTCTGGATTCGATTCCACATTTCCGGATATTCTTTTTTTATTGCTTCCCGCAATGCCTTGTCAGCCAGCATGACTCCGCTCTCACAGCTGATTCCGCCATAGCCGGGAACAGATGGAATAATATCAATCTGGAACAGCATTCCGCTTTTTATTCGTTCCTCAGAACCTTTGTATACCGGAGAAGCAAGCCATTCTTCATCGGCACATAAGTGACCGGGGTTTAATGACCAGCCATACTGGGCTTTTGGCAGCACCTCCTCTATCTTATCATATAATTCGTTTCCGTCCATACCAATCTTAATCGTTTCTAACCAAGTCTTTACCGCAGTGTAGTATGGAATTGCTACCTTATTCAAATAGTCTTTTTCACCTTCCGGCAATTCCTCTTCGCTAAATACCGCATATCCGCCGCGGCTTTGTAATCCCCCCTTGAATCCCGTAGTGATTGAAATACGGTCTCCTTTTTTAATTACTTTATTGGTAGGGTATATATTGGCTTTTACAAAACGCTCCCCAGCCGCCATGATAGTCACAACATTATGAGGCTGTCCAAATGCAGCTAATTTCTCAGCAATCTGCATTTCTGTTTTACCTTCATCAAACTCTTCCATGGCTTCTAATATACAATTTCCTGCAAGCGCAGCCCCGAATTCATAATGTGCCAGTTCATTGGCATTGTTTGTGGTACGTACGCCTCCATCACCAATGAATAAGCCCGCAGCATTGGAAAATCTGGCCTCCTTGCAGTTGCTCATAATGGCTTGTACGATAAAGTAAGGAATATCATATAATGCAGTATTATCCTCGGATTTGCCGGTAAAATTCTTCCAACCAACAAAACCAATATTTTTTGCTTTTTCCAATCCGCACTGCATGAAAATATCAGCCACGCTTTTTTCTGTCTCCATTGGCTGGTTTGGCAGGGAAAAATACGGCATGTGCACAGCTGTCACTTCAATTCTTGATTTTGCTGCTTTGTTTAAATTCTCATTTCCTAATACCATATAAGCCTTACCACAGGAATGAAGCACGAATAAGGCCTCTTCAAAACGGGGCAGGAAACCGCATAAGTATTCAAAATTACTACCATGTTCCAAATCGGCATAGATAACAATAGTATCATAACCTTTCTCTTTCATCTTTGCCAACAATTTTTCTTTTCTTTCTTCCATTGTTTCATCACTTAATGCAACTGGTACAAGATCCTGCTCTAATTCCGGCGCTTTTATTTCTTTTAGCTGTATCATTTTATATTCTCCTTCTTTAAATGTCATCAATCGGAAACATTGGTCGCATAACACGTTTGAATAGCAGCTTTGAAGTATCCTGCAGCGTTGCTCCCTGTGTTAATGACATAACAGTTAATTTGCCTTCTTCTTTTAATTCCGGGAAAATATATCCCTGTTTAACTATTATAATATCATAGTCTTCATAGTTCACACCAGCCGCATGAAACTGGTGTATTTCCACAAAAGGATGATTATTTCCTGAAACTATGATATCAATTGGTTTATCTTTAACACCAATGGTAATACAATCACCAAAATTCCCTTCTCCTACATAAGAGTATCCGGCCATATATCCTTTAGCTCTGACCGCAACGTCTAAATCTACCTTTTCGGATAACTCATCCAAATTCATTCCTAAAGAAATTGATACTTTCTTCTCTTCTTCCAAACCGGCTAATTTTGTTAATGCCTCTGCATCATTAATGCCGGCAAACAAAAACTTCTTGTTGCAGGTATTGCCAAGTGCCAGCACCTGGCGCAATAGAAATGTATTGCATCCCACGGCTCCAGAGGTTACATTATCCCCGGAATCAGTGATGAATACGGGCTTACCTTTAAATTCTACCGCCATTTTCATTGCTTCTTCCGGCGGTGCAGTCAGTCCGGTATAATGGAATTCATGCCGTTTATCCCATACAAACCTGGCTAATTTATCAGCAATATGATTTGCATATTCCTGGTCGGTTTCTGTTGAAGGGATAACAACAATACCGCATCCTGCAACATCACAGTCATGGCGGATATATCCAACATGCCAGGAACAGCTTAAAATTCTTTTATCTTCTTCTAATTCTTCTAAGTATTGATTGATGGTTTTAACTGGTTCATCCGCAGAAACACTTTGTTCCCCTCCTAAAATCATGGGTAATTTACGGTATACCGGTGTAATATTTTGACGGGTCTTCAACAGCGCTGCCATCTTTTCACAAACAAACGTAATCGTTTCCTTTATATCTGTATGGGGAGAATTCCGGTAACTGCGAATCAGTGTTGTGCTTTCTACATATTCCTTCGATAAGTTGCCATGAGGATCACAAACCACTGCAATCGGTAAATAAGGCCCGATAAATTTACGGATCTCTTTCACAATATGGTGATCACCTGATCCGCCCTCTAAATCTTCCACTTCA
The DNA here is from genome assembly GCA_002365025.1 of Hungatella sp. UBA3147. Taxonomy (GTDB): domain Bacteria; phylum Bacillota; class Clostridia; order Lachnospirales; family Lachnospiraceae; genus Lacrimispora. The sequence goes on along the minus strand of DEYX01000237.1, from coordinate 9,939 downwards.
CTTGCTCCATGCAGGTGAAGGTAGATTCCATCAATTTCATGAATGTGCTTTTTGACATCTTCCAAAATTCTATTTTCAATGAAATCAAAGGCATCTTTCTCTAATACACCGCCGGCTGCCGCATTGGCATAAATGGAAGGGATGATTTCGATTCCTTCTCTCCCAAATACATCTTCACATTTCATTTCCCGAATGCAATCTTCTCCAAATAAAAGATTAAAATTTTCCAATCTACTTTTATACGGAATGTTTGCATTGGATTCAATAACAAATTGGGCTATCAATACTTTCATTACATTCTTCCTCCTGAATACGGTTAGAAGTGTGCCTCTCACTATAAAAAATCACCCCTATGAATATTATTCACAGGAGTAATTTTTATAATATTCTTACAAAATAGATTAAGTCACCCTTATTTAAAAATTATTTTATTATATTTTATTACTCTGTTTTTGAAAGAATAATCTTGCATGATACAAAAGATACTGCAACTGCCACTACTGATACGATTGCGGCCAAAAAGAAATTCCCCAAGCCGCCATCTTTATCAACAAAGAACAAAGCAGTTAATAATCCTGGGCATCCCCCCATAACATAGCTCTTTAATCCAAAGATACCGGCAACTAAACCAGCGCTTGCCGCTCCGATTGCAGTACCAATCAAGACTCTTGGCCTCATGATTAATGATCCATAAAATGCCGGTTCCGTAACTCCGCAAAGTGCAGTGATACCAAAGGATGCAATCATACCTTTTTTGCTTTTATCGTTTCGGATGGTTGTAGCTACTGCCAATGCACTTCCACCAATACACAGGTTCGAGATAAATCCCATAACCATAATCGCCGGATCATATCCAATAGTCGCAACGCTGTTAAATCCAATCGGCATAATGGCTTTGTCTAATCCCAGCATGACCATGTAAGGGTAAACCACCGCAAAGATCGGCATGGCTATTCCGCCAATTGCATTCATTAAGTTTGTAATTCCAACACCTACATAAGTACTTAAAACGGTTCCTATCGGCCCTAAAATAATTAAAGTGACAGGGACAACAACGATCATTGTACACAATGGTTTCAAAAAGTATCTCACGGTTTCAGGAATATACTTCTGGAATAACTTGTCCACAAAATACATAAATCCAATGCCTAGCATAATCGGCAATACACTGCCTGTATACTCTACCAACGGAATACCCATTCCCAAGAAGCTTAATCCTGCTGCCCCGCTAATATTTGAACTAACTAACAGGCCGCCTAAAAATGCACCCATGATTGGTTCCATTTTCAAACGTTTCGCCATTGTAAATCCAATGTATACCGGCAAAAAGGTAAACGCAGCACTGAAAATCGAAGTTAAAATAACCGCAGTACCAGAATCCATGGCAACACCAAAGTAGTTAACCAGTAAGTTTTTAAATGCCAGAATCATTCCGCCTGTAATCAGAGCAGGAACAATTGGCATAAAAACTGCAGCCATGAAGTTACCAAATTTGTTAACATAGTACATCGCCTTTTTTTCTTCCGGTTCTTCCTGGGAAACTGTTTCGCTGGTTACGCCTTCTTTCCAGCCTGACGCATCTAAGAAATCGTTATATGCTTCATTCACATTAGGCCCAATGATAATCTGGACCTGTCCGGCTTTGCTGACAATTCCCAGGACATTTTCAATTCCTTTTAATGCTTCTTCATTTACAAGTTTCTTGCTGTTGTAGTGTAAACGAAGCCTGGTTGCGCAGTGCTCAACATGATTTAAGTTTTCTATACCACCAACATGTTCTAATACTTGCTTTGACATCTCAACATATTTCATTTTATTTTTCCTCCACCCATAATTATTCTTCAATAAAATTTATCATTATATAGCTAGCTATACCCAAATTTTATAATCATGTTAACAGCCAAATACCGTTACCATATTTGTATAATCTTTATAAAAACACCTTGAAACCGGTGGCAAAAACTTCAAGTGGATACCATAGGATTTTCTACCCTTTTTAGATGCCCCTTTTGACTGCGATAAGCGCTTTATACCAGTAGTAGCTTTCCTTTGGAATTCGTCTGTTGTTGTTTTTAAAATCAACTCTGACAATTCCATACCGCTTTTCATAGCCATTAATCCAACTATAGAGATCCATGGTAGACCACATATAATACCCTTGTACATTGACTCCTTCTTTTTTCGCCTGTAACATGTAGTCGATAAATTCACTGCATATTTCTATTCTTTCAGTATCTTTCACATAGCCATTATCATCGGGAGTTTCATATTGACCGCATCCGTTTTCCGTGATATAAACCAAAATATCTCCATATTTTGCCTTGATTTCCTTTAAGGCATTGTACATACATTTTGGATAGACTTCTCTTCCCCAAAGATTGCGTTTAACATCAGGGTCAAATGATGTTTCAAACAGATCCTTTATACGAATGCCTTCTTTGGATTTCGATCCTTTTCCCTTATTATTGTGGAAAATTTCTGTTTCACCCTCCGAATAATCGGTTACATACTGACGATTATAAAGATTTAAGCCAATATAATCGATCTTGCCTTTTTCAAAAGCAGGAATATCTTCTTCATAAATAAATGAAGCATCGACATGGTTATCCTCTAATACCTTGTTTAGTTCAGATGGTATTTTACCAAATACGGCGGTATCTAAAACCATACGGTTGTAAAAAACATCAGCTCTTAATTTTACTAATTCTTTTTCTTTCGTGTCAGGGTCTAATTCAACATTTCCATTGTCATGAACAACCCCAATGATTCCTTTCATACCTAACTTTTTATAGCTTTGAACGGCTTTCGCACTACCCAGCATCAGGTTATAAAGAACGTTCCAAAAGCGACTGAAATCAGCCTTGTAGTTTGGCGGATAATTTCCTACAACATAGCTGCAGTACGCATAATATCTTGGTTCATTGATCGTAGACCAAATCTTAACCCGGTCTCCAAAGTTTTCAAAGCACACTTTTGCATATTGATTAAAAGCATCTATAACTTTTCGGTTCTCCCATCCGCCGATTTTAGCCATCTCATTGGGGAGGTCGTAATGAAATAATGTCACATTAGGAGTAATTCCTTTTTCCAGGCAATAGTTAATAACATTGTTATAAAATTCAATACCTTTCGGATTGACCTCGCCAACTCCCCGCGGAATGATTCTGGCCCATGAGATTGAGAATCTATAAGTATTTTGGTTTCCTTCTGACATCAGGTCTATATCTTCTTTATACCTATGGTAAAAATCACTGGCAACGTCACCATCTTCATTGTTAATATTCAGCGAACTTTCATGGTTAAAGACATCCCATTCATTTAAGCCTTTCCCATCTTCGTCCCAACCTCCTTCACATTGATAAGCAGCGGTTGCCGAGCCCCATAAAAAATTTCCTTTGATACTCATGTTTTTTGTGTATTCCTCTCTTAAACAATTATCGCAAAACGTTTTACACTTTTTATTATAATCTTTTTAAAAATTTCATGTAGTTCAGAATACGAACGATTTTAAAGCCGGCTTTAGCTTTCGTTATCTATAATAAAAATAAGCATTAAGGTGAGGGGACTTCTTTCACCTTAATGCTTATTTCATTGACTATTTTGGGGTTTTTAAATTTGTTTTAGATAGGTTTTGCAATGGTTTTTAGATGACTTGACAATCAATCCATTATCTCCTGCCCCCTGCTTTAATTTGCTGTTATCTTAATACGCCGTTTTCATCGGGAATAAATGTCTTGGCTGATGTAAGCATGCGGCCATCATTTTGAAGATAGTATGTTTTGCCTTCCAAAGTGATGAATCCTGTTCTCATAATTCCACTTTCAGGATCCAAGTAATACCAGCCACCATTATCATTCAGCCAGCCTGTATATGATAAGCCATTGTTATCATAGAAATACCAGTTGCTGTCCTTTTTTACCCAGCCGGTCTGCATATCCGATGTGCCGGAATTGGGGAATACCATGATTTTTGAAATCGCATTATCCGCTGACCAGACCAGGCAATTACGTCCTTTTGTCAGGTTATGAACTGTAACAATGTTACGGGTTAAATATGGAAACAGGTTACTTTGCTCTGTTATCCTGTATTGTTTCCCTGTATCAGAGGTAAGGATGCCCGTCTTCCCATCTGCGTTTATAGACATAGACGCTACCGTTATGTATTCCGGAACCTGATAATCGGCTGGAATTTTACAAAGCACTGTAAAGGCATTTGTTATAGGCGGCAGACTCATAGTCATAACCGGACTGATGTCAGCATAAATAAATTCTCCTTCCTGTATTTGTTCAACTGCTTCAGGATCTCCGCTGACGGCGTTTAAAATTTTCGACTCAGAGGAAAGGTTCAAAATGATTTCCTGGTCTGCACTGGCACCGTCTTTCCTTATCATACGGAGTCTGTTTTCGGAAACCTGGGTAACTGTTCCGTAAATACGTATGGAGCTTGGCAATGAAGTCTGTTCCTCTGCTTGTGTTGTAAAAGCGCTCGCCGACAGGACTAATGCTAAGGAGCTAATACCGGTTAACAGTAACTTTAAATATTTCTTCATGTTTTGTCCTCCTTCATCTTTTATAGATATAGTATAACAGCAGATCCCAGATTTTGGCATTACGATATATTTACAATTTACTTAATGATCGTTAGGATTTAGTCAATTTCCTTACATTGGGAACTTATTATTGATCGTTAGCAAGTTCGATGGTACTATTATAATAAAGATTATTTATGTAACTGCAGGGGTGGGGGATGATTTATGCCAGTAATCAAAGGGTTGGAATGGACTTTTAACACTGAGGCCGAAAAATATGAAAAGATGCGCCCAGGTTATGTTCCAGAAATTTTGGCGGCCAAATCGATATACATGATACCATTGATTTACAGCTTGCGAGGAAACCATAATATTCTTTTGTTAGAATAATGCGAATATAACTTATTTAACAACCAAATTCATTACTTAGGGGGTTTAGATGATTTCAGATAAAAATAAGGATTGGAAAAATAGCTTGCCTCTGATGATTTGTGCTATCATTATAGCAGTCGGATTTATTATTGCTGCATTGGTTTTTGCGAACATTATGGCTGACCGTCCTATGATGGGAAATTTTAATGGTAGTATATCATCGAACAGCTATACTTATCCCGATCTTATGGAAATTGATGTTTTGCAGCAATATTTAGGTATATATCCGTCTTATGATGAATACGATAGCGAAAGTTATGGTGATAACTATGACAAAATAGATAGTAAACTTCGTTCCGATTTGCAAAATGATATTTTGAATGGAGTTTGGCCAGAGTTCCCTTATGTTCAGATTAACGACCGGCTTTATTTTAGTAAGCAAGCAGTTGATGATTGGTTTGCTGAACAAAGTAAACAACAACTTCGCATTAAATAAACATTATATAAAGCAGATAAACTTCAGATGAATAATGGTAAACATAGACGACTAATCAATAATTGATATGCTTCCCTTATATAAACAGTTTTATAGTTTAGCTGTTTATATAAGGGAAGCATATTTTCATGTCTGGATAACTTTCTTATATTATTAAATAAAGAAAAGTCGGAAATTCTTACAATATCTACCCCTCTCATTGTGGTAACTAGCTATAATGATAATGGAAAACAAAACGTTACAATGAAGTCCTGGTCAATAAAGTTTACCATCAAAGAAATAAACCACTTAAAAAGATCACCAGAGTTTGAGTACCCACAATGATAACATAATTCTGTACAGAAAGGACAAAGGTCTTTTCTTTGATATGTTCCGCTCTGAAGCGGCAGATATTTTTATGCACAGGAACAATGGTGATTAACGCCAGCAGACAGATCGGGGATAAGATCCCCAGAACAACAGACGCCGCCCATGTCAAATAAGTCATATAATATAGTCCGGCAAAAACTCCCAATGCATTTTTGCCGAAAAAGTAAGGTAGCGTGTAACGCCCTACCGTAATATCCTTTTCCAGATCGCAGATATTGTTAGCCAGCATAATGTTGGCAGTCGCACAGATCGGCCCTGCTGAAACTAAAAGCAAAGATAACGCAGGCGCAATGTTTAAAACGAACCGGATTGCATGCCAATCCACTGTCAAGGTCAGAAACGTTCCAGACGGCATGTTTATATAAAGCATCAGAAAGGGAATAAACAGACCATAAAACAGTCCTGAAAAAATCTCTCCCAAGGGTAAACGGGAAATTGGAACCGGCCCCCAGGTATAAAACACCCCGCAGAGAAAGCACAGTCCGCCCAACAGCAGCACGACCAAATCCGTGTGGTACGCCAGAGTAAGACCCAAAGCAGCGCTTATGCCGAACAGCAGATAGATGATAAGCTTTGCTATGCCTCGTGAAAAAGGCAGCTTTTGACCATTCGTTTTGGTGTCAATATAGTTATTGATTGCGGTTGTCGTTAAGTCGAACAAAAACATAGAACAAAAAAACAAAACCGTACGTTCCATATTTACCGGCTGCCTGCGGTAAAACAGATAAGCCAGAGACATAAGAAACGGAATCAGACTTGTGATCTTGGTACGTATCTCAGTAAATTCAAGAAACTTTTTCATATTAGAATGATAATCAACTACAGCGGCCTTTGTTTGCATTGCAATCCTCTTTCATCTATTATTCAAATGGTATTTATGCGGACTTCCTAAATGAAGTATATGATAACTATATAGGAATCCTTTCGATCACAAATAAAATTGTGCTCGTCAATATTATAACAATACTGAAAAAAATAGTCAAATCAATCAGCATGATGATTGCATATATCAGAAAGGCTTAACTACTGTAGGATTTAGAGGACCACTATATATTGGAAATTTATATTGATTGGTAATACTTTTTTTGATAATATGATATTTACTATAGGAAATCTAAATTAAATAAATAAGGATATCATGGAGGATCATAATGAGAATAGATGAAACCACATATATATCTAACAATGGTAAAAAAGTTGTTTTAAGAAGTCCTGAAATATCCGACTCCAAAGATTTACTTGAATATTTAGTGAAATGCGCTGGTGAGACCGACTATCTTGGAAGATATCCTGAGGAAATTAACAGCACTCTGGAGGAACAGGATTCTCATATCTCCAAATATCTGGAAGATAAAAAAGGCTTTGAAATCTCAGCGTTTGTAGATAATAAGCTGGTTGCTAATGGGACTGTTTATTGCATTCGGGAAAATATGAAAACAAAACATAGAGCCGGTTATGGAATCGCAGTGTTAAAAGATTACTGGGATCTGGGAATCGGTCATATGTTAACAAAATGCTGCCTCGATCATGCGAAAAAGCTAGGATATGAACAGGTCGAGCTTCAAGTCGTTGCCGGCAATAAAAGAGCAGTCCATGTATATGAACAACATGGATTTAAGATATGTGGGACAATTGAAAATGCCGAAAAATTAAAGGATGGGACGTATCGGGATCTACTTATGATGATATGTAAATTATAGGATTGCTATATGTAAAAGGGGTGTATCAGGACTGCCGCTTATATTAAGTTGGCAGTCCTCTGAAGTATCAAAGATTTATCGTTTTAATAAAAAATGTGCTACCGGAACATTTCCATCCATTTCTGTACTACTTAATATAAAACCGCATTTTTCTTTATAAAACTTTATGTTTTCCTCTTTATCCGCAGGGGTTACCAATGTTATCTTTTTCCAATCGCAATAAATGTCCATAATATAGTGAAATGCATGTGTGCCAATTCCTTTGCCCTGATATTCAGGAATAATGCAAAGACAGCCCAAATAATACTCTCCATCTCCTCTGTCAGCAATTGAAATAGCTCCAATGGGATTGTTTACGCTGTAAATAATTAGTTTCTGAAACTTTTCAATCGATGCTTCCATTTCTTCTCTAGTTTTGCCATAAGCAGGACATTCCCCATACTTAACATAATCAGCATAGAATGCTGCATTATAAATATCGATTAATAAATCTACATCTTTCTTTTCAGCCATTATATATCTCAATCCCATAATACTTTTCATCCAATCCAAAATTTTCACCTCTTGCATGTAAGGAAATAACAATCATTTATATGCTTTCAAAATGTTCGTACTTTGCCATTTATTCAGTAGTTCGACTTTAGAAAATCCTCCGGAGAGTAACGCTTCTGTTTCATGCGCTCGTGTAAGCGGTGTATCATAGTGATAGAACTCACCGTCACATATTCCCAATTCCTTTTTCAACCGGGAAAGCTCTAAAATTTTATTCTTTTCTTCCTCATCATTTTCAGCCATATAGTCCGTTAAAATAAAATATCCGCCCTCTTTCAACGAAGCATGGAGCTTTTTATAAAGCAGTATCTTCTGTTCCAGAGAGAAATGATGCAATGATTCCACAGAAACGGCTGCTTCAAATACATTTTCACCAAAAGGAACCTCAAAATACGAACCATTGATAAGCGTAAGATGTTTGTCTGGAAATTTAGCCTTAAGTGCATTTAACATCCCATTTGCCAAATCGATCCCTGTTATGGCAGCAAGTGGATTAAGCATAAAATATTCATTCAATTCAAGCCCTGTCCCACAGCCCAAATCGAGCACTTTACAGCCTTCGGCCATAGGCAGCTGGGATGCCGTATAGGGATAAAATATTTTTGCAGAATCAATAGCATTAAGCTGGTGGTCCTCATACCCGTCTAAACGACTATCAAAAAAATCTTCCATCTTTTCAAGCTTCATTACAATCCCCCCATATGATCTATAAAATAAGTTTTAAGAATATACTACCATCTAATCTACGAACTATCAATATTTGTTACTAAATGTACATCTAATTTCTAAAACTGCCAGCTATCCATTTAATGCTCTCATTATACGAAAATGCCAAGGGCACTTTTTAATTACAATAAGCAAGTAAAAGTAGCAAAAAAGCAACCAGCAGGGACTACAAAAGTACAAGTCAAATATGGTAAGATAGTTAAAAACACGGAGGTGGATTTCTATGATTTTTCCGGAAAAGCTACAGCTACTAAGAAAAAGCAAATGCTTAACGCAGGAGGAACTGGCTGAAAAAGTATCCGTATCCCGTCAAGCCATAACAAAATGGGAAAGCGGCCAGGCATATCCTGACATTTCCAATCTCATCAGTATATCAGAATTTTTTAAAGTTACGATTGACCATTTGGTAAAAGATAATGATTCCTGCATTACTTCCATCGTCAAGGAAGATTCCTGCGACAGTAATGAATTAATTGGTTTTCTTATTAAAGCAAAATGTAATACTTATGCTGCGAAAGGAAAAGAATGTGCCTCTTCAAGGCCAAACTCCCATGATTTACGATATGAAGAAGGCGTCTTGTTGTATTTAGATACATATATCGGCGGCGAATGTTTTTCCGGAGAAGAAGCTGTGTGGAAAAACAGCATCCCAATCTATGCAATGAATTACTCCGGTCGGGTAATAAGCAGTAATTTTAGCAGCGACTTTTTAAAGGCGGCCTTATTAGCCGTACCCCGGGATAAACCTTTCCGCGGTCCTGACTTCTATCAAGAGAATGATTATCTTTATAAATGCAAGGTATGCGGAGATTTTAAATGGTATCAGGGATACGAAGAAATATACCATAAGAATTTACAGGTTTATGAGTGTTATTTTCATGGAGGAATCGTAAAGTAAGATAATCAGCATAATGCCTGTATTTACAATTTATAAATATGGCTGCCCCTCATAAGTATCGAACCATACAATAAAATTAGAACAGCCTATACCTATAACCGATTTTGCATAATCCTTATTTTCCTTTCGGTTCATGGCAATTACCTTTCCTATATCTCATATAATATTAATATCAACATCCGGAAAGGAAGTAAAAATATGCCCCCATTCCCACCTACCGATAGATCGCCAACCTCACCTATTGATAGACCCCAAAGACCCCCATCCCCGCCTACTGGCAGGCCACCATCTCCACCTA
>DEYX01000183.1 GCA_002365025.1 Hungatella sp. UBA3147 | reverse complement strand
AGCTGCTATTCGGTTATGCCCGGTTGAACGGGACACACTATGAGCAAGCAGCGGAGCGGATTGCGAATATCCTCTTAACTATGGTAGATAGAATCTTGACTTATGGTTAGAATCATACTACAATAGACGAGATCTAGACGTAAATTTTGGAGGAACTATTTTTGTGAATATAGCGGAAGAAATTAAAAAGAGAAGAACATTTGCTATTATTTCCCATCCGGATGCGGGAAAGACGACCTTGACGGAGAAATTTCTGCTTTACGGAGGAGCCATTAATCTGGCCGGTACCGTAAAAGGAAGAAAAGGCGCCAAGCATGCCGTTTCCGACTGGATGGAGATTGAAAAAGAGAGAGGTATTTCCGTCACCTCCTCTGTGTTACAGTTTAATTACGACGGATTCTGCATCAACATTCTGGACACACCAGGCCACCAGGATTTCTCTGAGGATACCTATCGTACCCTTATGGCGGCCGATTCCGCTGTCATGGTCATTGACGGTTCCAAAGGTGTGGAGGCTCAGACCATCAAGCTGTTTAAAGTCTGCGTTATGCGCCATATCCCCATTTTTACATTTGTGAATAAGATGGACCGGGAAGCAAGAGATCCATTTGAACTGATGGATGAGATCGAGGAAGTGCTTGGAATCCGGACCTGCCCTGTCAACTGGCCCATAGGCTGCGGAAGAGAATTTAAAGGGGTTTATGACCGCTTTAAAGAAACCATAACCACATTCCGGGCGACTACGAACGGCCAAAAGGAAGTGGAGGCTACAGAAGTACAGCTGGGGGATGCCCAGGTGGATGCAATGATCGGAGAAAGCTTTCACCAGCAGCTTATGGAGGATATCGAGTTGCTTGACGGCGCCAGTGATGAACTGGATATGGACCGGGTCGGCAGGGGAGACTTATCTCCTGTATTTTTCGGTTCTGCTCTCACAAACTTCGGTGTGGAGACATTCCTGCAGCACTTTCTTCAGATGACAACTTCTCCGCTGCCAAGACTGACGACAACAGGAGTTGTGGACCCATTTGAAGAGGAATTTTCCGCTTTTGTATTCAAGATCCAGGCCAACATGAATAAGGCTCACAGAGACCGTGTTGCATTCATGCGGATCGTCTCCGGCAAGTTTGACGCAGGCATGGAAGTACACCATGTGCAGGGCAGCAAAAAAATGCGTTTGTCCCAGCCGCAGCAGATTATGGCCCAGGACAGGAAGATCGTGGAAGAGGCCTATGCAGGTGATATTATCGGTGTCTTTGATCCGGGCATTTTTTCCATCGGAGATACCCTTTGCAAATCCAATGAAAAATTTGAATATGAGGGGATTCCTACCTTTGCACCAGAGCATTTCGCAAGAGTGCGGCAGATGGACACCATGAAAAGAAAGCAGTTCATCAAAGGCGTAAACCAGATCGCACAGGAAGGTGCCATTCAGATCTTCCAGGAGTTTAATACCGGAATGGAAGAGATCATCGTGGGAGTCGTGGGAGAACTGCAGTTTGAGGTTTTGACCTATCGTCTGGAAAATGAGTACAACGTGGAAGTAAGGCTTGAGAAGCTTCCATATGAATATATCCGCTGGATCGTGAACAAAGAAGAAATTGATGTAGCCAAGATTCAGGGTACGTCCGATATGAAACGGATCAAGGATCTAAAAGACAATCCTCTTCTTTTATTTGTCAACAGCTGGAGCGTTGGCATGGTATTGGAGCGTAATCCGGGACTAAAGCTTTCTGAATTCGGCCACAACTAAGAAAAAACGTTTTGTGAGTTGTTCGCATATTTAGATGCCGGAAAGCTGGTAACGGTTTAGTAATCATAAAATATAAGGAGGCAGCAGACAATGAGTAAGATTGATGAAGTAAGGACAGCCATGGTAGAGGCAATGAAGGCAAAGGATAAACAGCGAAAAGATGCTTTATCCATGCTTCTTTCTGCTCTTAAGAATTTTGAAATCGATAAGAAGGATCATACCCCTATTACGGAAAATGAGGCCAATACAGTTGTAAAGAAGGAAATCAAACAGACTCAGGAAACTCATGATCTTGCGCCTGAAGACAGGACGGATATCCGGGAAGAAGCGGCGTTTCGTATTACCGTTTATAAGGAATTTGCTCCGGAGGATATGGGAGAGGAGCAGATCAGGGAGATCGTCCAGTCTGTTCTTGAGGAACTTGGAATTGAAGCTCCTACTGGAGCAGACAAAGGAAGGATCATGAAGACCCTGATGCCCAAGGTAAAAGGAAAAGCAGACGGCAAAGCAGTAAATGACGTGCTGGCATCTATGATGAAATAAGAAAAAAAGGGGTGTGGATCATGTATAGGAAAGAAATAGAAGAATATATAGAGTCACATAAGCAGGAAATGATAGAAGACATCTGTACACTGTGCCGCATTAACAGTGAAAAGATGCCCTACAGGGAAGGGATGCCCTATGGACCGGGAGCGTTTGAAGCTTTGAATGAAGCACTTGATATTGCGGAATCCTATGGCTTTTCCATTACCAATTATGATAATTATGTTGGAACGGCAGATTTAAACGATAAGGAGAGCCAGCTTGATATCCTGGCTCATCTTGATGTGGTGCCTGCAGGAGAAGGCTGGAAGGAGACAGAGCCTTTTGAGCCTGTAGTAAAGGGAGATAAATTATTCGGCAGGGGAACCGCAGATGATAAGGGACCGGCCGTTGCAGCTCTTTATGCCATGAGAGCTGTTAAAGAGCTGAATATTCCTCTTAATAAAAATGCCCGGCTGATTCTGGGAACGGACGAAGAGTGCGGAAGCTCAGATATCGCCCATTATTATGCTATAGAAAAGGAAGCACCTATGACCTTTTCTCCTGACGGCTCCTTCCCGGTTGTGAATACGGAAAAGGGTGGCTTAAACGGTCATTTTACCGCAGAATGGGCAGCTTCTGACCAGCTTCCAAAACTGGTGAGTGTAGAGGCCGGAACCAAAGTAAACGTGGTTCCTGGAAAGGCCAGTGCAGTTGTGACAGGCCTCGATGCAAAAGTTCATGAACATGCAGCAGCAGAGTGTGAAAAAAGGACGGGAATCCGCTTTGAACTGAAATTGGATGAAGATACAGCCATCATAACTGCAATCGGTAAAAGCGCTCATGCCTCTCTTCCTGAAGAGGGTAATAACGCCCTGACCGGACTTCTTTTATACTTAACAGAGCTTCCTCTGGCGGAATGTGAACAGATGAACATGATCCGCAGCCTTCTGGAGCTGATCCCTCATGGGGATACTTCAGGAGAAGCTTTGGGAATAAAAATGGAAGATGAGCTTTCCGGCAGCCTGACTCTGGCATTCAGTCTCTTAAAGGTGACAGAATCCGGCTTAGAGGGTACCTTTGACAGCCGGTGTCCGGTCTGTGCGACTGAGGAGAATGTCCTTTTAGTGGTAAGAAGAAACATGGCGGAAAAGGGCTTTACCCTTCACAATGATTCCATGAAGCCTCCTCATCATGTGGATGGAAATTCGGAATTTGTAAAGACCCTGCTTAGTGCTTATGAAACCTATACGGGCCGCAAGGGAGAGTGCGTATCCATGGGCGGCGGTACTTATGTCCATGAATTAAAGAACGGCGTTGCCTTCGGCGCTTCCATGCCGGGGACAGATAACCGGATGCATGGAGCTGATGAGTATGCAGTCATTGACGAACTGATTGTAAGCGCAAAGATATTCGCGCAGGTGATTGTAGACTTATGTTCATAAAATTAGGTTTTTGTTTCAAATTTTAAAATATGTATTGACAAAAACAGGAAGAGAGCGTAAAATACGCCTCATAAAGTAATTCCTAGTTTGCCTATAGGAATCAGTGGGAGGAGTAGCTGCCATGAACCAGTGGAGAGCCATGCAGATGAATATGAACAAGATGAACGGCATGTGTATGATGATGTGTCGTGTATCAGAGTGCATAAAAATACGATAATCGTTTCATTTGTATGGATTGTGATTGGAATTCGCTGAGAGCAGCAATACGCGGAAATTTTAGGTCGCAAGTCTGTGCAGGGCTTGCGGCCTTTTTGTACCTTAAAAAACATCCTACAGAAATTCCATTATGCTCAGAAAAATGGGCAATAATAATGAAAGGAAATAGACAAATGCAGTCAGCAGAACCTATTATTCAGCTGGTGGGACTGGGAAAAGAGTTTCGTACCACAGGCGGCCCGATTAAGGCCCTAGACGATATCAACCTGTCCATAGAACAGGGAGAGATATTTGGAATTATCGGTTTAAGCGGAGCCGGAAAAAGTACTTTGGTCCGCTGTATCAATTATTTAGAAATACCGACATCAGGAGATGTACTTTTTGAAAACAAGAGTCTGACCGCCATGCGGCCGCAGGAGCAGAGACTGGCCAGACAGTCCATGGGCATGATTTTTCAGCAGTTCAACCTGCTGGCTCAAAGGAACGTTCTTCAGAATGTGTGCTTTCCGCTGGAAATCGCCAAGGCACCCAAAAAGGAAGGGTTAAAAAGAGCCATGGAGCTTTTGGAAATCGTGGGTCTTAAGGACCGGGCCAAGGCTTATCCGGCTCAACTCTCAGGTGGGCAGAAGCAAAGGGTAGCCATAGCAAGAGCTCTGGCAACCAATCCAAAGGTTCTCCTTTGCGATGAAGCCACAAGTGCGTTGGATCCAAATACCACAAAGTCCATACTTGGACTTTTAAAAGATATTAACAAGACCATGGGAGTCACTGTGGTTGTTATCACCCATGAGATGTCAGTAATAGAAGCTATCTGTGACCGGGTGGCGATTATTGACCAGAGCCATATTGCAGAAGTGGGAAGCGTAAAGGAAATATTCTCTGAGCCAAAGTCAAAGATCGGCAGACAGCTTATATTAGGGGAAGCGGCGGAACAAGTCAGCCGTTTCGGCGGCTCCAGAAGAGTCCGGATTTCCTTTGACGGACGGTCTTCCTTTGAGCCGGTCCTCGCCAATATGATATTAGCCTGTAAGGTACCGGTGAACATTATGCATGCCGAGACCAGAGATATTAACGGAACCGCTATGGGACAGATGGTCATCCAGCTTCCAGATAATGAAGTTGACCAGAACCGGGTGCTTAGTTATTTAAAAACAGCAGGGATTACACATGAGGAGGTGAAGAAACATGACCTTTGATGCGACAACGATACAAATGCTTATTACCGGTATAGGAGAATCTTTGTTTATGACGCTGACATCTTCCGTTTTTTCTTATCTTATCGGTATCCCTCTGGGTATTATACTAATTGTTACAGATAAAGACGGAATCCATCCAATTCCCTGGCTCCAGCAGGTTTTGGGACTTGTTATCAATCTGTTCCGCTCCATACCCTTTATTATTTTGCTTATTATGGTTATACCCGTTACAAAAATCATTGTTGGAACGCTTCTGGGACCAAAAGCCGTGATTCCGCCTTTAGTAATAGCAGCAGCACCATATGTTGCCAGAGTGGTGGAGTCTTCTTTTAAGGAAGTGGACAGCGGTGTGATAGAAGCGGCGAAATCCATGGGTGCCTCCACGTTTCAAATTATATGTAAGGTTCTCCTCCCGGAGGCAAAGCCTTCCCTCTTAGTAGGAGCAGCACTTTCCGTAACAACCATATTGTCCTATTCCGCTATGGCCGGATTTGTAGGCGGCGGTGGTCTTGGTGATATTGCGATTCGATATGGATATTACCGTTATCAGACACAGATGATGTTTGTAACAGTCGCGATCCTTGTGATCATCGTCCAGATCATTCAGGAAACCGGAATGAAATTATCCAGAAAGAGCGACAAACGGGTTAAATAGTAACTGCCTCAGGCGTTACCATAAAAAATTTCAAGGAGGAACAATTATGAAAAAGTCACTTTATGTATTTTCGGCTGCACTGGTTGCAGCAGCAGCTCTTACAGCATGCGCAGGAAGTAAGGAAGCGCCCGCAACAACTGCAGCAACCCAGGCTGCATCATCAGAAGAAACAAAAGCAGAAGAATCAACGGCAGCTGAAACGACCGGTCAGCTGGAGAAGATCATTGTCGGAGCAACTCCGGCTCCTCATGCAGAGATTTTAAATGCTGCAAAGGATATTTTAAAAGAAAAAGGCTATGAGCTGGTAGTCAAGGAATATACGGATTACGTGCAGCCAAACATGGCTCTTGAATCCGGGGACTTAGATGCCAACTATTTCCAGCACAAGCCATATCTGGACCAGTTCAATGAGCAGAAAGGAACCGACCTCGTAAGTGCGGCAGCCATTCATTATGAACCCTTCGGCATCTACGCAGGAAAGACAGATTCTATTGATAAGCTTGCTGACGGAGCCCAGATCGCAGTCCCAAATGATGTTTCCAACGAAGCAAGAGCTCTTCTTTTACTGGCAGACCAGGGTCTGATCGGATTAAAAGAAGGCGTTGAGCTTGATGCGACCAAGAATGATATTGTAAAGAACGATAAGAATTTTAAGATCGTTGAAGTAGAAGCCGCTCAGCTTCCCCGTTCTTTAGGCGATGTAGATGTGGCTGTTATCAATGGAAACTACGCCATTGAGGCAGGCTTAAAGGTATCCGATGCTCTGGCTGTGGAAGATGCAAAGTCTGTGGCAGCAACCCTTTACAGTAATATTATTGCGGTTCGTGCAGGTGAGGAAAGCAGCGAGAAGACCAAAGCTCTTATTGAGGCTTTAACAAGCGATACCGTTAAAAAATTTATCGAAGACACCTACGAAGGTGCGGTAGTTCCTTCTTTCTAAACAGGAACTTTTTTATGAAATAAATAAAAGGCCGTTATGGAGATTGCATGAAGCAGCTTCCATATCGGTCTTTTTTGTTTGAAATGCTAGTTTACAAAATGCCGCCAGCTTACTCATTGTCTCCGCCGGCATACTCCTGCATGGAATCCAGCGACAGGATCAGATGGCGCTCTGCCAGAGGATATATCTTTTCAAAGTCACATGTAATGATGCAAACGGTATTTCCTCTTCTGGCGATGCGCTGCAGGGATTTCTTCAGCATATGCAGGGTGTCATAATCAATATATTTTTCCGGATAAATGCAGAAGATGATTTTCTTTCGCAGAAGCTCAAGCCGGTATAAGTACATGGCCAGTTTTTCCTTTTTAGGAAGGTTCCGGCAGGAGGAACGGGGGACAAATCCTTCTTCCTCATATTCTTTTAGGAAAGTCTGTTCCACATACTGCGTTCTGGCGCGTTTTAGGATGCCCAGGGGACCGGCCAGCTTCCTGTAGCTGCCGATGCATATATTATCTCTGGTGGACAGTGTTTCGAAGATACAGTCCTCCAGATCAAATCCGGCAAATACAAAGGAAGCGCAGCTCTCTCCTTTGGCGGGCTTATCATAGACGCTGATGGAGCCGGAGGTCAGATCCCGGGGATGGGAGAGGAGAGCCAGCAGTTGGGATGAGGCATTGCGGAATAAGTCAAAGATGGCAACGATCCCGCCTTCATGAAGTTCAAAGGAAATGTGCTTTAAGGAACCGTAACAGAGCCCGTCCGCTTTCATCGCCACGACCGGGAATCCGTGGGAATAGGGCTCTGCGTAAGCCAGTGGGCAGCTGTACAATTTGGAGATATCAATGGCATTCCTTTTTTCATTGTATATCCATTTAACCATGCGGTGGTCGTCCATAAAGTAAATGCGGTCTGAAAAGAGCTGAAGCTGGTATATATCACAGGATGTTATAAGGAAGGAAACCTTTTTTTCTTTCAGATACTGATACATCCTGGAGAACTGCGGGTCCTGAAAGAAGGTCAAAGGAATGTCATCCAGGATGATCAGCCTGGCTCCCAGGATATAAGCCTTCAGTATTTCCACCAGACATTGCTCTGACCTTGTAAGATGGTTTACCTGCACATGGGGAGGAATCGTAAGCTTCATTTCCCTCATGAAATTCTGCGTCTCATGAAGGATAAGCTTTCTATGCATGAGAAAGGCTCTTCGCTTATGGCACCGGATGATGAACACATTTTCCGCCACTGAGAGAGAGGGGATCAGGGAGCTGTGCCTTTGCACCAGGACAACGTGGGAGGCCAGAACGTGAAAGGAAACAGGAGACTCTTCGTAGTAGAATCTGCCGCTGTCCGGAAGCTCCTGGCCGGATAGGATAAGGGAAAGCAGAGTCTTTCCGGAGTCATGAAGTCCCATGAGTCCGATAATTTCACCCTTATATTGATACATAGTCAGATGGTCTATGAGTATGGTATTGTCTTTGCGCAAACATAGATCCTGTATCCGGTACAGTTCATCAGGCATAGGTATTTCCTCCGGTTTGGGAAAAGTCATCGGAATTCACGGAGATATAGGGGATGTGAATCTCCACATCGGTTCCCAGGGCAGGTGTGCTGGATACATGGAGCCCGTAGCTGTCTCCAAAGACCAGCTTCAGCCGCCGGTTTACGTTCCACAGGGCAATGCCGGTGCTCCTTTTGCCGTGATTGGGTGA
>DEYX01000182.1 GCA_002365025.1 Hungatella sp. UBA3147 | reverse complement strand
AAAAAGGTGTTTTTTACGCCTGACCAGCAGGCGTTCCAGGAGCATTATAAGCATGTAGATGAGAAGATATTCAACCGTGTGACCGGCCTTATAAAGGAATTGTATGAGGAACAGGAGATCCATCAGCCGTTCCGGTCCACAATGGAGCGGTCGATCATTACAGAAATTACTGTATTGCTGTTTCGGGCATTTGGATTGGAGCGGACGGAAAGCGAACTGTCCGAAATGAATCTGAGAATGATTGCAATTAAGGAATATATCGACAGGCATTATCAGGAGAATCTGGACTTAAAGATTTTAAGTGAACTTTTTTATCTCCATCCGGCTACCATCAGCAGGGAGTTTAATAAGTATTTTGGAAAGACGCTGATAAAATATATCAACATTGTCAGGGTGTGTGAGGCTGCAAAGCTGCTTGAAAACACCAATGAGAGCGTTACTGCCGTCGCAGCAAAATGTGGATATGACAGTGTGAATACATTTTTGAGGCAGTTTAAAGCGGTTATGGAAACATCTCCCCTGCAGTACCGGAAAGCGATCCATGAGTTGTTTAAAAGGAATAAAGAAGAGACTAAAAGGCTGTAAGCAATTACAGTCTTTTTTTGATGAGTGAAAAGAGGAACTGGAAGGATTTCAAAAGTGTAATTAAAAAATGGTGATTATTGACTAAAATCTATACAGAATAAACAAAGGGAATAAGATATGATGAAAGCAGCTAAAAAATAGGCAAAAATAATTTATGGAGGGATCAGTTATGAAGAAAAGAGTTCTTGCATTATTTTTTTCAGCTGTAATGGCTATGTCCCTGGTGACAGGCTGCAGCGGAAAGAGCCAGAATGAAACAATGGCGGCAAAGGAGACGGAACAAGCACAGACAAGTGCCGCAGAAAAAGGAACGGAAGGCGAGACAGTTTTACTTACCATTTTTGATGGCTATGCGGGAGAAGATCCTCACGGAAAATTCATCTATCAGTATGCAGATGAGTATATGGCCCTGCATCCCAATGTGGTCATTGATGTACAGGCTGTCAGCACCAATGATATTTACACAAAGCTGTCGGCTATGGCAGCTACGCCAAAAGATGTGCCCACCATTTTCTTTACATCAGCAGATGCAGTTGCCACTCTTCATGATCTTGGGCTGACATCTGATATCAGCGAGCTTGTGCCAGAAGATTTAAAAGCTAAATTTGCTAACGGCGTTGTGGACTCCTGTATGCTGGGAGATGAGATGTCATATTTTCCTGTTGCTGTTCAGCCGCTGGCCGTGATCTATCGTGCAGACAGGTTTAAGGAAGCCGGATTAGAAATTCCTAAAACATGGGAAGAGTTTACAGCTGCAGCAAAAGCCCTTACAAAGGATACCAACAATGACGGGCAGATGGACGAATGGGGATTTGACATGGTTGGATCCAATAACTCCTCCGGTCAGAGCCGTTTCATGGCATACTTATGGTCAAACGGGATTGAATGTGTGAAAGAAGAGAACGGAAAATGGATCACTGATATCACAGAAGACCAGAAATTCATGGATGCATTTTCAAGATGGACCAACATGAATGCAGAGGGCATAGTACCGACAGGAATTACTGAGGTGGATTATCCGACTGCTGCCAATTATTTTGCTATGGGATATACAAGCATGTTCCTTACCGGACCCAATGCTCTTGGTGTGGCCTATGCCAATAATCCTGAGTTAAAGGGAAACTTAGGATCCTTTAAGATGCCTGGTGATTATCCGGGAACCATGCTTGGAACCGAAGGCTATTCCGTCAGCGCCTATGCAACTGATGCGGAAAAGGCAGCAGCCATTGATTATCTGAAGTTTTTTGTAGAGCACGATAAGGACATGCAGTTCTGGCAGAGCAGCGGAAAGATTCCGGCCACAGCAGAGGGACAGAAAGCTGGCTATATATCAGGAGAGGATTACGCAGGCTTTTTACAGCAAATTGCAGACGGCTGCCGTCCAACCGTTAAGTTCGCAGGTGTCAGCGGCTTAAAGAGTGCCCTTGGAAATGCATATGCATCTGTGTTCTCC
Source organism: Hungatella sp. UBA3147 (assembly GCA_002365025.1). GTDB lineage: Bacteria > Bacillota > Clostridia > Lachnospirales > Lachnospiraceae > Lacrimispora. The sequence continues at coordinate 11,731 of DEYX01000182.1, read as the reverse complement.
AATGAAAAGAAAAACGAAGAAGCGGTAAAAACCCTGGTAAGCGATGTTGATGAATTGTTGGGGGATTATAACTAATCATTAAGAATGAGGGAGGAACCATCCTCCCTCAAAAAGATTGAGAAGGGAGTAAGATGAATTTCATGAATAAAAGTGGAATTGCTCAAATAAAAGTAAAGTCCCAGAGGCAAGGCTATTACTTTACACTTCCGATTGTCGTCATGCTGGCTGCCCTTATCATTTATCCTATGGTTTATGGGTTCTATATCAGCTTTTTCAACACGAACCTGGTGACGAAATGGAATTTTGTAGGTTTTAAATATTATACAGCGGCATTTAAAGAAGCGGCCTTTTACCAGTCGGTTCTGCTGACGACCATGTTTATGATTTTGGTCGTAGCGGGACATTTCGTTTTGGGGTTTATCCTGGCGACTTTGCTTAACCGGGAATTTAAAGGAAGAACTGTTTTCCGGGTGATATTTATGCTTCCATGGTTTTTCCCGGAAGCGGTTGTGGCACTTTTATTTACCTGGATTATGAATCCCATGTACGGAATCTTAAACAGTGCGCTGAAAGGAGTTGGGCTTATATCTACAAATATTTCATGGCTGGGCAGTAAGGAGCTGGCTTTTCCGGCGGTTGTCTTTGTTTGCATCTGGAAGGGATTTCCCCTGGTCATGACCATGATCCTGGCAGGTTTGCAAAGCATATCCAAGGACTATTATGAGGCGGCGGAAATCGATGGCGCCAGCAAATTGGCTCAATTCCGGTACATTACTGTTCCGTCCTTAAAGCCTATTCTGACTACGGTTTTGATCCTGGACTGCGTATGGTGGTTCAAGCAGTATACCCTGGTTTACACCATGACAGCAGGCGGCCCGGGAACGGCTACCAATTTGATCAGCTTAAGCATCTATGGTACAGCGTTCAATGATTTGAGATTTGGAAAGGCATCTGCCTGGGGTATTCTGGTGTTCTTCATTTGCTATTTGATCAGTCTGGTGAGTAAGGTGGTGACAAAGGAAAATGAGTAGATCAAAAAAGAAAAAGAATAATTTGGCTGCTACCTATGCCGTATTAATTTTTATGGCTTCTTTTATCGTTGTCCCGGTATTATGGATGATATCCACTGCTTTTAAAACGGAGCCGCAGACGTATTATCCTCAGCCTAAATGGATTCCGGACCCGTTTTCACTGGATTCCTTCCGGAAATTCTTCAATACTTATAATTTTGGACGCATGACCTTAAACAGTCTGGTGGTCTGCCTTTCCGCCATGGTGATCTGTGTGGCCTGTGCATGCCTGGCAGGATACGGGGTGACCAGGTTCCGGTTTAAAGGAAGAAAACAGCTGATGAGCTTTCTTCTTATTACGCAGATGTTTCCGGGAGTCATGCTGGTGGTGCCTTTTTACGCGGTGCTTTCCAGGTATAATCTTGTTAACTCCCTGCTTGGCCTGGTCGTCGTTTATGCGGCTACCAATATAGCCTTCAGTACATGGATGATTGTATCTTACTTTAAGACCATCCCCCTGGAACTTGATGAGGCGGCACGGGTGGATGGGGCTTCCAGCTTCCGGATCTTCTGGAATATTATCCTTCCGCTGATCGTTCCTGGAATTGCGGCGGTAGCCATGTTTGTACTGTTTAACGGCTGGAATGAATATATGTTTTCTTCTGTCCTGGTATCCAAGGATGAATTAAAAACGCTCACTGTTGGGATCATTTCCCTAAATTCCCAATATCAAATTAAATGGAATGACCTAATGGCAGCATCCAGCATATCCAGTCTTCCTTTGGTAATTCTTTTTGTAAGTTTCCAGAAGTATTTTATTGCTGGAATGACCGGAGGAGCTGTAAAGAGCTGATATGCAGAAAATATGACACTTACGGAGGTACTAAAAATGGATCATATAAAAATCCATGACATCAAAGTTTTTGTAACAGCTCCAAGAAATATCAACCTGGTTGTTGTAAAGGTGGAAACAACGGAGCCGGAGCTGTACGGATATGGGTGCGCTACATTTACGTGGAGACATAAGGCGGTGGTGACAGCCATTGAAGAATATCTGCGTCCCATGCTCAAGGGAATGCCTGTGGATGACATCGAAGGGATCTGGCAGACCATGATGGGAAGTTCTTATTGGAGAAATGGCCCTGTTTTGAACAATGCCATTTCCGGGGTTGATGAGGCGTTGTGGGACATTAAGGCAAAACGGGCCAATATGCCGCTTTACAGCCTGCTGGGCGGAAAGTGCCGGGAAGGAATCGCAGTTTACAGGCATGCGGATGGAAGCTCCATCGAAGAGGTGGAAGAATGCATTCGCGGTTATATGGCGGAAGGATACCGTTACATCAGATGTCATATGGGTACCTATGGAGGTAACTTCGATGGAAAAATACAGAGAATCGTAAAACCTGATCATGCAGCGGAGGGAGCATATTTCCATCCGAGAATGTACATGCAAAGCGTTTATAAGCTGTTTGACCGGGTTCGCAGAGATATTGGCTGGGAAGTGGAACTCATGCATGATGTTCATGAACGCCTGAGCTTTGCGGAGACTCTGGAATTTGCCCGGGAAATGGAGCAGTACAAGCTGTTTTTCCTGGAAGATTCTCTTGCACCGGAGCACGTGGAGTTCTTTAAGACCCTGCGGCACCATACCATACTTCCTCTGGCCATGGGAGAGCTGTTCACCAATCCCAATGAATGGAAGTCCATCGTACAAAATCAATGGATTGATTATATGAGAGTACATTTAAGTGATATCGGAGGTTTGACCCCTGCCAGAAAGCTGGCACATTTTTGTGAGGCTTACGGAGTGCGGACAGCATGGCATGGGCCAAATGACTTATCTCCGATTGGAATGGCAGTGCAGATGCATCTGGATTTAAACAGCCACAATTTCGGAATACAGGAATTTTCCGGCTTCAGTGAAGCGGAGCAGGAAGTATTCCCGGGCTGTCCGGAGATCAGAGAAGGGTATGCCTATGTAAACGGCAAGCCGGGAATTGGAGTCGGTTTTGATGAAAAAGCGGCTGAAAAATATCCTGCGGTGGATATGGACCATAGCTGGCTCTTTTCAAGGCTTCCTGACGGAACGCCTGTAAGGCCATAGCAAAAAAATACAGAATACGTATTATTATAGAAGCAGGTCCGGCTGGAACCGATTTAAAAATCCATTAAATCCTCCAAACCGGACTTGCAATTTTTTTGCCTACATGATATAATGGCGAAATACCGTAAATATCATTGCTTTTCAGAAAAAAAGATTGACGAATCCTGGTCTGTATGTTATAGTAATTGGGCGAATGGAAGAGCTTAGGTCTTTTTTTTATGCTCAAAATTGCTTGCAGCAGAAAAAAGGACTTAAAACACAACAATGAATATTTAAGTGGAGGTGGAAGTCGTGCGCACAAAAATCACACTGGCATGTACAGAATGCAAACAGCGTAATTACAACATGACCAAGGATAAGAAGACTCATCCGGACAGAATGGAAACCAAGAAGTACTGCAGATTCTGTAAGAGCCATACAATGCACAAGGAAACAAAGTAATCAGTTTGTAAAGGACGTGAAATTATGGGAGATACAGTGAACAACGAGAGCGCTCAGAAGAAGAGCTTTTTTAAAGGTTTAAAATCTGAGTTTGCAAAAGTCGTTTGGCCTGACAAAGAAACCGTAACGAAACAGACGATCGCTGTCATTTCTTCAGCGATTGCTTTAGGACTGATTATCGGAATTCTTGATCTGATCATCAAGTTTGGTCTCAGTTTTATCTTATAATTCGTAAGGGTTAAGGTGAGTTTATGTCAGAAGCACATTGGTATGTAGTTCATACCTATTCAGGTTATGAGAATAAAGTAAAGGTTGACATTGAGAAAACAATCGAAAACAGAAACTTACAGGATCAGATTCTGGAAGTATCGGTTCCGCTTGAATCCGTCATTGAACTGAAAAATGGCGTTGAGAAGAAGGCGGATAAAAAGATGTTTCCCGGCTACGTACTGATTCACATGGTCATGAATGACGACACATGGTATGTGGTGCGTAATACCCGTGGAGTGACAGGCTTTGTAGGTCCTGGATCAAAACCGGTTCCTCTGACAGAAGAAGAGATGGAGAAACTTGGATTCAAGAACGAAGAGGTCATCATTGGCTTTGAAGTGGGAGATACCGTTGTGGTAACTTCCGGTGCATGGAAAGATACGGTTGGTGCCATCAAGTCCATCAACGAAAGTAAGAAAACCATCACCATGAGCGTTGAGATGTTCGGCCGGGAGACTCCGGTAGAATTAAACTTCAGCGAAGTAAAAAAGATGTAACAAGTAAAAGCGGCTTATACCCGTGTATAAGCTCGTGGGAGGGAAATCCCCGACAATACCACATTATTTAGGAGGTGCCTTATTATGGCAAAGAAAGTAACAGGATATATCAAATTGCAGATTCCAGCAGGAAAGGCTACACCAGCTCCTCCTGTAGGTCCGGCACTTGGACAGCATGGTGTAAACATCGTACAGTTTACAAAGGAATTCAACGCAAGAACAGCTGATCAGGGAGACTTGATCATCCCGGTTGTTATCACTGTTTATGCTGACAGAAGCTTCAGCTTCATAACCAAGACTCCACCAGCTGCTGTATTATTAAAGAAGGCCTGCAAGATCAAATCCGGATCTGCGGTTCCTAATAAGACAAAGGTAGCTACAATTACTAAGGCTGAATTACAGAAGATCGCTGAACTGAAGATGCCTGACTTAAATGCTGCATCTGTTGAGGCAGCTATGAGCATGGTCGCTGGTACCGCAAGAAGTATGGGTATCACAGTAGTTGAAGCATAATTTTCTTGGCATATTTTACTTAATGAAAGCAAGCGTAAGCGAGGCTTGAATTTAGAAAAATAGCCGTTCGACGTGCCGTTAGGCTTCGAACTTTCTTATAATATTGCAGTTAATGAAGTTTTAAAACGTGGGAGGGAAAATCCCCGACAATACCACTAGGAGGTTATTTAGAATGAAAAGAGGAAAAAGATACGCAGAGGCAGCTAAAACAGTAGATCGTTCTGTTCTCTACGATGCACCAGTAGCAATCTCTTTAGTTAAGCAGAATGCAAGTGCTAAATTTGATGAAACCATAGAAGCTCATATCAGAACCGGTTGTGACGGACGTCACGCAGACCAGCAGATCCGTGGTGCAGTTGTACTTCCCCACGGTACAGGTAAGACTGTTCGTATCTTAGTTTTCGCTAAGGGTCCAAAGGCTGATGAAGCACTGGCCGCAGGCGCAGACTTTGTTGGAGCTGAGGAACTGATTCCGAAGATCCAGAACGAAGGCTGGTTGGAATTTGATGTAGTTGTTGCTACACCAGATATGATGGGTGTTGTTGGCCGTCTGGGACGTGTCCTGGGACCAAAAGGCTTAATGCCAAACCCAAAAGCTGGTACTGTTACCATGGATGTAATAAAAGCAATCAACGATATCAAAGCTGGTAAGGTTGAGTACAGACTTGATAAGACAAATATTATCCACGTGCCAGTTGGAAAAGCTTCTTTTACAGAAGAACAGTTAGCGGACAACTTCCAGACGCTTGTTGATGCAATCGTCAAAGCAAGACCAAGTGCAGTTAAGGGTGCCTACTTAAAGAGTGTTACACTGGCTTCCACTATGGGACCTGGCGTAAAACTGAACGTAGCTAAGTTAATGAACTAATTTTGTTTTGTGGTTGACATTAATTATAAATAATGTTATACTATGCAAGTATTGACTGCCGAAGACAGCAGGTGCCGCAAGGCATAAGGTGTTAACGCCTGCCGAGGAATGTACAAGAATCATTTTATGTAAATGAATTGTAGACCTCTCCGTCCATCCGGCGGAGGGGTTTTTCTTTGCGGTTTATACGAGCGGGCCTTGAGGGCAACCGGGAGGCTCAGACTAAACAGGAGGTAAACCATAATGGCAAAAGTTAAATTAAAGCAGCCAGTTGTAAGCGAGATCAAAGAATTACTTGATGGCGCTGAGTCAGCGGTAGTTGTAGATTACCGTGGTATTTCAGTTGCTCAGGATACAGCACTTCGTAAGAAATTAAGAGAGGCTGGCGTTTCCTACAAAGTATATAAGAATACAATGATCCGTTTTGCAGCTCAGGGTACAGCATTTGAGGCTCTGGAACCTAATCTGGAAGGACCTACAGCTATCGCTGTTTCCAAGACAGACGCAACAGCTCCGGCGAGAATCCTGGCTGAGTTTGCAAAAACAGCTCCAGCCTTAGAAATTAAGGGCGGCGTTGTAGAAGGCGCTTATTATGATGCAAAAGGTATGGAGAAGATCTCCGGCATTCCTTCCAGGGAAATCCTTCTTGGAAAGTTGCTTGGAAGCATCCAGTCTCCTATCACAAACATTGCTCGCGTTCTCAAGCAGATTGCAGATGCTCAGGGCGGAGAAGCAGCAGAGGCATAAGATTTTTAATAAAGGTAAGCGAAGCATACCTGGACTTAGAAAATTAGCCGTTCGGTGAGCGATTAGGCGAATCGAACTTCCTTAAAAAACATATTAAATACGGAGGTATATTATCATGGCAAAGTTAACAACAGCTGAATTTATCGAAGCGATCAAAGAATTATCTGTATTAGAATTAAATGAATTAGTAAAGGCATGTGAGGAAGAATTTGGTGTATCTGCAGCAGCAGGCGTAGTAGTTGCAGCAGCAGGTCCTGCAGCAGCAGAAGAAGAGAAGACTGAATTCGACGTAGAATTAACTGAAGTTGGTCCTAACAAGGTTAAAGTTATCAAAGTTGTTCGTGAAGCTACTGGCTTAGGCTTAAAGGAAGCTAAAGACGTAGTTGATGGAGCTCCTAAGGTATTAAAGGCTGGCGCTTCCAAGGAAGAGGCTGAGCAGATCAAGGCTTCTTTAGAGGCTGAAGGCGCAAAAGTTACTTTAAAGTAATTTTATTTTATGATTATTTCGGACAGGGTTTGTGCCTTTTGAACGGGGACAAAACCCTGTCTTTTTCTAGCGTAAAATAACAGAATAGTCTTGACAATTTTGTAAATTCAGGGTAGAATGTACGTGTATTATCGAATGGAGTTATGATTTCACATATTTTTGTAAGTCATTATTTTCGGATGATGATTTACAAAAATATGTGATTTTTTGTTTCAGGCGATATATCAAATATTTTTTATTTTATAGGAGGTACACGTTATGAACAACGGTACAGTAAAATGGTTTAATGGTGCTAAGGGATATGGTTTCATCGTAAATGACGCAACAGGCGAGGAAGTTTTCGTACACTTCTCTGGCATCATGTCTGATGGTTACAAGACTCTGGAAGAAGGCCAGAAAGTAACTTATGAAACAACAGAAGGAAACCGTGGTCTGCAGGCAGTTAACGTTTGCATGGCTTAAGTAAAGCTTCGAATTCTATGTAAGCTTTAAGGACTGTTCTCATTTAAAGATGAGAACAGTCCTTTTTTTTGGTCTGGAGATGTTTTCCATGGCTTTGCAGATGCCGGATATCTGGGAATAGAGTAGAGGCGGAATGTGGGTTGATTCAATGTTGTAGGATTGTATACAAAATTCTCTTTAATACTGCGGATAAGACCTCAGGATAAGATCATACAAGGGAAAAGATAGAAAAAGGCAGAAATGTTTTGGTTTTATTTTTCTCCATTACTCCATAGGTTTATTAATAATGGCAGAAAGCTGGGCTTATGGGAAATGAAAATGAAATGGAAAGCGGCCTGTTTACTGGTTGTTTTTATATTGGATATTATATTTATAAAAGCTATGCACCAATCATACACAGAGGCTAAGAGTACCCTGTTCCTTCCCGTGGGTGCGGATGCGGAGGAAAGAGATGAGGTCAGGAGGCAGTTTTCTGGGGATAAGCAGATCGCATTGACCTTTGATGATGGACCTCATTCCGTTTATACACCAAGACTTCTTGACGGGCTTCGCAAGAGAGGGGTCCATGCCACATTTTTTATTCTCGGAGAAAATGTGGAGGGGAAAGAGGCCATTTTGAAACAGATGAAAGAGGATGGACATTTAATCGGGAATCATGGATATACTCATGTGCAGATGAGCAAGGAATCTGTGTTAACTGCTTGCCAGCAAATAGAACAGAATAACCGACAGATCGAAGAGATTACCGGTACAAGACCTGAGTATCTTCGGCCGCCTTATGGTTCATGGAATGTAGAATTGGAGTGTACAACCGACATGACGGTTGTGCTCTGGAACTTAGACCCTCTTGACTGGAAGACAAAGAGCGTCAAAAAGGTAGTGCGTTATATTGTAAAGCGCGTGGAGCCTGGAGATATTATCCTTCTTCATGATGTATACCCGACATCAGTGGAAGCAGCCTTGGAGGTAATTGATACTTTGACAAAGCAGGGATATACCTTTGTTACGGCCGATGAACTGCTGATAGATTGACCGGAATCGGATTCTATGCCAGTCTGTGGAATATTAAGAGTTGTATGGTATTGGTATGTCCTAAAAAGGGATTGCCTTGGAACGTTATGAAAGGGGGCTATCTTGATGTAGAATATAGCTTAATATATTCTGCATGAGTATGTTGATTTTCTGAACGGTTTGTTGTATACTGTCATAGTAGGCAGGAGGCAATGTACGTAGTGTTTCGTTGCCGGGTAACAGTATGCAGTTTGGATGGAAATCTCTTACCGTTTGATATGATAAATGTACGGTTTGAAGACTCCTTGCATTGCAGGGAGTTTTTCTTTAAAGGGGGAGTCCAATTGCTAAAGGCAGATTTGCATGGCAGAAGAGTTTGTAATGGTTGGAGAATTAGGTGGTTTAGTCTCTTTAATTGTTCGTTATAATCTCCTATAGCTGCAGGAGTAAAGGCCTGATTGAATTTTTTAATTCTTGTTATGTGGAAGAATGCTGTTGGCACTGTTAAAAACAGTTATACAGCAATCATTTGATTTTTCAAGTCAGTATCGACAAATATTCCCGTTTAGTATATTGTTCAATTGTATATGGTATAAGGTTTTATTTGGGTCATTTGATGATTTGTCATCGATTAATGGACTTTTAGTTTTTATATCTTTGTCATTAACTAAACCAACTTATTCAAATATGTTTCTGGTATCATATAATTATCTGACAAAGCAGGCAACTGTTTTTCATATCTGAATTCATTTTCTAAGATCCCATTCGTTTTATTCCATTAATAAAATTGTATTATGTAGGTTTCATTTATTTCAGTTTGTTTTTCATAGACTGGCGAAACTTATTCAGTGTGTTTCAATGTTCCTGTGATGGTATTTTTTACCTTGTGTTATTTCTAAGTTCTTATTCATATCATTATATTCTGATTTCACTTTATTCCGTTAAAAGCGTACTTTAAAAGTTTATGATTTCTGTTATTCTGTCAATTCAGGTGCTACTTCTTATGGATTATATTTACTCCTCCATTACATTCCATAATTTATAAATTAGTTAAATACAAAATAGCAATAGAATTTATCTCTAAACTACTTTTTTACTGGGACCAACCTGAGGGATTACCCCTGCAGGAGCCATATATTCCTTCTTGAGCGAACAGACTGTATGAACTGCAGTATACCTAAATCTCATTTATTATGGAAAAATTGCAGAGCTTGAAAGTTCTTAATTGAATATAAGAGTTTAATCAAAAAAGTCTGTTTGGTAGGAGAAAAATCAGATAGTAAGGAGTGATGAAATTTTTCGATGAATAAAAGAAAAAGTTTTGCTTTATTAACTGCTACTCTAGCGGTAATTGCTGTCCCAATTCCAAGCTATGGTGCTTGGATACAGAAGGATAACCATTGGATCTATGAGGATAACCAGATTTATGAAAAGAATGCCTGGAGGCTGATTGACGGGGCTTGGTATTACTTTGATGATACCGGCTATATGGTTACTGGCTGGAGACTGATTGACGGCAAATGGTATTTTTTAAACCCTGTCTCTGACGGGACGAAGGGAGAAATGCTTACCGGTTGGCAATGGATTGATGGACGTTGCTATTACCTGTCCGACCGATCTGATAATAATCATCTTAAAGGAGCCCTGTACATAAATGAAAAAACGCCAGATGGGTATCCCGTAGATTACGATGGAGCCTGGACTGATGAAGACGGTACAGTACAATATGTACCTGGAAAAGGGATACAGACAGTTTTAACGAAAGAGGCAGCTTCGAAAAGTAAACTTTCCGGAAAAGGTTCTGGCGGTGGAGGATCAGGGAGCCGGAGAAGCAGTACAAAACCAGAAAAGGACATTAAGCCAGGCAGTAGCCCCAATTATTCGATACCAGGTGTAGGAGAATCAGAAGCTGTTCCAGAAAATCAGGTGGCAGAGAAAACCTCGGTGGAAACCAACGAACCAGAGGAGGAAAGAAAGCAGTACAGATACACGGTTCGGTATATGGATGCTAAGGATAACGCCATATTACAGGTTGTGACTGATGTGGGTGCGGAAGGAGAGTTGATTGCTATCACGCGGCCGGTTATTGATGGCTATGAGCCTTGCGATGGTCAAAAGGAAAATTTCAAATTGACCGACGATTATATGCTCCTAAATGTCTTTTACGAGAAAGAAAGCGTGTCCTCCCCTTCAGAAGCTCAAAGGGTTGACTGGAACCTATTTTTTGTTGAAGAGGGAAATCGCAGCAACGAGATCTTGAAAGTCCGGCAGGGTCAGACAGAAGAGGACAGGCTCCTTGTGGTTGATTTTCCAGAAGTCATATTGGGAGCAGATCGGTATTATTACCATTCCCTTGTTTCAAGTCCGTGGAGTGTCATTGTAAACGGCGATGGGACTCAGAAATACTATATTGAGTATGAGAAAGGAGATTACCTCCAAGAAGAGGAGGATCCGGATTATGAGGCCAAGGCAAAGCAGGAAAAATGGCTTGGAATTGCTAAAGATGCAGATATTATGCTTAACGGTCATGAGCCATCAGAACAGCAGCTTATTACTAAGAGCATAGAGGAAAGCAATGAAAGGCTTCTTAATCTGGTATCAATGGCTTATGGTACGGAACGGAAAGAAGTCTATCTCATAGCTAAGGGGCATGTGCCTAGTACTGTGATCGTAAGTCAGATATTCCAAAACATTAAGAATCTATCTGAACTGGTCATGGACGAATTCAACATTGCTGATGAGAAATATACGATTGTGAGGGTTGGGTTTGAAAAAGCTTATGATGAAAGTACCTGCAGCCACGATTATCAGATTACAGATAAGGTCAATACCACATGTACAGAAAACGGTCATGAAACGGTTCGATGCCAGAAGTGCGGAAAAGAAGAAACCGTCATACTGCCAGCGACCGGCCATGTGGATTTTGATCATGACGGAATCTGTAAAGTATGTTATGGGCCAGCCAGTGAAATACCGAAAACCATGCATTACAGCATCGGAGATATACAGGCCCGGACCATTGGAAACAAAGTCTATATGTTCCGCTGCGTCGATGAAGATTATGAGGATGTAATGGGTAACAGCCAACGGACGGCATTGTTTCTATGTGACAGTGTGATCCGGTCAGACATACTTAAGGCGGAAAATAAACTGAGTTTTGGATCTAATAATAATTATAAATACTCAGAGATCCGGGAATGGCTTCTGAATCATGCGAAAGCTGATTTTGTCCATGAAACCTATATCGGGATCACAAGGTCATATATAGGTGCCACCTGGAAGGGAAGCTATGAACAGTTCAATGATAACAGCCTAATTGCT
>DEYX01000059.1 GCA_002365025.1 Hungatella sp. UBA3147 | reverse complement strand
TGCTTCTGGCTGCACGGGCAATTATACCGGTTATGATGAACCCAGATGGTATGATTCCCGCAGCCTGGTGTACTGTTCAGGACTCAGGGAAATGGATGCGATCCTTGGCAATGATGAAAAATTTATACAAAAGATAGAAAACGCCGCAAATGAACTGAAACCGAATTTTCTTTGCTTTCTGGGGAGTCCGGTTCCCATGGTTATCGGAACTGACCTGGAAGGAATAGCGGCAGAACTGGAAGAGCGCACCGGAATTCCTTCCATCGGACTTGCCACAACCGGCCTGCATTACTATGATAAAGGGATTTCAGATGCTTACATAGCGTTTGCGAAAAAGTTCTTCCCGCCACCGCAGGTTGTCAGCCCGTCTGGGGACAGTATCAATATTCTGGGGCTGACCCCCCTTGATTTCTCCAACAACAGCAATGCAGTTGACTTGATTGGCGAGCTGGAGAGACGGGGCTTTACCATTCAGGCGGATTTCTCTATGATATCTGATTTCCATAAGGTTTGTCAGGCGCCGTCTGCCAGTGTTAACCTGGTGGTATCAAAGAGCGGTCTTGGCCTGGCAGAATATATGAAAAAACGATATCAGATTCCTTATGTGACAGGGGTTCCGGCCGGGGAGCCGGCGGCGGACCGTCTGGCAGTAATGCTGAAAGAAACAATGAAAGATAAGCAGGAGAGGGTATTGGAAACGACAGCAAGTGAAACGAGTCCGGTTCTTATGATCGGTGAAGAGGTTCTGATCCGGTCGCTGGCATTTCATCTTCAGGAAGAGATGGGAATAAGGGATATTCAGCCGGCGGTTTTATTCGGAGGAACACAAGGAGTGTACCGGCAGGACAGTCTTTCCTTAAATGGTGAGAGTGAAATCAGAAAACTGGTGAACAGTGGAAGATATCATACCATTATAGCTGATCCGCTGATCCGGCAGCTGATCCGGGAAAAAGAAAGTGTGCGGTTCATCGAGCTGCCACATGTGGCGGTTTCCAGCAAGGTATGCTGGGACCATGCGCCGCAGCTCATGGGAAAACGATTGGATGGAAACTTATTCAGCTTCCAATGATACGAAGAAGGGAGAACAGAAAAGATGAAAAAAACAGTAACGCGTGTATTGAGCATGGCTCTGTGCCTGGCTTTATTATCCGGCTGTACGGCCAAGACGGCTTCCACAAAGGATCCGGTCCCGGCGGCCGGTACAGAAGCGGCGTCAGCGGTAGACAAACCGGAGGCCGTGAAAGAGGAAGAATCCGCACCAGCAGACGGTAAGACCAAGACGATCATTGACCAGGGCGGTAATGAGGTGGTCATTCCGGTTAATATTGAGCGTGTGGCGATTGCGTCCTTATGGCCATTGCCGTCGGTTTATGTATTGTATCAGGGTTCAGGCGCCAAACTGGTGGGCATGCATCCGGCTTCTAAGAGTGCGGCAGAATATTCTCTGTTGATGAAAGTGGCTCCGGAATTAAAAGATGTGGATACCTCCTTTATCCAGGGCGGCGAGGTCAATGTGGAAGAACTTATTAAGCTGAAGCCTGATGTGATCTTTTGCAATGCCAACAATGCAAAAGAAAGGGAAGTACTGTTAAAAACCGGTATACCGGTGGTTGGCTTCAGCACTTCCATTGCCGGGTTTAATACGGTGGAAACAGTAAATCAATGGGTCGAACTGTTGGGAGAAATATTTGATGAACCGGATAAAGTGGCCGGTATTACGGAATACGGACGTGAAGTAGCCGCTGATATTGAAAAACGTTTAAAAGATGTAAAAGAGGAAGATAAACCGAAAGTAATGATTATTTATCATTATAAAGACGGGGTATTCCAGACTTCCGGCAACCAGTTCTTCGGTCAGTACTGGTGCGATGCAACCGGAGCCGTCAGCGTATCAAAGGATATTCCGGGGTCAGGCGTGGATCTGACCATGGAACAGATCTATGAATGGGATCCGGATATTATCTACGTGACAAACTTCAGTCCATACCTGCCTCAGGATTTCTATGACAACAGCATTGAAGGATTTGACTGGAGTCCGGTTAAGGCCGTACGGGAACAGAAAGTTTATAAATTCCCTCTGGGAATGTACCGCTGGTTCCCGCCGTCTTCCGATTCTTCTCTTTGTCTTTATTGGATGGCACAGAAGAATCACCCGGAAGCTTTTGCAGATCTTGATTTGAACCAGACAATTAAAGACTTTTATCTGAAGTTTTATCATGTAGAGCTGACGGATGAAGAGGTGGAAGGCATATTTAATCCTCCCCGTGAAGCAGCAGACGGAGTATAAACATGTTGATGAAACGATACGGAACCGGAACCAGGATATTACTGATCCTGGCTCCGGTATTAACGGCCCTGATCTGTCTGGGCATCGGACGCTATTCTTTTAATCTTGCTGATATCTGTAAACTGTTATATACCTATGCGGTTTCCGGAAAAGATGCCATCGAACCCCAGGCATACAGTGTTGTATTCAACATCCGTCTGCCAAGAATCATACTGGCAGTTCTTTGCGGAGCAGGGCTGGCTGTCTCGGGAGCAGCTTTTCAGCCCTTATTTTCCAATGCGCTGGCGACTCCGGATACTCTTGGAGTGGCGCAGGGAGCATGTTTTGGTGCAGCACTGGCCCTTTTATTTTCTGACAGTCTTTTATGGGTTCAGCTGGTGGCCCTGGTATTTGGCCTGATTGCGATTATGCTTACTTATTCCATCAGCAAGGTGAAAGGTCAGTCTTCCACGTTTATGATCATTCTGGCGGGAATCGCCGTTTCTTCACTTTTTACTTCTCTTGTATCTTTGGTTAAATATGTGGCTGATCCGGAATCTCAGCTGCCAACCATCACCTACTGGCTGTTAGGAAGCATGGCCGGAATTACCTACAAGAGTCTGGCTATCGGAGGTCCCTTGATCTGCGGGGGGATTCTGATAATTTATCTGCTTCGCTGGCGGTTGAATATTCTGTCAATGTCTGAGGATGAAGCAAGGTCCATGGGAATTGACTTAAGAAAGCTTCGCATTATCATTATTCTGGCAGCAGCATTGATTACGGCTTCCTGTGCCTCCATGTGCGGACGAATCGAGTGGGTGGGGCTTTTAATTCCCCATGGGGTCCGGATGCTATTTGGAAGCAATAACGAACGGGTCATTCCAGCCAGCATCAGTCTGGGTGCAGTATTTATGCTGGTCATGGATACGACTGCCAGGGCTGCAACGACTGCTGAAATTCCCCTGTCGATTCTGACGGCAGTGATCGGAGCTCCGGTATTTATTCTATTGCTGAGAAAGACAGGAGGAGGATGGCTGTGATTTTTGAAGTAAGGAAAGGCTGCTTTGGATATAAGGCAGGAGAAGAAATTTTAAAAGAAATCACATTCCGGCTTCAGGATGGAGAAGTACTGGCAATTCTGGGACCAAACGGCGTAGGCAAAACCACGCTGCTTCGCAATATGATGGGACTGCTGAAATGGAAATCAGGCGGCAGCTATCTGGATGGAACATGTCTGGCAGAAATGTCTGTAAAAGATGTCTGGCAGACAATCGCCTATGTTCCCCAGGCGAAAGCATCCCTTTTTTCCTATACGGTAGAAGAGATGGTCTTACTGGGACGCAGTGCCCATATCGGAAATTTCAGCCGTCCGAAAAAGGCTGATGTAGAAATTGCCGATGAGGCGATCCGTAGTGTTGGAATTGATTATTTAAGAGGGAAGCTGGTGAGCCGGATCAGCGGCGGAGAGCTTCAGATGGTTTTAATTGCCCGGGCCCTGACTGCAAAACCCCGGATACTGGTGCTGGACGAGCCGGAGAGCAATCTGGATTTTAGAAACCAGCTGATTATTCTGGATACAATCCGCCGCCTGGCGGATGAAAAGAACATATCCTGTATATTTAATACCCACTACCCGGCACATGCGCTAAAGATATCCGATAAGGCATTGATTTTGAACCGAAGCGGAAAAAGTATATTTGGCAAAGTGGATGAAGTGGTATCGAAAGAACATATGGAAGAGGCATTTGGGGTTAAGGTTCTGATCAATGAAATTGAAGAAGAAGGGCATCGGTTTAAATCCGTAACTGCCCTGGCATTAACCTGACATGCTTCAAATACTAAAAAGATAGAAGGCTTCGGCATTTTTGCTGAGGCCTTCTTTTTTTGCCGGGCTGATTGAAAAACTTATCCTTATTTATAAATTATGCTATAATACAAAAAAGAAGAGATTTGGAAGATTTTAACAAAGGGGGAACATGGCTTGATCAAATATTTGGTAAACAGATACAGAGGCTGGGGGATTGCCAAAAAGACATTGATCATCCTGCTTTTTGTCTCAATCGTCCCTGTCATGGTAATTGAAATTATCACCTGTATCATTGCTGCCAACACCATAAAAAAACAGATGGATATTCTGGTGGAAAGCAATATGAAATTATCCCAGAAAGGGCTGGAAGATTTCTTTTCCGAATATGACAGCATCATCATGTCTATTTATACGGAAAATGAATATGCCCTAAAGCTGGAAAAGCTGAATGTATGGGATTCCAGGAATTACTATCTGTTAAAGAAGCAGCTGGAAGAAGATCTGGAAAATATCTCCTATCTTCATCCGGAAATATTGGGGATTGCGGTGGTGACACAAAAGAAGGAATGCATCCTGTATGATTCCATAACCAACAGCACCATGGACAGCTATTGCTTTCCGGAAAAGGATAAAAGCTGGCTGGCTGTGACCGATGAGACATTTCATAACACCCAGACCGTTTATTCGAATGTCATAAACCGGGAGGAGGCAAACGGGACAAAAAGAAATATCATCTATCTGGGACACCGGATTGCGGATATTAATAATTACAGGCAAGGAACGGTTGGAAGCATTCTGATCTGCCTTGACGAAACCAATATCCGGGAAACCTATTCCCAGGAAAACGAAAGCGAAACCAATGTATCCTTTCTTTGCGATGCCAATGGAAGCATCCTTTCCAGTACCAGGGCGGATTTAATAGGGACAGGCATCTTTGAAGAATGGGATGACAGCAGAGAGGAGCTGTTTTCCCAGCCGGAACTTAAGATCAGGCAGGCGGTGGAAGCCCATCAGATCATGAACAATGGATATTACAGCATTTACACAAAGCCTGTGTTAAAAAACCAGTTTGTCCTGGTCAGCATCCGGGATTACAGAGAGCCTTTAAAGGATTTTAAATATATCTTTGAGGTGATCATTCTGCTTACGATATTGATTATCATTACCAGCATTCTTATAATGATCCAGTTTGCAGGTTCCTTACAGGTCTGTGTTGAGAAGATCACCTCTGCCATGGACAGAGCCTATAAGGGGGATTATACGGTTCAGATCGAGCACACCTGGCGGGATGAGTTTGGAAAGATTGCAAGGCACTTCAATCACATGGTACAGAAGATTGACCAGTCCGGAAAGATAGAAAAGGAAGCCCTTATCCGTGAAAAAAATGCGGAATTAAAGGCTTTGGAGGCCCAGATCAACCCTCATTTTCTTTACAATACCCTGGATGCCATCAACTGGATGGCCATAGAAAATGAACAGTTTTTAATCAGTAAAATGCTGAAAAATCTTGGATCCATCCTGCGTTACAGCGTACATAAAAGCAATGGTGTGGTAAGTGTGAGAAGTGAGCTTGAATATTTAAAGCAGTATATCTTTCTCCAGCAGCAAAGGTTTTCCTTTTCTTTTCACTGTATTATGGATGTGGATGAGGAGGTCCTGGATTTAAAGATGCACAAGCTTCTGTTCCAGCCTCTCATTGAGAATGCCATTATCCATGGATTTCCAGGCGATACCGGACAGGATATGCTTACAGTATCCATCAGAAAAAAGGGAGATAAGCATCTGGTGGTAAAAGTGGAGGACAATGGTAAAGGCATGGATGGGGAGCTGGTCAGGGAATTGAATCACTATGATTATTCAAGCGGCACCATAGAGGGGAGCATCGGGGTACGGAATGTGATTATGAGGATCAAATACTATTATGGAGAAGAAGGGCATTTCTTTATTGAATCAAATGACAGGGGAACCCAAATAACGGCTGAGATTTTGTTTGAAGAATAGACAGGGGGAACGATACTTGCATGAGAGTTGTAATTGTGGAAGACGAACCAAACACCAGGAACGGGATCATAAAAATCATTGAAAAGTATACGTCTCATGAAGTGGTCGCAGGGGAGAGCGATGGAGAGACAGGACTTGAAAAAGTGTTATCTTTGCAGCCGGATGTGGTTATAACGGATATCAACATGCCAAAGATGGATGGACTTGCAATGATCCACAAGATCAGGGAAGCGGGGATTATGACGGCGGCAGTCCTTCTGACCGGGTACTCAGAGTTTGAATATGCCCAGCGTGCCATACAGTTATCCGTAGCCGAATATTTGCTGAAACCTCTTGATGTGGAGGACATCATAGAGGTCCTTGGAACCGTGGAGAAAAAGTTATCAAAGAACAAGGTGGAGCAGGTTTCCGCGGAGCAGCAGCTGTTTTCTTTATTGACTGGAGACGGAAACGATGAGGAAATGGTTCAAAAGCAATTTGCTGAAAAGATAAGAAAGCAAAAGGACCAGGTCATTTCCATGTTTCTGATCCAGTCGGAAAGCATTCTGGAAGATACAACGAACCAGATGACGGAAGTCCTGAAAGACAGCCTTGACGCAATCTGCCTGACCGGCTTTTTCATCTTCAAGCTTCCCTATGAAAAACAGATCCTTGTCATGATATCAGACGGCCAGAACGTTAAGTATTTAAAGACCATATTTAAAACCCAGATTCTGAAGGAGCTTAAGGAGAAGGGGGAATTTCTCATCAGCTACGGGGAACTTGGAAGTCTTTCCAGTCTTAAAGATACTTTAAAGCAGATGCAGGAATATCTTTCTTATACCTTTGTATTTCAGGACCAGTGCATCATTGACAGGGAGCTGGTTAAGAATCTGTCCTTTGAAAGGGTGGAATATCCGGAATATTTGGAGCGCGGAGTGAAAAGAGACATAAAAAGTGGAAACAAGGAGGGAATCAGAAGAAACGCCAGGAAATTTGAGGAGATGGTCATTCAAAGCAGGGAAGAGCCTAAGGTGATCAAAAACCATACCGTCCGTTTTGTTATGGCGGCCTTAAATACCGCAAGGGACCTGATGAAAAACAAAGACATTGAGGCCCTCTACCAATACCTGTTAAACGATATGATGAAAACCGGAATCAGGGAAATCTTTCTGAACAATTACTGGAAAGTGATTGACATGCTTGCAGATGACAGGGAAAAGGATGCTCTGACCGGCAATGGCATGATCTTAAATGTGATCGAATTCATAAGGCAGAATTACGATAAGGATGTTTCACTTTCCGACGCGGCTGACCTGGTGGGGATCACACCGGAATATTTAAGCAAGCTGTTTACCAGGGAAATGGGAATCAACTTTTGTACCTTTTTAGGGGAATTCCGTGTCAGCATTGCAAAAAAACTGCTGGCAACCGGCAATTATAAGATCCATGAGGTAGCTGAAATGGTGGGTTATAAGGATACGAAGTATTTTAATAAGGTATTTCGTTCCATTATGGGAGTGTCGCCCTCAGACTATAGAAAGGTATTCTAGGATATGAACAGGACCATACAAAAACTTTTAATCTGTTTATGGCTGCTGGTTTCCTTTTTATTAATCAGCGTAATTTTAAAATATTACAGAGAATCCAATGAGGTGGCGGCTGTGGAGGAGAAAAGGGACCAGCTTGTGGTCATGGCTGTCAGCGAGGAGGATGAAAGCGGTGATTACTTAAAGAGGCTTGTGGATAAATATTCTAAACTGCCGGGGAATCCGGAAGTCAGGATCCAGTATGTCTCTCAGTCCGGCTTTCAAAAACAGCTGTGCATTGATAAGGATCAGAATAACCTCCCTGATCTGATCATCTGCGAAAACGTCATGACGCCTGCCCTTGAGTCCATGGGAATTCTTAAGGATTTGTCCGATTACATGACAGCTGAGAGAGCCTCTCTGTATTTAAAGAATGCATACAGCAGCACGGTGGTAAACGGCATCTGCTATTCCGTTCCCTTTACCAGCAACCCCTATGTGGTATTTTATAATGAGGATCATTTGAGGAAGCATAATGCCACCATACCGGATACGATGGAGGAGCTTCTTAAGCTGTGCAGGGAAACCAGTACCCTTGGCACTTATAATTTCGGTTTTGCCATGAAGAATAAAGAGGATATCGCCTCCAGTTTTCTGCAGATGATCTATTCTGCCGGAGGAACCTTAAGGAGCCTGGATACGGAAAACTGCATGAAACTGTATGAAATGATTGGCAATATGAGGGATGAGGGGATCATAGACCAGGATGTGATCAACTGGAATCAGAAGGAGTTAATGAAGGCGTTTTCCAAGGGATATGTTAAAATTGCTATTGCAGAGCTAAGCTCCATGTCCATATTGGAGAATTCGGATAAGAAGTGTAAGTATAAAATCGCGGAAATCCCTTATATCCAGAAGCAGACGTATCTGCTGCAGGGAGACAACATCGGGATCACGGTAACGGCTGACATGGAAGAATCTATAAAACTGCTGGACTATCTTACATCCAGGGATGTGATAAAAAGCTATTACGAAAATACCTACTGCCTTTCCGTAAGAACGGATATAAAGGTAAATCCCGGACTGGTGCGAGGTCTTCCTGATGAATTCGTGGAACGGGAGAGAAACCAGAGCATCTTAAAAAATGCCTACACCACATGGTTTATCATATCAGATGGAATTGCAGGGAATCTAACGGATTTTCTCGGAGACAAGACCATGACACCGGAGGAGGTTTCCAAAAGGCTTCAGGGTGATATCAGGAACGCCATTTTAGAAAGGTAGGCGGAGTCAATCGGATCACTTCACTGCTTGCTCATAACCAATAGATGCCATAGCAGCTTGTCAGAAGGGAATTGCACTCCTTCTGACACAATAAGTCCCCAGCTGCCACTTCAATGCCGGAAAGGCATAAGTGGTGGCTGGGGACTTACTTGATGAGATTAAAATTATACCCCTTTTCTAAAATTTTGGAATACTCTGTAAAACTTTCTTATGCTATCATTCTCTTAACCACTATAAGAAACACGCTTCACGGGTTACTTATAGTTAACGTGGCAGTCGCCGGATCAGCATGCAGGCATATTTATCCGGTTCGCTGCCCGCGTAGATAAAGGTACCATATAAATATATGTTTCTTCCCAGGAAGTCTGGGAGACGAATAAGAGATGGGAGGGTTTTATGAAGAAAATGAAGAGAGTTGCAGCAGCGGTGCTTGCATCAACCATGATTCTTTCCCTGGCAGCATGCCAGGGCTCCGGGGCAGAGACGGGGACAACAGCCGGAGGAAAGACAGAAGAAGCTTCCGGGGAAACCGGAAAAACAGCAGAAACCCAGAGCACAGGCGGAAAGGCGAAAATTTCCATCACCTTCCGGGATGGTGGAAGTGATGCCCTGAAGAACTGGTTTGAGCATGCGTATGAGACGTATGATAAAAAGGATTCCATTGAACTTGACATTGCCCCCATTACTGCTTCAGAAGGAGATTATTTTGCAAAGGTGGCTCTGGCACTTCAATCAGCGGATACGGCTCCGGACATAGTCTGCGAAGATACGTTCCAGCTTCCCTCGGACGTGGCAGCCGGTTATCTAACTGATCTTTCCGCCTACTTAAAGGATTATAAGGAATGGAATGACGGGACCTTCTACGGGCCGCTGGTGGAGGGAGTTACATACAGTGACGGAAGCGTGTACGGAATCCCTTACTGTACCGATACCCGCGGGTTGTGGTATAACAAGGACATATTTAAGGCAGCCGGCTTAGATACGGAGTGGCAGCCAAAAACCTGGCAGGATGTACTGGATACCTGCAAGGTCATCAAGGAGAAATGCCCGGATGTGGTGCCCTTCTGGTGCAATTCAGGAGTAGCGAGCGGAGAAGCAACCTCTATGCAGACCTATGAGATGCTTCTTTACGGGACAGGTGAGCAGCTTTTAGATGAAAATGATAAATGGATCGCATCCAGCGAAAATATTTTAAAATCTCTGAGTTTTATCAATACCATATATAAGGAAGGATACGGGCCATCCCTTTCCAAGGTATTAAACGGAGAGGCAGGAAACATTGCTTCCAGAGAATATTTACCAGGAGGCAAGCTTGCCATTTCCTTAGACGGATACTGGATGACAGGAAATTACAAGGAAACAGGATCATCTCCGTGGCCGGAATATAAGGATAAGCTTGGCATCGCAGCCATGCCTACCTCTGAGGGGCAGAAACCGGGTAGTATCACCATGTCAGGCGGCTGGGCATTATCCATACCACAGCTTTCCGATCAAAAGGACGCGGCAATGGATTTTATCAAGCACTGCATGAGTTATGATATTTATCTGGATACCATCATTGCCCAGGGGAATATTGCAACCAGAACTGATATTGCAGCAGATCCTACATACGCTTCCCAGCCCTTTATGGAAAAGTGCACCGGCTTTTTATCCGGAGCTTTCTACAGGCCAAGAAACAGCCAGTATTCAACGGTTACCACCCATATACAGACCATGGTAGAATCGGTGGTGTCAGGTACGAGTCCTGAGGATGCAATGGCGCAGTATAAATCAGACGTGACAAACAGCGTTGGCGCAGATAATACCGTGACAAAATAAACGTTCAGGATTTGAAGGGGAGGGCTAACGTGCAATAGCAAAGCACCTGGCTCTCCCTGTTTTTATCCAAACGGAGGAAACCCCTTACAGGGATACCGATATGCCCTAAGAAACAGGGCAGAAAAGAGGAAACCCCTTACAGGGATACCGATATGCCCTGAAAGACAGGGCGGAAATGAGGAAACCATGAATAAAAAAAGCATCCGGCTGTTTGCGGAAGCAAGAAAATCAGTATTAATTCTGCCCTCTATGGTTCTTTTACTTGTATTTTTTGTGATGCCGATTTTATTGACCGTTTATTATTCCTTTACAAACCTGGCTTTATCAGGGGAGAATGCAAAACAGCTCAAATTTATCGGCCTGTCCAATTATGTCAGCATGCTTAAGGACCGCACCGTACGCATCAGCATAGTCAACACCCTTGTTTTTCTCCTTGGAAGCCTGGTCGGGCAGCAGGTACTGGGTTTTCTCATTGCCCTTAACATGAGAAACAGAAACAGGATCTTCCGGGGGATCGTAGGTCCTGTTTTCCTGGCTGGATGGATCATGCCGGAGGTAGTTGTGGCTTTATGCTGCAGCACCTTCTTCGGAGATGAAGGTACCTTAAATCAGATCTTTTCTATTTTCCATCTTCCCACTGTGGAATTCCTGTTCGCCATACCCATGGCAACGGTCATTTTAGCAAACATATGGCATGGGACTGCATTTTCCATGATGAACTTTCAGTCAGCGTTAGATGGGGTACCGGCGGATATTGAGGAAGCGGCAAAGGTGGATGGGGCAGGCCCTTTTCAGACCATGATCAGGATCATCCTTCCCTGCATCAAGAACACCATAGCCACAAATACCATGCTGAATACCTTATCAACCCTGGGGGTATTCGGGCTGATTTACATGATGACAGGCGGGGGACCTGGAACCAAAACCCTGACCCTTCCCATCTTTATGTACCGGCAGGCGTTTATTTCCCAGCAGCTGGGATATGGCACGGCTATTTCCATGATTCTGCTTGTAATCGGGATTGTGCTCAGTGTTTTTTATACAAGAGTCATGAGAAAGGACTAGAGGAGGTGCTTCATGTATTGGAAATTAAGAAAAACGGTGCCCTATGGGGTACTGACCCTATTAGCGGTTATATTTGTCCTTCCCCTGCTTTGGATCGTGCTGGCTTCCTTTGACGGCAACGCTTCTCAGGCGGTGAAGGTACCCACCCAGTGGACCCTTGATAATTACAAGGTGATCCTGTCCAGTCAGACCAATCAGAGGGCATTTGCCAACGGACTGCTCATTTCCTTTGGACAGTCGGTCCTGGTGGTGTTATTTGCAGGCCTGGCAGCTTATCCCTTGTCAAGATATGAACTTCGTTATAAAAGTTTATTCTTATATACGATTTTATTTATGACTTCCCTTCCCATAACGGCAGTCATGGTCCCGGTGTATAAGATGTTCCTGACCATTGGACTCTATGACAAGACTTTGGGTCTCATTTTATTTTTGACGGCAACCTCTATGCCTTATGGGATCTGGCTCATGAAAAATTTTATGGACAATGTTCCAATAGAACTGGAGGAGGCGGCCTGGGTAGATGGTGCGTCCACATTGGCAAGCATTAGGAAAATCATCGCTCCCTTAATGTTTCCGGGAATTTGCGTGGTTTTCATCTTTACCTTTTCAGGGAGCTGGGGCAACTTTTTTATACCCTATATCCTGTTGCAGACCCTAAATAAATTACCGGCATCTGTAACCCTATATCAATTTTTCGGACAGCATGGTATGATAATATATGGACAGTTGGCCGCTTACTCGGCCATCTATGCCATTCCTTCTATATTCCTTTATATTTTGTCACAAAATTATATGTCAAAGGGCTTTAATATGGCCGGCGCAGCCAAAGGCTGATGCATAAGGAGGAGATTACAATGATACTGATCAAAGAACGGATTGGAAAATTGGTGGATGATCTTAAGGAACTTATCTATGTGAAAGAAGTTCCTGTCACCAGTTACCGGATGTTAAAATCCGGAGAACGCTTTTTAAATGTCCAGGACCTTCGTACCGATGACTGGGAGAAACTTACTAGTGCAGAACTGTGGGGCGGCCACAGGGAATATTTCTGGTTTGAAACAGTCATTACCATTCCTGAGGATTTTAAGGATCAATGGGTGGTGTATGAGTTAAAAACCGGAAGAGAAGGGCTGTGGGATGCCACCAATCCCCAGTTTA
This sequence comes from Hungatella sp. UBA3147, assembly GCA_002365025.1. Lineage (GTDB taxonomy): Bacteria > Bacillota > Clostridia > Lachnospirales > Lachnospiraceae > Lacrimispora. The sequence goes on along the minus strand of DEYX01000059.1, from coordinate 5,975 downwards.
CCATTTACGTCAATGGTGACAGGCGGCAGGGGCTTGACGTCAATCACAGGGAGGTACTGCTGACGGAAAAGGCAGAGCCAGGTGAGACGTTTCGAATCGTTTTATCCGCATTTACCGGGGATCAGAATTTTAAGCTTGTCATGGATTCCAGGATAAAGGTGTTAGACAGGGAAACAGAGCAGTATTATTATGATATTTCCGTTCCTTATCAGGTCGCCAGGCTTCTTCCTGACAGTGACAGTGCTTATCTCTCCATCATCCATGCAGTGAATGAATCCTTAAATCTCCTGGACTTAAGAAAGGAATATTCGGAAGAATATTATGAAAGCCTTAAAAAAGCCCGGCAATACATGAAGGAAGAATTCTATGATAAATATAGCGGAAACAGCAGAGAAACGGTTTACTGCGTGGGCCATACCCACATTGACGTAGCCTGGTTATGGACCCTTGCGGTTACGGAGGATAAGGCGGTAAGAAGCTTTTCCACGGTGCTGGAGCTGATGAAACAGTATCCGGAATACATCTTCATGTCAAGCCAGCCCCAGCTTTATAAATATGTCAAAAAACATGCTCCTGAGGTTTATAAAGAGATACAAAAACGTGTTGCAGAAGGAAGATGGGAGACAGAAGGCGGCATGTTTGTGGAAGCAGACTGCAATCTATCCTCCGGGGAGTCCCTTGTGCGCCAGTTCCTTCATGGCAAAGAATTTTTCAGGGAAGAATTCGGGAAAGACAATGAGATTCTATGGCTTCCCGATGTGTTCGGATATTCTGCCGCCCTGCCTCAGATCATGAAAAAATGCGGCATCAAATATTTTATGACTACTAAAATCAGCTGGAATGAATTCAATAAAATGCCCTATGATACCTTTGAATGGGAAGGAATTGACGGAACCAGGATTTTAACCCACTTCAGCCCAAGCCGTGACTATAATAAGGCAGCTATAGAAGGAGGAACAGAAACCGAGCATTTCACCACCTATAACGCATACATAAATCCTTCACAGGTAAAAGGCGCCTGGGCCAGATATAGCCAGAAATATCTAAATGATGAGGTCTTAATGTCCTTTGGCTACGGAGACGGCGGCGGCGGCCCTACTAAAGATATGCTGGAAAACCAGCGGAGACTTGAAACAGGCATACCAGGCTGTCCAAGGACTGTGATGAGTACGTCTAAGTCATTTTTTGAAAAGCTGGATAAAGAAGTAAGAGGAAAAAAATATCTGCCCTCCTGGGTCGGAGAATTATACTTGGAATACCACAGAGGCACCTATACCTCTATGGCAAGAAATAAAAAGTTCAACCGGAAATCAGAATTTTTATTTGAGAATGCAGAATTTTATTCCATGTTAGATGGAGTATTAAACCAGAATCCTTATCCCAGGGAGACCATTGAGGATGCATGGGAAGTGATTTTAAGAAACCAGTTCCATGATATCCTTCCGGGATCTTCCATTAAAGAGGTATATGATGATTCCAAAAAGGAATATGAAGCAATAGGGAAAACAGGCAGGGAACTGGTGGATCATGCTCTTTCCAATGTTTTAGAGGGTGTGTCTGCCCATAAGGATAATCTGGTTGTATTTAATCCTAACAGCTTTGAGGGGGAGGGAGCCGTATCCTTTAAGGCTCCTGAGTACATGGAAAGCTTAGCGGTAATGGATGGAGAGATCCTGTTTCCGGCACAGAAGGCAGGAGATGGTTCCTGGCTGTTTTGTGCTTCCCAGGTTCCTTCTAAAGGCTATAAGACCTTTGAACTGCGGGAAGGAAGCTGTGATACCGGCTTAAGAGCAGATGAGAGGCATCTGGAGAATGAGTTTATCTCCGTGACCTTCCATGAAAACGGACAGATTTCTTCGATTTATGATAAGCAGAATGAACGGGAAGTGTTAAAAGAAAACAGACATGCCAACGTGCTCATGACCTATGAAGACAGACCTCACAACTATGATGCCTGGGATGTAAACAACTATTATGTAGAAAAGTCCTGGGAAATTACGGACATAAGCAGCATGGAACTTGTGGAAAACGGCCCGGTCCGCGCTACAATTTGTGTAAAGAGAAGATATCTGGACTCCGTCATTGAACAGTACATCTCTCTGTTATACAACAGCCCGGAAATCATCATTCGCAATGAGATCGACTGGAAGGAAAACCATATTTTCTTAAAGTCAATTCTCCCGGTCGATATCCATACGGACGAAGCTACTTTTGAGATTCAGTATGGAAATGTTAAAAGAAAAACCCATTATAATACCATGTGGGATTATGCAAAATTTGAGGTATGCATGCATAAGTGGATCGATGTTTCAGAAGATGATTATGGAGTCAGCATGATCAATGACTGCAAGTACGGCTGTCACGTCCATGACGGTGAGATCGGAATCTCCATGTTAAAATCGGCAACCTATCCAAACCCGGATGCAGATAAGGAACACCATAGCTTTGTATTTTCCATCTATCCCCACAAGGGCGACTGGAAAACGGCAAAAACAATACAAAAGGCATATGCCATGAATAATCCAATGGCAGCCCTTGTAAAAGAGAAAGATGGAGGGCAGCTGCCCGGAGCATTTTCTCTGGTAAAAGCGGATGCCCATAACGTCGTCATTGAGGTTGTGAAGCAGTCACAAAAGGGGAATGAACTCATCCTTCGCTTTTATGAGACAAACAACAGACGGACCGTTGGGAATATGACCTTTGGCATGGACATTCAGAGGATCATGGAATGCAGCATGCTGGAAGAGGAAGAGGCAAAAGTAACCTTTAAGGACAGAACGGCTTCTTTTGCAATTCATCCTTATGAGATCAAAACATGGAAGGTTACGTTCCTGTAATCCATTTTCAGGCCAAAGCAGCAGACTTTTTAAGTCACTGCATTGGCCTTTTCTTATGCAGCGAAAAAATAACTAGATTGTCTGATGGGTTAGAAAAAAATAGAAAAAATCATGTTTATGTTTGCAGTTTTCTACAAATGTGATACAATGATTGTATGACATCATGAAATATTTAGACGAAGGATGAATTTGAAGAAGAGGGAGTGAGATATATGGAAGAGGTTTCTAGAATACCGATCGTGCAGCAGGTGGTTAACAGTATGAAGGAATTTGCTGCAGCAGACGGAATAGAAGTCGGGCAAAAATTGCCTACGGAAAAAGAATGGTGTGAGAAGCTGACGGTGGGGCGTGGTACAGTCAGAGAAGCTTTCCGTATTCTAGAGGCCCGTGGCCTGGTGGAGATCAAACCTGGAAGAGGAGCATTTCTGGTCAGTAAAAAAGAGCTGGGGCAGGAAGAACTGGCAGAATGGTTCCTTAAAAATGAAGTGGAATTAAAGGATTATATCGAGGTCCGAAGTGCCGTGGAACCCTTATGTGCAAGGATCGTAGCGAAACGGGCCACTGATGCGGAGCTTGAGCAGATTGAACGGATTCATTTCCGGTTTATCCGCGCAGTGGAGGAGGAGGACATTGCCGGGATGGCAAAATATGATGAGAAGCTGCACCGGCAGATCGTGGAAGCCAGCAAAAATAAGATGCTGATTTTTATGAGCAGAAAGATTGATGAGTGCATACGGGATTTCCGGTTAAAGACTTTCCAGGTACCGCAAAACGCACAGAATGCCATAAGAGCCCATCATAATATAGTGGAAGCCTTAAAAGCGCGGGACGAAGAGGTGTCAGAGCTTTATGCAAAGAGGCATATCTCCCTGATCAATACGGATTTGAATGTTATCATTAAGCGGTAAGAGGTAGAAAAAGAGCAGCAGAACGAATGGAATAAGATCGTTCTGCTGCTCTTTTTATGTAGATCTGGTATCGCATCAAAACCATTCCATACATCTACAGGGGCATTTACTACATTTAAAGGTCTGGCTGCATTAGGAGAATTTATAATTAAACTTATAAAGTATAGTTTAATTTAATATTAATTGTTGTGCATGACATTCAGCTTGATGCCTGTAAAAACCTTTGCCGAAAGTCCCGTTCCTGAGGATATGGTAGAGGAGCATGACGCAGTACCTGGGGATCCGGATATTGTGTCGGAGGATTCGCTGGAGGACGTACCGGAATTGGCCACAAGCAGCATTGCTTCACCTTCCGGAGAGGATAGCGGAATTGAAGTTTTTACGGATGAGGCCTCCAACGGAATGGAAGAAGATCTGTATTTTGAATACGATCCGCAGCCAGAGACTTTGGAGGAGGTACAGGCGTTAATCGATGCTTACGAGGAAGAGTATCAGACAGCGTTAATGAGCGGCGGATATTCGGCTGCTTTGGAAATACAAAAGCCCCGTTGGGAATATGAGGTGGATGGTCCGCTCATGCCTGCCGGCTGGCGCTGCGATTTCCTTACTGATGAAGCCTCCGGGGCGGTCTACTGGACATTCTTCCCCAGTCTGGCGGCGTTTAGCAGCTCGGTCACGGTCACTGGAGGAGCACAGCTTCCTGGTGTGATTAACGGCACATCGGATGACATGACGATAGAACTGTCTTCTGATTTTTCCATGACAGGAACGGTAACTCTGCCGGCTCTTGCCAACGGAAGGAGTATTGTTATTGACGGCGGGGGCATCGAATTGCCGGGAGGATATACGCACTTTACTTTTGCTTCAGGCAATGCAGGAGAATATACACTTAAAAATATGACTTTGGTGACAGGCACCGGCGGGATAAAAGTGAATGCAGGTTCCGGACAGGTAATGATTGAACAAGTAACATTTGATGGGCTTTCAAGCAGTGCCGTATCGTTAGGAAGCCAGAGGGTTGTTATAAAGGATTCACAGTTTTTAAATGGTACGTCCAATGCAATATCCGGCGCAGGAAATGTCGTTGTCATCGAAGGCTCTCTTTTTAAGGATAATGTCGCAGCGTTCGGAGGAGCAATCGTTGGCGAATCCAACACGACTTACAACATCACTAATTGCAGCTTCGTGGGCAATCGGGGGACTTGGCCCGGTTATAATGGCGGAGCGATCGGCGCCGATGGACGGATAAATGTTGTGATGAATATCAGCAACAGTTATTTTGAGGATAATGCAGCGGAAAATGGCAATATTGCTGCCAAAACAGGAGGACGCGGTGGTGCCATATCATATTACAATACGAACCAAAGCTATTTAAACATCAGTCAATGCTATTTTAAAGGCAACAAAGCTACCACTGTGGTGAGTACTGCAGATGGCGGCGCGCTTTCCTATTATACCGGAACCTCCTATTCGAATACATGGATCATTGAGGATTCAACATTTGAGGAAAATATAGCAAGGGATGATGCGGGAGCAATACATTTTGAAAAAACAGTACCGAATGGGGCATGTTCTTTGACCGTAAAAAACTGTACTTTCTATAAGAATGCAGGCGAACATGTGGATGGTGTTTATTACGGAGGCGCGATCCAGGCATGCAGTTCGGTAAGTGTAGCACTGGAAAGTAATACGTTCTATGGAAACATCCATGAACGTGGCTACGGAGGAAACGACCTTGGAGAACATAGCTCTATTTATACTGTAGGCGGTATTTCAATTCTCCAGCCCAGCTGGGTGCTGAAAAACAATTTATTTGTAAATGATTCTGCTGCTTCGACGAAGCAAAACACCCAGATTACCGCAAACAGAGTCACCGATAACGGAGGCAATGTGGGGGCGGATTACAGCGTTAAACAGAATGTAAACTTAAAGGTGAAGGAGATATTCGGCGCAAACGATCCGCAGCTTAACGAATATGGAAATGAGCGGACTGCCGGGATGGAAGGCTCAGAATATGAGACCAGTATCAATACGCTGATGATCGTGCCCAGGCACGTGGCAGGCAGCGGTACCAATGCGGATGGGGAAGCTGTTCCATCCCAGCTTACGTCCGATGAGCGCGGGAAGCTTCGGGAAGCGGGAAGCGAAGATGCCGGTGCGGTTGAAATAGCCTGGGTGAAATTTGATTCAGGTGAAGGTAATTGGGAAGGCCTTACAGAAGAAGGGTTTG
>DEYX01000021.1 GCA_002365025.1 Hungatella sp. UBA3147 | reverse complement strand
CGGCCGCCAGCTTTAGATAGCACCTGGTTCCGGCAGTCCGTGCGGACTCTAAAAGTCCGCACATCAGGCTGAATATGCATAAAAGAGCTAAACTGAAAAACACTGTTACCTGCCCGCTTTTTCGCATCAATACACCTCTTTAGACTGGCTGTTGATTTCCTTGAATATGTTATTAATAAGAGTCGTTAACTGCTTTTTAAAAATAATGACAAGTCCGATTAACACCACCAGAATCAACACTACTTCAATCACGCCTACTCCGTCTTCTTCCTTAAAGAAATCCAGGATCTGTCTGTTTACCGTTGTCAGCATCATATCACCTCCCTTCTAATAAAATGACAGGAACGCAGGCACGACGATCATGATCATAACCACCCCCAGCATCATAAACAGGGGCAGCAAAAGTTTGGTTCCTGCTTCTTCCCCCAGCTTTTTCGCCAGGTTCTTCCTTAGCTCAAAGGCTGAAGACATCTCAAGCTCCAAAGCCGGGCGAAGCTGCCTGCTTCCGTTTTTCTGGCTCTGTTCCAGAAGAGTAGAGAGCTTTATGTAAGCCTGTAAGCCGCATCGCCTTCCAAATTCACTGTAAGCCCGTCCTTCCGACAGCCCGCTGCTGATCTGACCTGCTGTCTTCACCATCTCCTCATATGCCGGACGTGCGCTTCTTTTCCCCTGCTTTACGGCCTCCTTATAGCCAGCCGCAATCCTCTCCCAGGCTCCACGAACGGTAAGACCTGCTCCGATATAAACTACCAGCTTGGAAACCACCTCAGAATAATCAAACAGCAACTGCCGCTCACGTATCTTCGCCTGGCTTTTCCTGTCAAACTCTTCTTTTACGTGCAGGAGAGCCGCCAGTAAAAACCCCAGCACCGGCAATATCCGGTAATCCGTCTCCTCAGGCTTAAAATACGTCAGCCGGTTCCCCTCATAAACTGACGGCAGTAACAGGCGATCCTCTGTCTGCTGTTTCATATCCATCTGGCCTATCCACTGAAGAAAGTCTGCGGCTGCTTTTTCTTCCTTGGTAAGGGAGGGCGGGTAAACCGTCACTTTAAACTCATATCGGTCCTCATGGCGCCCATCCGTCACTCTGGCCCTTAACCAGACCTGCTCTCCTTCTTCTGGTATCTCCTCATTGCGAACAATTCCAAAGGAATCGATCACCTGGGGATTATCAGACTCCCAGCTGATTCTAAGCCCATAATCTCCCAGGCTGTTCTTTAAATTTAAACTTTCTCTCACCTCCTCAAGGGACTCATTTTCCCCCAGCATCTGCCGGGTCAGTTCAGGCCGGATCCTTTGAAACAGCTCCCTGGCCTCTTCCGCCCCATACTGCCGCTCCCTGACAGGGATTCTCACCGGTATCTTCCTATCCCCATTCCCCCGGTCAAGCCCGGATACCTGGATATCATATGTAATCTCTCCGTGCCCCGGCCCTGCCCGTTTAAGCCCTCCCCCTTCCGTTACCGCCTGCCCGCCCACTGCATAAAACAGCTTAAAAGCAACATATAAGGCAATCCCGGAAACAGCGCAGGTCACCTGTATCTTCGTAAAAGGAAATCTCCATGTACTTTTCATATCTCAATCCTCATAATCCATCTTGAAATCCCCAGGGCAGCAATGTAAATGATCATGCACAGGGTCATAAGAATCCTTCCGATTCCTGTACTGTACATGATATTAAAAAAACCTGGAGAAGTCAGATCAATATAAAGGACAATAAAAAAGGGGATCATGCTCATAATTTTTTGTTCAAACTGTTTTGAGGCTGTCATCGTTAAAATCTCCTGTCTTACCTGTACCTTGTCCCTTATTACATCCGCTGTGTGGCTTATGATCAAAACCAGTTCACCTCCGCTTCGTTTAGCCGCGGCAAATACCTCCGCAAAGTTCTTAACATCATCAAGGCCGCTTCGACCTGCAAAATCGGAAAGCGCCAGCTCGACCGGACGGTTCATCCGGATCTGGCTTTCAATATGCTTAAATTCCCTGGATACCATCCCCTCCTCCCCGAAAAGCAGGCCCAATTCCTTTACGGAAGCAGAAAACGCGTTCTCCACAGAATAGCCGGCACTTAGGAAGGAGGCTAAAAGAAGGATGCCCTCCTTAAATTCCAGATTTAACTGCTGAAGCCGTCCTTCCTTCAGCTCTCTTTTCTTAATCATTGGAAATATAAAGACCATTGGGAGAAACATCAGAAATGACGGGGTACTGCGGTAAAAGATGTATGCGAAAAGTCCTGCAATTACAAGGCCCTGAAGTCCATACAGGCACCACTGAACAGGCGTCAGATCATAGGTTTCATAATTCAATGCCTGCTGCTTTAAGTTTTTCGGCGTTTTGAATAATTCCCACTTTTTTAAGGCTTCCATGAACAGCCTGTCCTTCTTCCAGATTCCCATAATCTTCCTCAAACCTGTATAGCGGATTAAGCCTGATTTCTCCGTTCTCATAACCAATTACCTCCACAATGGACAGGACCCTCCTGCTTTTATCTCTGAGCCGTCCCAAATGAATTAAGATATCAATTGCTGCCGCAACCTGGCTTCTGACTGCTGCCAATGGGATATCTGCTCCCATGAGCACCATAGTCTCCAGCCTGGAAAGCATGTCTCTGGGACTGTTTCCATGACCGGTGCTGAGGCTTCCGTCATGGCCGGTGTTCATGGCTGATATCATGTCCAAAGCCTCCTTTCCTCTCACTTCTCCAACGATTATTCTGCTGGGATTCATTCTGAGTGCAGCCCGGATCAGATCACCAATGGACACTTCCCCATCACCCTCTCCATTGGCCTCTCTTGTTTCAAGCCGCACCAGATTGGGAATATGAGCAATCTTCAGTTCCGCGGAATCTTCAATGGTCACAATCCGCTCATCCCTGGGGATGTAGGCGGACAGGGCATTGAGGAACGTACTTTTTCCCGAATTGGTCCCTCCGCTGATAAAAATATTGTAACCCGCCTCTACAATGCATTTTAGAAAATCCGCAACCTCTTCCGTAACCGAGCCCAGCTTTAGCAGCCTGGTCATGGTAATGGGCTTTGGAAACTTACGGATGGTCACAGCGGGGCCGTCTAAGGCAATGGGCGGCAGCACGGCATGGACCCTGGAACCATCAGATAACCTGGCATCCGCGATGGGCCTTGATACATTTAACGTACGGTTTACTCTGCTGACGATCTGCTGAATGGTATCCTCCAGCTGCTCCTGACTGTCAAAGGATCTGACCCACTGCTCCATACGCCCGTTTTTCTCCACAAAAACATGGTCAGCCCCATTTACCATAATCTCTGTCACATCCTCATCATCTACCAGCTCCTGAAGGACCCCAAGCCGCCGGAAAGAATCAAAAAGCCTGCCCCGAAGCTCCTTCTTATCTTTTAGGGGAAGAAAACTGGACTGCCCATACTCCAGAATTCTGCAGTCTATGATGTCATAAAGCTCTTCATCACTTACCTGCTGCCGTTCATCCAGCTCTTTCATGATTTCTTCCCGAAGCTTCCTTCTTTCCTCATCGTCCATGACTGTTCCTCCTTGTATAATTTCTATACCGCTTATGGCTGTTTCCTCAAAAGCTGTCTTGTATAATCTCCCAATTCTCCCCATAAGAGTTGTTCCAGATAGTTGTCTTTCCGTCCAAAGCTGCAGTGATAGGGAGGCTTTATTTTCTGAATCCGGTTTTTAAGAGACTCATGACCGGATGACACCAGGTATTCCTCAAACTCTTCTATCTTTGCTGCAGATACGCAGTCATCCTTTACCGGCATATATACTGCATCGCATATCTCCAGCACCTTGGCAGCTTTCTTGCCGAATTGACCTAAATCCAGAATAATGGATTCATAAACACTTTCCATGGCAATGTGGGTTACCAGCTCCGCCATCACCTGCCCGGTCACCTGGCAAAGGTCCTCAGGGTACTGCACAGGCGGCACATAATCCAGCTCCCCCCAGGTATAGACGACGGATCCAAGACGTACCCAGCGAAAACCTTCCTGGCTGTAATAATATAAAAGATCAGACAAGCCTCCCCTGTACTCTTCTCCGGTCAGCCGCCGAAATCCCGAGCAATCCTCAAAGTTTAAATAAAGAACCTTTAAATCCCGGGCCAGAAGCTGTCCCATGGTAAGGGCAAAAGAGGTCTTTAAGCACCGGTTGATGGGAGAATAGACTCCTATGATCCTCCCCGTCTTTGAAACCATGGAATAACCCGGATCTCCGGGATCGTCACAGTAGTAATTCATCACCTCCCGCATCAGACTGTCAGCTGCCTGATATTTATAAACGCCTGGATACTGTCCTCCCGGAGGGACCGCCTCACCGTCGGCCAGTATGATCACAACTGCAGCGGCTATCTTCTCTATATCCTCCCTGGAAACGGAGGAACTAATGAGCAAAAGCTCTATCTTATGGTCTTCCCCATATGTCTTCAGCCGTTCCAGGGCTGTAAATGCCATAACCGAGAACCCGACCTGCTCCTTTTGGTTTACAAAATCCGTGAACCTCTCCGTATACAAAGGGTCCGTATCATAAACCGCCATCACTCTCTTTGCCAAAATCAAACCTCCTTATTTTGTATACTAATAAATCAAGCGGATATGCTTTCATATCCAGTTGATCAAAAAAACACAGAACCCAGTGTCCCTAAAAACAGGCACAGGCCTAAAGGTATCACCATATCATATCCATCCCGGACAGGATCGTAGTAGGTTGTAAGTTTCCCAGTTTGAAATACGTGCCTGATATAGGCAAGAAGAAAGGAAAGGCGGGCAAAAAGGCTGCCACTCCCTGCCATTTTGATAAAGGACCAGAAAGCCCCTATAAGAAAACCAAGTCCAACGGCCAAAGCACCTGCTCTAAACCCCAGAAAGCCGCATATGAGTGCAGTAAGCTTGATATCTCCCGCACCGATCATCCGGCACAGGAATAGGAAAAAGAATATCCCTGTCACAATTACCAGCCTCAGCAAGAACAGAAGGCCTCCAAAAGGATTCTCCGGACCAGGGATTTCAAGCAGAATGCCAAGGATGATCCCTGAAAACACCAACCAGTTAGGGATACGGTGTTCCCGGACATCATAAAAAGCTCCTGCCCCTAAAATAAGCAGCAAAATAACATACCGAACGATATAATCCCCCCTCTTTACATAAAATTTTAACGTTGGAATTCACGCTGGAAAATCAGCTATGGATTATGAAAAACTTTTGAAATGCTGTATGCGGAACGCATATAAGAATGTGCCTTTATTATGCACAAGGGAAAATAAAATGTCAACTGTTTTTTATAAAAAATATTGTATACATTCTTTTATATGGTTTTCTGGGAGCAAAGGCTCCTCTGTGAATTTATTGTCATATTTCAACAATTTTTTTCATTTTTTTCTCTTTATCGCAGCATAAACCACAAAATTATAGCAGCAAAACATTGACGTTATCCTGTTAAGATGATAAAATAATATTAGTTTAATTTTTTAAACCAAAGGAGGAATCCAACCATGCATGCCGAGGATTTTAATGAACTTTTCCAGAATTGCATGCCGATTTTTATCGCTCTCGGAGACGAAGTGCGGCTGACCATAATTACGGTTCTGGCCAATGCAGGTCTTTATGATGACCTGGGAAACGACGTTTCAAACACCAAAGATGACTTAAGCATAAGACCCAGGCAGGGAATGAATGTAAAAGAAATCACGGAAATGACCCGCTTGTCCCGCCCTGCCATTTCCCATCATTTAAAGATTTTAAAAAAGGCAGGTCTTGTGAATGTCCGCCAGGAAGGGACAGCTAATTATTACTACCTGACCATTGGTGACAGCACAAAAAAGCTTTGTTCTTTGGGACTGTATTTACAGGAACTGATGAACCAAGTTACATAAGTAATAAAAGATATACAGGTAATATATGAATAAAGTGCCATTTTCCAGACATACTGAAATTATAGCATTCGGTAAAAATTATAAAATCTGGAGATGATAAAATGAAACATGGCATATTAAAAAAACATCTGGTCCTGTCAGAGGAAGAGCGAAATTTAAGGCGTGAGATTGAACGTTCCAAAACCGCCATTGATTCCGCCAGAAATCACTTTGAACAGGTGGTTGACCCAACGCTTATTGATTGTTATATCTACGAACTTAACGCGGCACAGCTGCGTTACCAGTTCCTTCTGCGACGCTTTAAAAGCCGGGAGGTATAAACTACTATAATCTGGAGGATAAGTATATGAACAAGTGGTATGAAAGGGGAGTTTTTTATCACATATATCCCCTAGGGCTTGTGGGTGCTCCGAAAGAGAACAGGGAATCTTCTGTTGTGAACCGGTTTGGGGAACTTTGTAAGTGGATCTCCCATATCCGGTCTCTGGGGTGCAATGCGATCTACATCGGGCCACTGTTTGAATCCTCTACCCATGGGTACGATACGCGTGATTACCGGATGGTGGACCGCCGTCTTGGTGACAGAGAAGGCTTTCAGGAGTTTGTGTCCCGCTGCCATGAAGCAGGTATCAAAGTGGTTGTTGACGGCGTCTTTAACCATACGGGACGAGAGTTTTTTGCATTTCAGGATATTTTAAACCATAGGGAGAATTCTCCCTACAGGGACTGGTACCGGGGAATCAGCTTTGCCGGCGGCAGTCCTCTGGGAGATTCCTTTGGTTACGAAGCGTGGCAGGGACACTTTGAGCTTCCTTGCCTTAATCTTTTTAATCCCGCAGTCAGGCAGTATTTATTTGACACCGTACAGTTTTGGATCAATAACTTTGACATTGACGGAATACGTCTTGACTGTGCCAATGTGCTGGACTTTGAATTTATGAAGGAGCTGAGGAAGCACACGGCGGAAATGAAAGAAGATTTCTGGCTCATGGGGGAAGTTATCCATGGAGAATACGGCAGATGGATCAGTCCCGGTATGCTTCATTCTGTCACGAACTACGAACTACATAAGAGCATTTATTCTGGCCATAATGACCATAATTATTTTGAAATTGCACACAATGTAAAAAGGCTGGAATCCATCGGTTCACAGCTTTATACCTTTGTGGACAATCATGACGAAAACCGGATCGCAAGCAAGCTATCCAATACCCAGCACCTCTATCCGGTTTACACCCTGTTATTCACCCTTCCCGGAATCCCCTCCGTCTACTATGGCAGCGAGTTTGGGATGGAGGGCAGACGAACCAACACGGATGACTCCATGCTGCGTCCCTTGGTTTCCATTTCCAAAGTAGAGAAGTTTTCCTGTCCGCTTGAGGATTTTATCAGCAAGCTGGGACATATCCATGAACAGAACCCGGAGTTTCATGGAGGCCGGTACCAGGAGCTTTTTCTCACAAACCGTCAGTATGCATTTGCAAGGTTTCATGAAAGTCAGGCCATCATAACTGCAGTAAACAATGATGATTCTGACGCATTTGCCGGAATTCCCTGTCCTTGTGGGGGAAACACTGCTGTCAATCTTCTGAACGGAGATATATTTCCAGTGATTGACCATAGAATCGGATTGACCATACCCGCAAACCGGGGTGTTATCTTAAAGATCATGGAGGGATGAGCGAATGGAAAGTGGCAGAAATGAAATCGGAATGGGTTTTATCACAGAGGTGGACCGATACCTTTATAACAATGGAAGGCATTATGAAATCTACGAAAAACTGGGCGCCCATCCGATCAACTACGAAGGAAACGATGGGATGTATTTTGCAGTCTGGGCGCCTCATGGCAGTCTGGTCAGCGTGGTAGGAGATTTTAACGGCTGGGATCCGGAAGCAAATCCAATGGAACCTCTTGCTGATTCCGGAATCTGGGAAGCTTTTGTCCCGAATTTAAGCGTTGGGGAGCTATATAAATATGCAATCACCACAAGGAGCGGCAAGATCCTTTTCAAGGCGGATCCTTACGCATTCCAGGCAGAATACCGCCCCCAGACAGCCTCTGTTACCGCAGACCTAACGGGATTTCAGTGGAAGGATCTGGCCTGGATGGAAAAGCGGAAGGCCAATGACCCCTTAGATGAACCGATCAGCATCTATGAGGTACATTTAGGTTCCTGGCGGAAGAAAAGCAGGGATGAAAAGGATGGCTTTTATACTTATATCGAAGCGGCTCATGAACTGGCAGATTATATTCTGGAAATGGGTTATACCCATGTGGAGCTGATGGGAATTGCAGAACATCCCTATGACGGATCCTGGGGATATCAGGTGACAGGATATTTTGCCCCTACTTCCCGGTTTGGGACTCCAAGAGAGTTTATGTATTTCGTAAACTATATGCACAAAAAAGGAATCGGGGTCATTCTTGACTGGGTTCCGGCCCATTTTCCAAAGGATGCTCATGGCCTGGCGGACTTTGACGGAGAAGCCTGCTACGAGTATGCAGACCCCCGGAAAGGGGAGCACCCTGATTGGGGAACAAAAGTCTTTGATTACAGTAAATATGAGGTGGATAATTTCCTTATTGCCAATGCCCTTTACTGGGTGGATAAATTTCATGTTGACGGACTCCGGGTCGACGCGGTCGCTTCCATGCTTTATCTGGATTATGGAAGAAACAACGGGGACTGGATACCAAACCAGTACGGCGGAAATGAGAATCTGGAAGCCATAGAGTTTTTTAAGCATTTAAACAGCGTCATTAAAAAACGGGGAAACGGAGCAATGGTCATTGCCGAGGAATCTACCGTCTGGCCAAAGGTTACCGGAAATCAGGAAGAGGGGGGCCTTGGTTTTACCTTTAAATGGAATATGGGCTGGATGCATGATTTTCTGGAATATATGAAGCTGGATCCTTATTTCCGCAAATACAACCACCACAAGATGACATTTGGCCTTACATATTTCACCAGTGAAAATTATATACTGGTATTATCCCATGATGAGGTGGTGCATTTGAAAAGTTCCATGATCAACAAAATGCCGGGACTTCTGGAAGATAAATTTGCTAACATAAAATTGGGATATACGTTTATGCTTGGTCATCCCGGTAAAAAACTGTTGTTTATGGGACAGGACTTTGGACAGTTTCATGAATGGGATGAAAAAACCTCCCTGGACTGGTATTTGTCTGAGGAGACTTTAGGCAAAAGCCTTAAGGACTATGTAAGAGATCTTCTGCACCTGTACAAAAAATATCCGGCGCTTTATGAGAGGGACTATGACTGGGAAGGCTTCTTCTGGGTCAATGCCAATGACAAGGAACGTAGCATCTTCAGCTTTATCAGGTACAGCAAGGATCAAAAGCGCAGCCTGTTGTTTGTGTTAAACTTCACTCCCGTAGCCCGTCCTGATTACCGGGTAGGAGTTCCCAAACGGGGAACTTATACTCTTGTTTTAGACCAGGATCACGGACTGTACAAGCGGGGAGAGAAAGGGCCTTCTTTCCGCTCTGAAAAGGAGGAATGGGATGGGCAGGAGTACTCTTTCCCTTACCGGCTTCCGGCTTATGGTGCAGCAGTTTTCCGCTTTTAATTTGCAGACATATTCAGTAAATTTATCCTGATAAATCACAAAACAAGCTATACTTTTTATGGGTTTTGTAGTAAAATATAAGTACAGAATCACTACATAACGGTTCAGACTAATGGTTGGATGGAAGGAGAGATTCGTATGGCAGCACAATTAATTGCTACAACTGCAACAAAAAAGGTCTTTCGTGATGGAAATAAAGCGATCAAGGTATTTAACGCTGATTTCCCAAAGGCAGATGTATTGAATGAAGCATTGATTACAGCCCGCGTGGAAGAAGTCGGCGGGATCAATGTTCCTAAGGTTTTAGAGGTTGGTGTTTTCGAAGGAAAGTGGTCCATTACCTTTGATTTCATTGAAGGCAAGACTCTCCAACAGCTCATGGATGAAAATCCTGATAAATTACCGGAATACATGGAGAATATGGTAGATCTTCATTTGAGTATTCTGTCAAAGCAGTGCCCGCTTCTTAATAAGTTAAAAGATAAGATGTCGCGTCAGATCCTGGATACGGAAGAATTAGAGGATGTGACTAAATACGATATGCGGACACAGCTCGACAGTATGCCTAAACATACAAAATTATGCCATGGGGATTTTAATCCCAGCAATATTGTGGTAACAGATGACGGAACCATGTTTGTTCTGGACTGGGTACACGCGACTCAGGGAAATGCCAGCGCGGATGTAGCAAGAACTTACCTGCTGTTCTGTCTGCAGGACCAGAATAAGGCAGATATGTATATGAACCTGTTTTGTAAGAAGACCGGTACTGCAAAGAAATATGTGCAGACCTGGCTTCCCATGGTTGCTGCTGCCCAGCTTTCAAAGAGAAGACCGGAAGAGGCGGAATTGCTTCAACAGTGGGCCACTGTTTGTGATTATCAGTAAATTTGCAGCATAAAGAACAAAAACGCGTCTTGAAAGGGTTTCATTCCTTGATCAAGACGCGTTTTTACATACTATTTTACTATTTTTTAATAGATCAATCTTTCAACATCCTGTGCGGCACCTTAAACCGTATCTGTTTCGTTCGCTTCCGTTTCCTTTGGATCTGTCTCATTCGTTCCTGACATGGTGTCATGTTCTTTCTTAAGCTCCAGATACAGATCATAGAATTTCCATTTACAGTTGGTATCGGTGATTACTGCCTTTAGGTCGATTTTCGGAACTCCGGCCCGCCTTAAGTTTAAGAGCAGTTCGTCAATCCGGCGGTTTGAAAAATTTTTCATTACCAGGATCTCCTCTTCCACATCAGGGCAATTCTCCTGCTCCTTTTCTTCAAAGCCGTCAAAGCCTGCCAGATATCCTACGGTCTGGTTCACCTGTTCCGGGGAAATGTTTTTAATCCGTATTCCCATACGGACAAGAACTGCTTTCAGCTTTGCGGCCTTTGTATCATTTCCGCTCTGCCTGTCCTTTTCAGGCTGATAATACAGGACCATTTCTTTTCTCGCTGCCATTCTCTATTCCTCCTGCCTCTTTTATAACAGACGCCCTCTCAGCTCTTTTCCGCTAAAGGCACTTAAATATGCCGGAGCAATATCAAGCACGGTTTTACATCCGCTCTGGCCTTCCTGATTCAAACGATAAGCAGCTCTAGCATAAGCCGTCAGCACGGAGGCCGTAAATTCCGGATTGGAATCCAGCTTTAGACTGTATTCGATCACATGGCTGTTCTCATCCTCCCAGCCTGTCTTTCCGGTCCTTATGACAAACCCTC
>DEYX01000063.1 GCA_002365025.1 Hungatella sp. UBA3147 | reverse complement strand
TGCCGACTTTTTTGACAGTCTGGGGCGTTGATTTTAATAGATCAACGCCCTTTCATATGGCATTATGGATTTCTGATTTAATTAATACTTTTCAAAAGACGATTCCGTCCGGGCCTCATATTCGTACTCTTTTGTGCTTTTTATCTCTGTCTTTTGTTCAGTATCCAATTGGAATTTGTCTACTTCATCCCGCAGTGTATTGGCCTGGGCGCTCATTTCCTCGCTGGAGGCCGAATTTTCCTCAGCTGTTGCTGCATTTGCCTGTATAACTGCCGATACCTGCTCCAGACCTATGCGGATTTCATCAATGGAAGAGGCCTGTTCAGAAGCCGATTGGTTGATCTTATTGACGATATCATTGATAAAGCCGGTGGTCTTATCAATATCATCCAGAATCTGGGCGGTTTTCTCTGTGATTTCAGTGCCTTCCTGCACCGCGTTAACGGAATTCTGTATCAGCTCCGCTGTCTGCTTTGCGGCCTCCGCCGATTTGGCGGCAAGATTACGGACTTCGTCAGCTACTACGGAGAATCCCTTTCCTGCAGTTCCTGCCCGGGCGGCTTCAATGGCTGCATTAAGTGAGAGGATATTGGTCTGGAATGCAATGTCCTCAATCACCTTTGTTATATTGGTTATCTGATCGGAAAAGATGGCGATATTGTCCATTGCTTTTGTAAGCTGCTTCATATGTGCACCGCCGTTTTTAACGTTATGGCTGGTTTGAACCACATATTCGGTTGCTTTTATAACATTTTTTGAATTTTCTGCAGCCTGTTCCGTGATGCTTGCAATGGAGGAGGAGAGTTCCTCTACGGAAGCGGCCTGTTCTGTGGAACCGGCTGCAAGCTGCTGAGCTCCTGCCGATACCTGTTCTGTTCCTGTATTTACCTGCTGTGCGGCGACATCGATCATAATGAGGGTATGATTTAAAGAGGAAACGGTTTTTATAATTGCCTTTTTAATGGCTTCAAAGTCTCCCACATAGTCAAGGTCCATGGAGAAACGCATATCGCCCTGTGACAGAAGGTTCAGCTTTTCCGTAATGTCACGGATATAGGAGGTTATGGCAGCATTTGTATTTCTGATGTTTTCAGCCATGCTTCCCAGCTCATCTTTGCTTACATATGTAATCTGGGCCTGTAAATTTCCCTTTGATATTTCCTTGTAAACCAGTTCAATTTCTTTCACAGGATCCAGAATTGATTTTCTGATGATCATGGTAATGAAAAGGGTAAACAGCAGAGAAATCAGCAGAGACAAGGAGAGAGAGAACCAGGCTGATTTCATGAAGTTCTGCGCCTCCTGTTTCTGGGAAGCAGCAAACTGCAGCTGGATCGTTGAAAAACCTGACAGGATTTCTTCGGCCTGATCAATAGCAGGTGAATAATTGTTTTTATAAGACTCATAGGCCTTGCTGCTGTTTCCTCTGGAGGAAGCTTGTAGCAGCCCTGAAATCTCTTCTCTGGCGGACTTGGTCTTTGATATCAAATCTCTTATCTGTGCGATATCGTTATCCCTTGCACTGGAAGACTGGTTGCCTGCAAATGCCTCCAATGCGCCGGAAACGCTTTCTTCCTGTTCCTGGGCCCTGGCCAGGCTATCCTGTACGGACTGGATATTTTCGTCAAGGATTGCCTGAAGAAGATATTTTTGTGCCGAAGCCAGCCCGGATCTCATGGTCCATGTGCTGTTGGAGTTTGGTACGGTGTAGCGGTAATAGCGTTCCACCTGGAATCCGAGATTTTTTGTGTTCCATGCGGATATTGAAGTGGATGCTATAATGATCAGCAGTATTATGCCAAAACCTAAAATCAGTTTTTTGCCGACAGATAAGTTTTTTATCAGAGAACCCGCTTCTTTGCCGGAATCATCGGCATTTGTATTCTGTTTTTTCATTTTATCGTTCCTTTCCCGATATTCTAACCGGAATGCATATAGATTGGAAATTGCGTCATGCGTCATATAATATATCGGAATGATAAAGCTAATCATAAGAATTCACTTGTTATTTTTTTACTGTACAGACTACTTTCATGATCTGTTAAAGAAGGCGGATTCCGGAAGGAAAGGGATAGAGAAAAGAAAGCCTCCGGCTTTTGTGCCGAAGGCTTTTTGAACATTATTTTGTAGATGAATTATAGTTAGCGATGGCTGCATTTACTTTTTCAGCCAGGAAACTTACCGCCTGTTCCGGTGTATAGGTGCCGTCATAGGTTTTCTCCATTGCTTCGTTAAAGATCTTTCTGGACTCGGTGGCTACTCCGGATAATACACCTGCGGTGTATCCATTGACAGGGGTAGCCTTTAACTGGTTGATGGCAGTGGTAAAGTTGGGGTTCTGAGCAATGAAATCCTTCATGGCAGGAGTTTCATAAGCCTCCGGGTTAACTGCGAAGTAACCGGTGGACATACTCCAGTTGGCCTGGGAATCCGGTGTGGTGGTAAATTCGATGAACTTCCAGGCAGCGTTCTTTTTCGCCTCATCCTTATTGTCCATCATCCACAGGGATGCGCCTCCAATGATGACACCGCCATCGGCAGCAGATGCATCGATCTTTGGAAGAAATCCGGTACCGATCTCAAAATCACTGCTTGCCGTAGCATTTTTAAGAATTGCCGTGGATTCAATGATCATGGCTGTCTGGCCTGAGAAGAATGCGGTCTGGGTATCCGCGGTGGTGCTGCCGTAGTTATCCGCATAACCGGAATCCATGAGCTTTTTCCATGTTTCAAAAATCTTAAGTCCAGCTCCGTTGTTTACGAAATCCACTTCGGTTGCCGGCGCTTTCCGTCCGTTTTCATTGTTTGAATAGAATTTACCCTGGCCGGCGATCTGCTGTTCAAAGAACCAGCCGTAGATGGCCTGTGCATAGCCCACGGGAGCTGCTTTGCTTTCCACAATTTTTTTAGAGAATTCCAATACCTCGTCAAAAGTTTTGGGCGGGGTGTCAGGATCCAGACCGGCTGCCTTAAAAACGTCCTTGTTGTAATACAGCATAGGAGTGGAAACATTAAATGGCATGGACATCTGCTTTCCGTTTACCGTATAGTAGCTTGTGATGATATTCATAACCGTAGAAGGATCAAAGTTTGTGGAGGCAAACATATCCTGTACCGGAATGGCATGACCGCTGTCGGTCATAAATTTTGTGCCGATATCGTACATCTGGCATACGTCCGGCATGCTGCCGCTCTGCATGGCTGCTTTCAGCTTGGTGATCAGGTCATCATAGTTTCCCTGATATTCACTTTTTACCTCAATCTCGTTCTGGGACTCATTAAAGGCTTTAACCAGAGCTTCGGTTGCCTCTCCGTTTACACCTCCCATAGCATGCCAGAGGGTAATGACTGTTTTGCCCCCCTCAGCCGGAGCTTTTGCGTCAGCTGCCGCTTTTGTGGCAGCGGCTTCCGTGGAACCTGCCGCTGTGGTTCCCCCGGAAGTAGCACTTCCACCGCATGCAGCAAGAGTCATGGACATGACAGCAGCCATAATCGCCGCAAGCCACCTTTTTCTTCTTTTCATAGATATCCTCCTTTAAATGATATAGTTTTATCTCTATACATTGCCCTTAGGGCATGCATGAAATATTTACCCTTTTACGGACCCTGAGGTAAGGCCGGAAATCAGCTGCTTCTGTCCCAGTATGAATGCCAGGATCGAAGGGATGAGGATGATCATGGACCCGGCCATGACCGGACGGAAGTCTGTGGATTCCGCACCCTGAAGCATTCCAAGACCGATCTGGACGGTTCGCATGTTCACCGAATCTGTAACAAGAAGCGGCCATAAATAGTGATTCCAGCTTTGAAGGAATGTGTAGATCCCCAACGCACCCATGGAAGGTTTTACAAGGGGAAGGGCAATGAAACAGAAGAAACGGAAGTTCCCGCATCCGTCAATATCCGCTGCCTCCTTTATCTCCATTGGAAGCTGCAGGAACGCCTGTCTCATGTTAAATACCGCAAATGCAGATGCCACGTTTGGAAGGATGAGGGCCGTATAGCTGTTCTTAAGCCCCAGATCGCAGATGATTAAATAGTTTGCAATGATAATGGCCTGGCTTGGGATCATCATGGTTGCAAGCATCAATAAAAACAGTGCATTCCTGCCCCGGAATTTCATCATGGAAAATGCATAGGCGGCCAAAGCCCCGGTAACGATCTGTCCGAAGGTAACGGTACAGGATACGATCAGGGAATTCTTGATGAAGGTAAAAAACGGGGCCAGCTGCAGAGCTTTTATGTAATTGTCCGGGATCAGCTGTTTTGGCCAAAAGCCCCCGGAAAACACTTCCTTC
The DNA here is from genome assembly GCA_002365025.1 of Hungatella sp. UBA3147. GTDB lineage: Bacteria > Bacillota > Clostridia > Lachnospirales > Lachnospiraceae > Lacrimispora. The sequence goes on along the minus strand of DEYX01000063.1, from coordinate 6,795 downwards.
ATGGTCATCATGCTGACGTTAAAACAGTAAACCACTGGTGAGATAATGATGACTGCAAAGAGGATATTTAAGGCATAAAGTGAATATTTAACCAGTTTGTTTTTCATCAATAGGTCACCTTCTTTTCCAGTCTAAATTGAATCAATGTCAAGACCATCAGGATTATAAACAGGACGATGGATTCCGCACAGGCCATGCCGAACCGGCTGTTCATAAATGCCTCCTGATAAATCTGGTAAACAATGACATTGGTGCTTCCGGAAGGACCTCCCTGAGTCATCAGCTTGACCTGAGCATAAGCCTGAAGGGCGTTGATGACGTTAATGATCAAAAGGAAAAACAGGGTAGGGGATATGCATGGGATGGTAATATGCCTGTGCTTGGCAAAAAATCCGGCTCCTTCAATGGCCGCACACTCATACAGATCCACAGGAACACTTTGTAAAGCGGCGGTCAGGAATATAAAGTTTAATCCGATGTTCATCCATACGGTCACTAGGGTCACCGCACTTAAGGCGTATTTAGGATCCGTAAGCCATCCGATGTGGGTTCCCAGTACCTTGTTGATGATGCCAAGGCTGCTGTGAAAGATGAACATGAAAACAACCGAAGCCGCTGCTGCGGAAATGGCCATGGGAAGGGCATAAACAGTCCGGAACAGATTCTTTCCCTTAATATCCTCATTGCTGATGATGGCCAGGATAAACCCGATCACAATGGAGCAGGCCACTGTCATCACTGCATATTGAAAGGATACCAGAAGGCTGTTTTGAAAGGCCTGGGAGGTGAAGATCGTAAGATAATTCCCAAGGCCGACAAAGGAGGAGACTGCCCCAAGGGGAGTCGTCATGGCAAAACTGAGCCAAATGGTTTTGAGGAACGGCCAGAACAGGAAAGCCGAGAAGAAAAACATGGCGGGCAGCAAATACAGATAAGGCTCGATTGCCCGGAAAAACTGCTTCTTTTTCATGAAAAAATTATCCTCCTTTTCCTAAAAAGAAAAAAGAACCAGCATTACATTTCGCCTTAGAGATAATGGCGGAAATGTAACGTCTGATTTCTCTTGCTCTCTAGCAAATGTTTCATTGACGTTAGTTTATCATATTAATTGTTATAGTGCAACATATATTTGTCTTAATTAACCATAAAATTAGCAATATTTTGATATATTATTAACGATCAAGTGAAAATATGAATTAAATTTAATAAAAGATTGAACGATAAAGGTATAAAAATATACTTAGTACACAATTGGGACTTTTGGCTGACTTGCTTTTTCAAAAATTGGGTGGGTTATCCAGCTGCTGATCCGCACTTCTGCCGTCGGGAACGGCCGCAAAACCTTACGAAAGCCGAATGGCTATTCACAAACGCCTTAGGATGGGGTATAATAAGTCTATTGTACCGCAAACAGAAATGATATAGAAAGATGGGGATTGTTTATGAATGGTAAGAAAATTTTGTCTCTGGTGCTTGCTGTGTCAATGGCAACAGGGCTTAGCTGCATGACTTCCATGGCAGCAACCAGAAAGAAAATCACAACAGTAAACTTAACCGTGACAGCGGATATTGTGCCGGGAGGCTCTGTATTTGAACAACAGGCAGAGATAACGACAAAAAACAGTAAGATTGATGTGGGAGAATGCGAATTTACTAACAGCGGATTTCAGTGGTCTGAGCAGGAAATACCAAGGCTGGAAGTAAAGCTGTACGCGCAGGATGGCTATTATTTTTCCGTAGCAGAATCCGGCTTCACAATTGATGGAGGAACCTACATAAAGCAGGCGAGGGAAGATTTCAGCCAGACCCTGACGGTGACCATAGATCTTCCCAAGGTCGGTGAGTTTACCCAGCCCATAGAAAGCGCAGCATGGGGGACTAAAACTATGGCTGTGTGGAGTCCTGCCGCCGGGGCGGGAAGTTATGAAGTAAAGGTATTCCGTGACGGAAAGAACACGGGAGGGGTAAAGACCGCCGTGGGAACGAGTCTGGATCTAGGGCTTTTAATGGGAAAAACTGGAAGCTACACGTTTAAGGTGCGTCCGGTGAATAAACAGAATACCGAGAATAAAGGTGATTGGGTGGAGTCTCCTGTCAATTATGTTGATGGGGCGGCGGCAGAGTTAATCCGTACATCCTCCCAAAGCAGCGGCGGCTGGAAACAGGATGAAACCGGCTGGTGGTATGCGAATCCCGACGGAAGTTATCCGGTCGGCACCTGGCAGAACATCGACGGACAGTGGTATTTCTTCAATGAAAATGGCTATATGGCTACAGGCTGGGTTGCATGGAACGGAAAACAGTATTACTGCGATCTCACAGGAGGGCAGATGCTGGCAAACACCATAACGCCTGATGGGGCTAATGTTGGAGCTGATGGAGCGAAACTTCCTTAGAATAAAAAAATTGGCGGGCTGCTTTTGCGGTCCGCCTTTTTGACCGCCTGGAGACGGACCATTTGAAAAATACTTGTAGGATTAAAGATTCTATCATATAATAACAGGGCGGAGGCATACAGAAATGACAGTAAAAAAGACAGAAAAATTTTATAAGCGGGTATTGATAGCAGCGGCAATCCTCCTAGCCCTTTGTATGGCAGGATGCAGCCCAACTGCAAGCTCTTCCTCATTAACCCAAAGAGAAATGGGAAATGAGGCAGGGACAGATCTAAGGGTTCATTTTATTGATGTGGGCCAGGGAGACAGCACCTTAGTAGAAAAAGACGGTCATTATATGCTGATAGACGCAGGGGAACGGGATCAGGACGAGACAGTCGCTTCTTATCTGGAGAAACAGGGAGTGAAGAAGCTGGATTACGTAATCGGAACCCATCCCCATTCAGATCATATCGGCGGGCTGGAGACGATCATCCGGAAATTTGATGTTCAAAAGGTCTTTTTACCGGAAAAAGAACATACCACAAAGGTTTATGAACGCCTGTTAGATGCCATTGCTGATAAAAATTTAAAAATAACCCTTCCGAAACCAGGGGAAAGCTACTCCTTAGGAGATGCATCTTTCCAGATCATCGCTCCCGACCGGGATTATGGAGATAATTTAAATAACTGGTCCATAGGCCTTCGCCTGGTTTATGGAAAGAACAGCTTTGTCTTATGCGGAGATGCAGAAAAAGATGCAGAAAAGGATATGGTGGCTAACGGCTTTCCTTTAAAGGCAGATATATTGAAGCTTTCCCATCATGGAAGCACCACTTCATCATCGGAAGGCTTTATGGATCTGGTTGATCCTGAATATGGAGTGATTTCCTGCGGTAAAAATAATGATTACGGCCATCCTCACAAGGAAATTATGGATATGTTAAAAAAGCGGAATATTAAGGTTTTGCGGACAGACCAGCTTGGAACCATAGTGGCAGTGAGCGACGGATCAAAAGTTACCTTTCCCGGTATCACAGAAGGAACCGATGGAAACAGGACACAAAGTACGGAAGCAGACCAGGATTATGTAATAAATACCAATACCAAAAAATTTCACCGGCCGGACTGCAAGTCTGCAGCTTCCATGAAGGAAGAGAACCGGAAAACCTATAATGGCTCCAGAGATAATTTGATACAGATGGGATATGAGCCGTGCCAAAGCTGCAACCCTTAGCCTGGCACAGAAAGGGAAGGGAAAAGGTTATGAAATATACCATTGACAGAATCGGGGAAACGGTAATTATCTGTGAAGATGAGAACGGAGATATGTTAAAGGTTAAAGCCTCTGAACTGCCGGAAGGTATAAGGGAGGGAGATATCCTTACAGAGACTGAAGGGACGTGGACACTTGAGAAAGAAGAGACGGAGAGGCGCAGGCAGAGGATTCGTGAAAAGCTGAGAGGGCTGACAGAATAAAGGATTAAAGAGAGCAAACTATGAAGAATTATATTGTACTGGATCTGGAATGGAACCAGAGCGCCGGAGGGAAGGAGGAGACGGTAGAGCACCTTCCCTTTGAAATTATAGAGATCGGGGCAGTAAAGCTTAATGAGGCCCTGGAGGAAGTGGAGGAATTTAAGCGGCTTATAAGGCCTCGAATTTATCCTGAGCTTCATGAAAAGATATTAGAAGTGACCCACATGGATCAAAAGACTCTGATGGAAGAGGGCTGTAACTTTGAGGAAGCTGTAAGGGAGTTTCTCATGTGGTGCGGAGAGGAAGCCGTGTTTTGTACCTGGGGCTCCATGGACTTAACGGAGCTGCAGCGGAACATTGCTTTTTATGGAATTCCAAACCCCTTTCCCAAGCCCTTTCTCTACTATGATGTGCAGAAACTCTACAGCCTGCTTTATGGGGACGGTAAGGATAGGCAATCCCTTGACATTGCAGTGTTAGAGCTTCAGATCATGGAAGAGCGGCCTTTTCACCGGGCCCTTGACGATGCCCATTATACCGGGCGCGTTATGAATCAAATGAATTTTGATAAGGTCCGGGAATTTTTGTCTACGGATTATTACCGCTTGCCGGAAAATAAAGAGGAAGAGGTATATCTGGTGTTTCCCGGGTATTCCAAATACATTTCAAGGCCCTTTGAGACGAAGCAGGATGCCATTGAGGATAAAACCGTTACCGATTTGATCTGCTGCAAGTGCAACCGGATGCTTCGGAAAAAGATCAGATGGTTTTCCGTGAACCAGAAGTTTTACACGGCTCTTGGTTCATGTCCTGAGCATGGAAATGTAAAAGGCAAGATCCGCATGAGGCGGAGAGATGACGGACGTATCTACGTGGTTAAGACCATGAGGCTGATAGGTGAGGAAGACGTCCGTGAGATTTACGAAAAAAAGGAAGAAACCAAAAAGAAACGGGTGCAAAAGACGAAGACCAGAAAGCAGAATAAAAAGAAGGGGGATTCCCCCCTTTCCTAAATTTCGCTTTCCTTCATTCGGTATCCAACCCCGATTTCCGTAAAAATATATTTTGGTTCCGCCGGATTATTTTCTATTTTTCTGCGGATATGCGCCATATTGACGCGGAGGATCTGATTGTTGCTGTCTGCGTAAGGTCCCCAGATGTGACTAATAATGTAGTCATAAGTCAGGACTTTGCCGGAGTTTTCCGCAAGAAGGGAAACCAGCTTATATTCGATCTGAGTCAAATGGATCTTGTGTCCGTCCAGTGTGACCAACCGCTTGGCAAAATCAATGAACAGGCCGTCGCTGCTGTATGGGGTGGGAATGACAGAACCATCCACGGTGCTGACGGTAGGTCTTCCATGACGAAGGGCTGTGCGGATCCTGGCTAAAAGTTCGCTGGTTCCAAAGGGCTTTGTTATATAATCATCGGCACCGAAATCAAGAGCGGACACTTTTTCATGCTCCTGGGTCCTGGCGGAGATGACGATAATAGGAATCGAAGTCCAGCTTCGTACGCTTTTAATGATATCGATTCCGTCCAGGTCCGGAAGCCCTAAATCCAGAAGGATCACATCAGGGCAAAGGGAATTGATCAAAGCCAGCCCATCCCGCCCGTTGTAGGCGGTATTTACTTTATAATCATGTCTTTCCAATGCACTTTCAATAAAATTGCAGATATTCTTTTCGTCTTCAATCATGACGATTGTAAACTTACTCATAAGCATTCTCCCCTAATGGTAATGTAAATGTAAAAACTGCGCCATGTTCTTCATTGGCGGCTGTGATGTTCCCGTCGTGGGCAGTAACAATGGCTTTGCAGATAGAAAGCCCGATTCCCATTCCTTTATGGGAATCATAGCTGCTGTTGGGCGATGAGGTGTAACCGTCAAATAAAGTCTTCAGCCGTTCCGGGGAAATTCCCACGCCCTGATCCCGGACCTGAAACCAGGCATATCCATCCTGTACGAAGATCGACAGGCTGATGGGATCCGTTGAATTGGAGTGATAGACGGCATTTTCCAGTAGATTTATGATAACCTGTTCAATCAAAGTGGCATCCATGGGAACCATGATGAACTCATCAGGAACTTTCACACGGACAATGGATTTAGGAAGTCTTTTGTGAAAGCGTTCAATAGCTTCGGAAGCTACCTCTTCTAACGGCTCAGGCCGCTTTAAAACCTGAGCTCCGGTATCCCGTATCCTGGTTACGCTGAGCAGATTTTCCACCATATTTAAAAGCCAGTTGGCGTCTTCCCGGATATTGGAGACCAGGCTGGTTTTTTCTGCCTCAGCCATAGTGTTTGTATTTTCCAGGTATGTGTTACTGGCGCCGATGATTCCTGTGAGAGGAGTCCGAAGGTCATGGGAAATAGCCCGTAAAAGGTTTGCTCTCAAGGCCTCTTTTTCTGCTTCCATTAATAACTTTTCCCGTTCGTTTAAAATACGGCTTTGTTCTTTTAAATTAGTCGTAGTGGCGCTTGTAATGGTTGAAATGATCAGCAGTGCAAGGAAGGTAACGGGATATCCTTCCATTATAAAATTAAACGCCATAAATGGGTAAGTAAACACATAGTTTACACAGATCACACTAATAAAGGAGGCAATGACTCCCGGTATATAGCCGCTGGAATAACGGGAGATCACGACCACTGCCATCATATAGATGATTCCCACATTGTTAGTATATCCTCCCAGTATATGCATCATGTAGGAAAGGATGGTGGCAAGCAGGAGGGAAATAAAGGTAACTATACAATTTCGAAGCAGATCTTTTTTGGATAATTTTTTCTGTTTACTCATGGAAAACCCCTTGCTATCTAAGGTCATTTGAAACGGCCTCCCCGCCGTCTTTTCCGCTTTGATGAATAGGAACTGCGCCTTTGTTCCAGAATACTGTTGAATTCATCGGCTGAGACACCGGAGTCCCGAAGGCGTTT
>DEYX01000061.1 GCA_002365025.1 Hungatella sp. UBA3147 | reverse complement strand
CTTCCCACAACGGCTCCCCTGGTGGGCATGCTGATGTTAGGAAACTTATTTAAAGAATCCGGCGTGGTAAAGCAGTTAACAGAAACTGCAGGCAATGCTATGATGTATATCGTGGTTATCCTGTTAGGAACTTCCGTAGGTGCGACGACCAGCGCAGAAGCATTCTTAAATATGAACACCATCAAGATCGTTATTTTAGGCCTGGTGGCATTTTCAGTCGGAACAGCCGCCGGCGTGCTGTTTGGAAAGCTGATGTGCAAGGTTTCCGGCGGCAAGGTAAATCCTCTGATCGGTTCTGCAGGCGTATCTGCGGTTCCCATGTCAGCCCGTGTGTCCCAGAAGGTTGGCTCTGAAGCAGATCCTACCAATTTCCTGCTGATGCATGCCATGGGACCAAACGTGGCAGGCGTTATCGGTACTGCAGTTGCGGCTGGTACATTTATGGCAATATTCGGAGTTAGGTAACTTTTCCCTGGAAAGGCGTTAAGCCTTTCCGGTAAACAGAAGAATGAACAAACCTGGAGGTAAGACAATGGCAGAAATAGAGAAAAAGCCGGTTAAGATTGTAGAGACAGTCCTTCGTGACGCTCATCAGTCTTTGTTTGCTACAAGAATGACAACCGAGCAGATGCTTCCCATCATAGAGAAGATGGATCAGGTTGGCTATCATGCGGTAGAGTGCTGGGGCGGTGCAACCTTTGATGCATGCCTGCGTTTCTTAAAAGAAGATCCCTGGATGAGGCTTAGAAAATTAAGGGATGGATTTAAGGATACAAAGCTGCAGATGCTGTTCCGGGGACAGAATATCCTGGGATACAACCATTATGCCGATGACGTGGTAGCGTATTTTGTCCAGAAATCTCTGGCTAACGGCATTGATATTATCCGCATTTTTGACTGCTTCAACGATCTTCGCAACTTACAGACCGCAGTGACTGCCTGCAATAAAGAAAAAGGCCATGCGCAGGTAGCTTTAAGCTATACCCTTGGGGAAGCCTATACCCTGGATTACTGGAAGGACATAGCTAAGAGGATCGAGGATATGGGTGCTGATTCCATCTGTATCAAGGACATGGCAGGTCTTTTAACACCCTACAAGGCGGATGAGCTGGTACGGGTATTAAAAGAATCCACAAAGCTTCCGATTGACTTACACACCCACTATACTTCCGGTGTTGCTTCCATGACCTATCTAAAGGCAGTTGAAGCAGGCTGTGATATCATTGATACCGCAATGTCTCCCCTTGCTCTTGGAACCAGCCAGCCGGCGACTGAGGTTATGGTTGAGACCTTCCGGGATACGCCCTATGACACGGGTTACGATCAGAACCTGTTGGCAGAAATCTGTGCATACTTCCAGCCGATCAGAGAGGAAGCATTAAAGAGCGGACGCTTAAATCCAAAGGTATTGGGCGTAGACATTAAGACCCTTCAGTATCAGGTACCTGGCGGCATGCTTTCTAATCTGGTGAGCCAGTTAAAGGAAGCCGGTCAGGAAGACAAATACATGGAAGTGCTGCAGGAGATTCCAAAGGTACGAAAAGACTTTGGAGAACCGCCTCTTGTTACTCCATCTTCCCAGATCGTCGGTACCCAGGCCGTTTTAAATGTCATTAGCGGTGAACGTTATAAAATGGTAACGAAAGAGACAAAGAAAATTTTTATGGGCGAATTCGGACAGACGGTTAAACCATTTAATGAAGAAGTCCAGAAGAAGATCATCGGTGATGAGACGCCGATCACCTGCCGCCCGGCCGATTTGATTCCTCCCCAGCTTCCTCAGTTTGAGAAAGACTGCGCACAGTGGAAACAGCAGGATGAAGACGTACTTTCCTATGCCCTGTTCCCGACGGTTGCCAAGGAATTCTTCCAGTACCGGGCCGCACAGCAGACCGGCGTGGACTCGTCTCTGGCAGATAAAGAAAATAAGACTTATCCGGTATAACTTCATAAAAATGGTCTCCCAAAATTGGGAGACCATTTTTTACTTTATTGGAAAATGAATGTACCCTTAACCCAATATAAGAATTATTTACGGAGGATTCACTAAATGAATAACAAGGATTTTATTAACGGAGCTCCAAACCTTGTGTCTGAGAAACTTTACTCGCTCTTTTTACGGTGCTCCCATGCGTTAAGTCGTGGACATCATCAAAATGCGGGAATGCCCCCAAGCCAGCAGCGCATACTTTCATTACTGGCATCGGGTGACAAAATTACACAGCATGACCTGTTGGACATAATGCAGATTCGTGCCGCTTCTTTAAGCGAATTGCTGACTAAATTAGAGGGCAAAGGGCTTATCAGCCGAACAAAAACTGATGGAACCAAGCGCGGTATTGATGTCGAAATAACCGACTTGGGCGGAGCAGTTGTTACTGAATATACTCATAATCAGCAAGAGGCTACAAATGAATTGTTTTCGGCTTTATCTGAAGATGAGCAGCGGCTCTTAGTTCAACTGTTAAGCAGGCTTATTGAGGATTGGCACAATCGCCATCATGGTGATTCCACATGCCATAATTCACATATTGCCAGAGAAAACCGTCGGCACGGGTATGGGGAACAGGAGAATGAATGATTCAAGAAAAGATTTCAAGTGATATATGTGTTAGTAACCGTCAACGGATCGGAGAGAGGATAGGCGTTATCGGAATTACTGTCAACTCTTTTCTCTTTGCCATAAAATTAACACTAGGCTTATTAAATAACAGCGTTTCTGTTATTGCAGACGGATTCAATAATCTAGGTGATTGTGCATCTTCCCTTGTGACCACAATTGGTTTTCATTTAAGCGGGAAAACCACAGATGAAAAACATCCTTACGGTTACGGGAGGTTAGAGTATATTAGCGGTTTTGTTGTAGCCATGTTAATCATTGTTACAGCTATATCTGTAGGGAAGTCTTCTATTGTGCGTATTCTTCATCCAGAACATCCTACATTAACAGCCTGGCTTTTTTTTGCACAGGTATTTGCCGTATTTGTAAAATTATTATTTGCATTCTATATTCATGTTGTGAACATCAAGTACGGTTCAGCTGCTTTAAAAGCCACATTTAAAGATAGTCTGGCAGATTCTGTTGTGACTGCTGCCACGCTGCTATCATTAATCACCTCGCGGTTTACAGCATTACCTATCGATGGCATTGGGGGGCTTAGCGTTGCCATCATGATTCTTTGGGCTGGAATTACCTCTTATAAGGAACATCTGGATTTGCTGCTTGGTAAGCCTGCCAGTAAAGAGACATTAGATGGAATTTCAAAAGTTATAAATAAGTATGACTTTTTTTCGGTATGAAATCGTTATATTTATATGACTTCGGGCCAGAAAAGCAAATTGCTTTTTTAAAAATTGTCCCGAAAGTGAGCCCTCATTTTAAAGAAGTGCAAAATGCACTCAATGAACTTACCGCCCAATTAAAGCGTGACTATAACCTTGAAGTAACAATTTACTGGGATGCGGACCACATTGAAAATAATAATGTCAGAAAGGAGAATACCGATGGGAGCAACAACCGTTTCCAAGGAAAACTACCTAAAGAGCATTCTTCTAATTAAACGGGAAAAAGGCTGTGTCCGTGCTTCGGAAATAGCTGCATTAATGAAGGTTACCCGTCCAAGTGTATCACACGCTGTTCATCAACTGGAACGTGAAAATTATATTCATATTGATAACGAGAAGAATATTTTGTTAACTCCAACCGGATCAAAAGTGGCAATATCAGTACTTGAGAGATATGAGACTTTTTACAAACTGCTACTTTCTTTAGGTGTTCCAAAAGAGATAGCGTCTCAAGACGCAGGACGAATTGAACATGCCGTAAGTGATGATTCATTTATGGTCTTAAAAACGATTTTATAGAGTAACCAGATCATTGTAATAGCTATAAGCTATTACTGCTGCTTATAGCGGCCATTTTTTCTTCGGCACCATCCGGGCAAATTCCCGGAAGGGTGCTTTTTTTATCCTGTTGAGTTGACTGTCAACCTGCACACGAACAAAATTTGTTGGTTTTCCTAATGAATAACATTCATAAATGAGGAGGAGCGAAGGAGCTGGGATACCGAAGTCATTCTCTTATAAGTATAAAGATTTTCTTACAAATATTTCCATTTGTCTGAACTTTACCTGATTCAGTTGACACATGGTATCATTTGTCATTATAATAAATAAATGTATAATTTACATGTAATTGGAAATTTATTAAATACAAGATGACATATTGGGAGAAACAGATGAAAAAGTATAAAAAAGCTCGTAAGATGGCCGTCATTCTGGCCAGCGTCCTGGTGATGGACTCTTACATGGGAGCGGTTTCGCCATACATAAATGCTTATGCTTATACGGAAAAGGCAGCAACGGTCAATGCCACCACATTAAACGTGAGAAGCGGCCCGGGGACGACCTATTCAGTTGTCACAAAATTAACAAACGGGGCATCGGTTACGGTGATCGATGAGAAGAACGCATCGGATGGAGCGCTCTGGTATCAGATCCGTGTGTCCGGTTCCGGCGGCCAGACGGTTACCGGATATGTTTCCAAAAGCTATCTAAAGTTTCCCGCCTCTTATACCAATGATGCGGATTTTGAGTCCCGTCTTACGGCGGAAGGGTTTCCGGAAAGTTATAAGACAAAGCTTCGTGCGCTGCATGCCCAGTATCCCAAGTGGGTATTCCGCGCCCAGCATACAAACCTGGACTGGAACACAGCCATTAAGGAAGAAAGCCAGGTAGGAAAAACTCTGGTCCACACCAACAGCCTGTCATCCTGGAAGTCCACAGTAGATGGCGCCTATAACTGGGATACCAGCACATGGATCGGTTATGACGGAAGCAGCTGGGTCACCGCATCTGAAGACATTGTAAGATATTATATGGACCCAAGAAATTTCCTTGATGAGACCAATATCTTCCAGTTTATGACCCATACATATGACAGCAATAAGCATACGGCAGAAGGATTAAAAACCATGGTAAAGGGTACGTTTCTATCCGGTGAATCGTCCGGCGGAAGCAGTAACTCAGGAAATACGGACAGTTCTTCCGGCGACGGCACGGTCATAGGGCCAGGTGCGGCCATTGGGCCGGGAGGGGCTACTAACCCGGGGGCGGGATCGGAGTCCAATTCCGATTCTGGAAAGGTCAGTCTGGAAGGGCCGCAAGCTTCCATAACGCCTAAAAACCTTCCTATCGTTATGGAATACGGACCGGGAGCCAGCCTTACGGGGCCGTCCTCATCCGATACCAATTCCAATGCCACTGGAACAGTTTCAGGCAGCAGCGCCTATGTGAATATGATTATGAATGCGGCTTCTCAGTCAGGGGTGAACCCTTACGTTCTTGCAGCTATGATCATTCAGGAGCAGGGATCTTCCGGTACAGGCAAAAGTATTTCAGGAACAGAATCCGGTTACGCAGGATATTATAATTTTTTTAATATTGAAGCATATCAGTCAGGAACTATGACTGCGGTGCAAAGAGGCTTATGGTGGGCGTCTCAGTCCGGCAATTATGAAAGGCCATGGAATTCTCCTGAAAAATCAATTTTAGGCGGAGCTTTCTATTATGGTAATAACTATGTAAAAGTTGGGCAGGATACATTTTATCTGAAGAAGTTTAACGTGCAGGGGTCTAATTTATATAAACACCAATATATGACCAATGTTCAGGGAGCTGCATCAGAGGGTGCTGTTTATTCAAAAGCCTATAACAGCGATATGAAACAGACAGAGCTTGAGTTTAAGATACCAATTTATAACAACATGCCTGATAACGCCTGCAGTCAGCCTACCGGCGACGGCAATCCAAACAATAAGCTGTCCGGTTTGAGCGTGGAAGGTTTTGTCATGACTCCCACCTTTAGCCGCGATACTCTTGCATACGATTTGATTGTGGATCCCGGAGTTTCAAGCATCAATGTGAATGCAACCGCTCTCAGTTCCTTGGCATCTGTCAAAGGGACAGGTACCATTGCGCTTTCAAGCGGCAATAATGATATCAAGGTGACGATTACGGCCCAAAATGGAAGTGTCAGGGAATACGTCCTTCATGTGGTGCGCCAGAACAACGGCCCGACTTATTCTTCAGGCGCTGGTACCGGAACAAGTTCCGGCTCCGGCGGCAATGCTTCTTCCGGCCCTGGCAGCAACACAGGCCCAGGAGTATCAAATCCTTCCGGTACGGATCATGCTGGAACACCGGGAGGAAGCAATGTATCCATAGCTCCTGACGGTTCCACTGGCATTTCCGTTCAGACTTCCACGGGAGTCATAGCCCAGGGACCTGGAACTGACATCAAAGTGACGGAAGCCGCCACAAGCAGTCCCCAGCAGATCCAGGCTCCGGCCGCCGGTCAGTCCTCCGCCTTTGGAATAGGAGATATTAACGGGGATGGAAAAATAAACAGCCTGGATGTACTGAAGCTTCAGCGATACCTACTGGGATTGGAAACCATACCTGAGCAGGGCAAGCTGGCAGCTGATTTAAATGGAGACGGCAAGGTGAATTCACAGGATCTTCTGCTTTTGCAGAAAAAAATCCTCGGACTTTAAAGTCCAACAGAAATAGGAGACAATATGAATAGGAAACTGAAAAAACTAACGGCCGGTCTGATACTGGCCTGTGTGATTGCCATATCCTGTCCTGCCGGACGGCTGGTATCCTGGGCCGCAGATGCTAAGATCGCGTTTTCTGACCCATCGGTCATGGTGGGAAACGAAGTAACAGTAAACATGAAAGTGACCAGTGACAGTGCCCTGGGTACGGCGGAAGTCATGCTGTCTTATGATCCGAATATCTTGGAGTTTGTAAGCGGAACCAATGCAAATGGCGGAGCAGGAGCTATTAAGGTTCTGGGAACCATGGATTCTGCTGATCAGAAAACTTTTAGCTTTACCTTAAAGTTTAAGGCTTTGCAGGCAGGAAATACTCAGATTAACGTGACCTCCCAGGAAATTTATGATGTGGATTCCCAAACACTTTCTTTAAGCAAGCAGGGGAGTTCAACGGTCAAGGTCACATCACCTGCCACATATTCAAAGGATGCAACGCTTAAATCATTAAAGATTTCCCCAGGGACTCTGACTCCGGCGTTTTCTGCGTCTGTAGAAAGTTATACGGCAGAGGTAGATGGAAACACAGCGGACCTGGTAGTAAATGCGGTTGCAGCAAATGCAGGCGCTCATGTAGCACTTCAGGGAGAAAAGGGCTTAAAGTCCGGTGCAAATCAGGTGGTTATCAAGGTAACCGCAGAAGATGGGCAGACCGTTAAGAATTATACAATTCAGGTTAATAAGGCTGAGGGGGGACAAACCGCCCCGACTACAGGCGAAAATGCAGAAACGTCTGAGGCTGAATTCGGCGAAGCAGTGGTGACCATTAACGGAACCGATTACAGCATTGCTTCATCCTTTGATGAATCAACACTTCCGGAAGGCTTTGAGTCTGAGACCTATTCCTATAAAGGAACAGAAGTCATGGCTGGAAAAGGACTGGAAAAAGACCTGC
>DEYX01000003.1 GCA_002365025.1 Hungatella sp. UBA3147 | reverse complement strand
GAGCCGCAGTCTGCTGAGGCAGATAGCCGATCCCGCTCTTTTTCAATTCATCGAAAACGGATATGACCCCGCCTGTGGGCTTTAACAGCCCTAAAAGTCCCTTCATTAAAGTACTTTTTCCGGAACCGTTCTCTCCCACGATGCAGACATACTCCCCCTGATTAACGTCCATAGTCACATCCACTACAGCATCCTGGTTCTCATATCCAAAATCCACATGACTGCATTGTATTAATGGGCTCATTCATCCAATCCTCTTTTTAAATTAATCACATTCTGCTCCATAAGGTCAAGATAGGTGACACCGCTGTCAAACTCTCTTCTTGAAACATTGTGGCAGGAATGAAACAAAAGGGGTTCTGCCCCTGTCTCCTCTGCAATGATCTCAGACACCCGGTGACTGGAAAGCTCCAGGTAATAAATCACCGGAATCTGTTCCAAACGCATTTTGTCAATGAGATATGCAATGGTTCTAGCACTTGGTTCCGTATCTGTGCTGCAGCCGGAAAACGCTGCCCGGTAAGAAAGGCCGTATTCATCTGCCAGATAACGGAACGGAAATTTATCTCCTACAACGATCATATCCCGCTTTTTATTTTCTGTCACCTCACGGAACTCATCGTCGAGTTTTTTTAGCTTTTCAAGGTATGACTTTGCTCTCTCCTCATAATAACTCCGGTTTTCCGGATCTTTTTCTGAAAGGGTATCCCGGATCGACTCCACCAGAATCATGGCGTTCACTGGAGAGGTCCAGATATGCTCATCATATTCTATATCCCCGCCATGGCCGTCATCGTCTTCATGGTGTTTTTCCTCTTCCATCCCTTCCACCAGTTCTTCCTGCACCGCATTCACCTGGTCCATTCCCGTTACAACCGTCATGGAACCGGAATCAACTGCATTGAGAACCTGGGAAAGCCAGTGTTCTAAGGCTCCGCCGTTGCATATTAAAACATCTGCCTCCCGGATGACCTGTACATCTGCGGGCGTTGGCTCAAAGGAGTGGCTGTCCATTCCTGCCGGAACCACCATGGTCAGTTCCACCTTGTCACCGGCCACCTGTCTTGTAAAGTCATAATATGGAAACAGGGTCGTCACAACCTTGAGCTTAGATTCTCCCGTATATGAGGGCCTTTCATTTCTGCTGCAGCCCAATAATGCTACGGCTGCAAAAGGAATTGCAAGGCATAAAAACAGGAGTTTTTTTAAGCTTTTTTTATTCATTTTCATTCTCCTATCTGATTCCATCTGCATAGTATAGCACATTTTATTCAGAAGGAAAAGGACAGTTTTTTATTAAAACAGGAAAAGGCCTGTAAAAGGCATAAGAAGAAAAACTTCCTCCTGTCTCTACAGGCCAAACACCTATTATTTCTTATTTTTTACCCGGAGCTCGATCTGTCTGCTGATCTCCTTTACCGTCTCTGAAGGTTCATAGTTTTCATCATCAAACAGAAACTGATGAAGCCTTTTTACGTTAGATTCCAGGGTCACTGGGACAACACAGTCTCTTCTACCGATCATGACATCCTTAAGCTTTGATGGAAATCCTTCCGTTTCCGTCAGGTGAAACCTTTTTATGTTTTTCATCAGGGGAAGCAGATCCTTCATTCCGACACTGGTGGATATCTGGGGAAGCACGGCAGCTGCCACCTTGCTTAAAGTTGCGGCATCCGCTTCCCTGGCTTTTTTAAGCGCTAAGTCGACCACTTCTCTCTGACGTTCCGTACGTTTAAAGTCTGTATCCATTTTTCTGAGCCTTGCATAGGCAACTGCCTGGACCCCGTCTAAATGGTTAGGGCCTTCCTCTTTTAAGTGATAGGAGCCTACGCCCGTTGATTCCACCGTTTCCGTAATAAAGCCGTTAATCACCCGAAATTCCTCATGACTGATATCAACATCGATCCCTCCCAGAAGATTGATGGCATCAGCAACGGCCTTCCAGCTAAATGACGCGTAATCGTCAATGGTCAGATCCAGATTATCCTTTAGGGCCTCTATGGCCTGTTTCGGTCCTCCTTTAAAATATGCCTCATTGATCTTATCATAGCGCTCCTTCTCGTCTATCCGTAAATAGGTGTCCCTGTAGATTGAAACAATGCGTATTTCCCCTGTTCCAAGATCTACATTAAGGATCATCTGCATATCCGACCGGGTCCCTTTATCCAGAGTCCCTTCCCTGGAATCCACGCCAAACACCGCTACTGTCCAGTAGCCCTCCATCTTTTCCTGGGTCTCAATGCTTATGTTCGTATTTTGAAGCTGAGGCATCTGCAGCTTGGGAACTTTTGGCATATGCATGATGTTCCAGGCATATCCAAGCATCGTCCCAATTAAGGCGGCCCAGACGGCCGCTATCATAATCAATCCCCATTTTAAGTGTTTCGTCATGGTTCCTCCCATATTGTCAAATAAAAAGAAGAGATACTCATTCATATCTCTCCTTAATTTCCCTTTATTTTGAAATTTTATTCAAAAACATACTTAATCTCATTGGGATGATTTATAATGTACCTGGGATGAAATGCTTCCAGTTCCGCCCGTTCACGAAAACCCCAGGTTACGGCTGCCGTGTCCATTCCAGCATTGATACCTGTCTTCATATCGGTATTGGTATCTCCAAAATAAAGACATTCCGAAGGCTTTGCATGAAAATACTCTGCTGTCATGAAGGCTCCTGAAGGATCAGGCTTACATTTGACCCCATTGCCCTCTCCGGTAATTAAATCAAAAAATCCTTTGCCGTAAACGGCTTCCACGCATTCAACGGCCCGTTCATGACCTTTGTTGGTCAGAACCCCGATCTTGATTCCCTTATCCTTAAGAAATGTCAGAAACTCTGTCATCCCTTCGTATGGCTCCACCTTGTAAAGGCAGTTTTTCTCAAAGGTTTCCTCATAAAATGCAAGGGCTTCCTCATAATGGTTCAGCTTATCATCTCCCGAATAAATAAGGGCCCGTTCCACCAGCTTTTTAAATCCATCCCCTACAAACTTCTTGGTGTGATCCACATCGATTGATCCATAGCCAAAATGCTCCATGGTCAGGCTTATACTATAAGCCAGGGAATGAATGGTGTTGATAATGGTTCCGTCCAGATCAAATATACAGCATTGGTACATATCGTTCTCCTTCCTGTTCTCTTTTGGGCGATTCTATCCTGCTTCTCTAAATTATAGAACATAATCATCTGAAAATCCACCCCAACCATAACTGACCGGTAAGCATAAAGCGCCCCAGCCGTTATGCCGGGACGCTTTAAACAATTTACTCTGTTTCCAGATTCTTCTTTAATGCTGCCATTACGAGGCAGCCTGCAGCAGAACCAATGACAATGGCTAACAGGTATCCCAAGGGATTCCCAATGGTAGGAAGGACGAATATCCCGCCATGAGGTGCCCGAAGGGTACAGCCAAGAGCCATGGAAAGGCCGCCTGCTATTGCAGAACCGACGATACAGGAAGGAATCACACGGATGGGATCAGCAGCTGCAAAGGGGATGGCTCCCTCTGAAATAAAGGATAATCCCATAATATAGTTGACTACGCCGGACTGACGCTCTTTCTCTGTAAATTTCTTTTTGAAAAATGTGGTGCAGAGAGCAACGGCGATTGGCGGAACCATTCCGCCAGCCATAACAGCCGCCATAATATCAAAATTGCCTTCTGCCAGCTGAGCCGTACCAAACACATAAGCAGCCTTATTTACAGGACCGCCCATATCTACGGACATCATGCCTCCCACGACCACCCCAAGGATGATCTTGCTGGTGCCGCCCATACCGTTTAACAGGCCTGTAAGACCATCGTTAATAGCGCCTACAAAAGGATTGATAAAGGTCGTTACCACAGCTACAAGGAAAATACCGATTAAAGGATACAAAAGAACAGGTTTGATTCCTTCCAGGGATTTTGGAAGCTTGCCAAATACCTTTTTAAGCATGATTACAATGTATCCGCCAATAAAACCGGCTAACAAGGCTCCAAGGAAGCCTGAGTTTACACTTCCGCCAGCCGGGTTTGCAAACGTTGCACCCATTTTAGCAATAAGCCCGCCGACAAATCCCACTGCCAGACCGGGACGGTCTGCAATGCTCATGGCAATATATCCTGCCAGAACCGGAAGCATCATTCCAAAGGCCTGTTCCCCAATGGTTTTTAAATAAGCAGCCAAAGGTGTGTTCTTTCCAAAATTAGAAGGGTCAATGGAATAATCATCAAAAAGGAACGCAAGGGCGATCAAAATACCTCCGCCGATCACGAAAGGAAGCATGTGGGAAACCCCGTTCATCAAATGTTTATAGATGGAGCGGCCGACATTCTCCTGATCCCCGCTTTCAGATGAGGAAGCAGATCCGGAATGATGGTAAACAGAAGTTTCCGGGCTGACTGCCCGCCTGACCAGTTCTTCTCCCTTTTGGATGCCTTCTGTTACAGTGGCCACAACCACCCGTTTTCCGTCAAAGCGGGCCATATCCACCTTCTTATCCGCTGCTATGATGATTCCGTCTGCTGCGGCAATCTCCTCTTTTGTCAGAGCATTGCCTACTCCTTCTGCTCCGTTGGTTTCCGCCTTAAGGGGAATTCCAAGCTTCTTCCCCTGCTGTTCTAAGTTCTCTGCGGCCATAAAGGTATGGGCAATTCCAGTGGGACATGCAGTCACTGCCAAGACCTGATATCCCCTGGGAACCTTTGCCGCCGGTTCCGCCTTTACTTCCTTCTTCTGATACCGTTCTGACTCTTTATCGTCAATGAGCTGTAAAAATTCTTCCTTTGATTGAGCCTTTGTTAAATCGCTCTTAAAATCCGGATCCATAAGAAGAGTGGAAAGCCTGGACAGCGCCTCTAAGTGAACATCCGCTTCTCCCTCAGGTGCTGCGATCATGAAAATCAATTGAGCAAGGGAACCGTCAAAAGCCTCATAATCCACACCTTCCGGCACTACGATCGCAGAAAGGCCCGGCTCCTTTACCGCTGCCACCTTTGCATGGGGAATGGCGATTCCGTCACCAACCGCCGTACTTCCAAGGGCCTCTCTTGCCAGAATGCCTTCCTTGTATCCAGCCTGATCCTTAAGCCTTCCACCAGCTTCCATTAAGCCGACCAGTCTGTCGATGGCTTCTTCCTTGCTGGTAACCTTTACTCCCAGCTCAATGCTTTCCTTTTTTAACAAATCTGAAATTTTCATCAAAACCCCTCCTTTGATAATTCTTCATACAATCTCATAATATCTTCCCTGCCTGCAAGCCCCTCCGAAAAGGCACTGGCACTTCCCGCTGCGCTTCCCAGACGCAGGGCATGCTTAAAGCTGCCGTTTTCCAAGTACCCTGCAATAAATCCGGCCACCATGGAATCTCCTGCTCCCACGGAATTCTTCACCGTTCCCTCAGGCACTCCCATCCGGAATACTTCCTCTTTTTCCGTAATCAGGATCGCTCCGTCTCCTGCCATGGAAATCAGTACGTTTTTGGCACCTTTTTCCTGAAGACGCTTTCCGTAATCAATGATCTCCTCCGGGCCATGTAAGGTTACTCCAAACATTTCTCCCAGCTCATGATTATTGGGCTTAATAAGGAACGGATGATAAGGAAGTACATTAATAAGCAAATCCTTTGTTGCATCCACCACGATACGGACTCCCCTTCCGTCTAAAGACTCCATGATCCGCTCATAGATGTCATCGTCAATGGATTTAGGAATGCTGCCAGATAAGACCAGCACATCCCCTGCTGTCAGACGGTCCAGCTTTTCAAAAAGCTGCTTTACGTCTTCTCCGGTGATCTCAGGGCCCATGCCGTTAATTTCTGTTTCTTCCTGGGATCTAAGCTTCACATTGATCCTTGACAGCCCCTTTTCAACGCGGATAAAATCCGACTGAAATCCAAGCCCTTTCACTCCCCGTTCAATTTCATCTCCGGTAAACCCTGCCACAAAGCCCAGTGCGGTATTTCCATACCCCAAAGTCGATAAAACTGCAGATACATTGAGTCCTTTTCCCCCATAATAGATGCTTTCCTGCTCCGTTCTATTGACTGCTCCCAGTGCAAAGTGATCTACCCTTACGACATAATCCAATGCCGGATTAAATGTTACGGTGTAAATCATATGTCACCTCTCCTTTTATATATAAAATTTTATTTCTTCCCTCTTTTACAATATACTACGATTGATTTATTTCGTCAATATGTTTCTTTAAGAAATAATGTTTCTTGTATTTTTTCAGGATCTTGCACAATTTTTCTATGATAATTGCAAGAAAAAAGCCGTCCTTTTCTATCAATTAACTTGTGAACATAACAGAAAGCCTATCTCATAATATCTGCAATTTCTGCTTTGTTTATTATAGGAATTGCGCTTAATTAAAGCTTTTGTATAAAAAAAACAGGTTTGCACAGTCATCCTGACCATGTGCAAACCTGTAGTTTCATATACTTTTATTTAATCCTAAATCTTGCAATCTGTTCTTTAAGCATCTGAGCCTGTGCCGATAATTCCTGACTGGTCGCTGCGCTTTCCTCAGCGATAGCCGCATTGTTCTGAACAACATTTGAAATCTGATCAATGCCTGCGGTAACTTCTTCTAAAGAGGAAGACTGCACTTTTGATTTCTCTGAAATTTCTGCAATATCTGAAATAATTTCATTGGCGCCTGCTACAACCTTTCCAAGTGAAGCCGCTGTAATCTCAGCAAATCTACCACCTTCTTCTACGGAATGAAGGGAACTCTCAATTAATCCGGTCGTATTCTTAGCTGCCTCTGCACTCTTTGATGCAAGATTTCTTACTTCATCTGCAACAACTGCAAATCCTTTTCCTGCTTCTCCTGCTCTGGCAGCTTCAACAGCCGCATTAAGAGCCAGTATATTGGTCTGGAATGCAATATCTTCTATCGTCTTTATAATAATTCCAATCTGGCTTGAAGTTACAGTGATATCATTCATGGCTTTTAAAAGTTCACTCATCTGTTTATTGCTTTTTTCCAGTTCTGCCCCTACAGTCTCAGCCTTTTCATTTGCATTATTCGCGTACATTGCGCTTTCCTTAACCTGATTGGTGATTTCCATGATTTTTGCGGAAAGTTCTTCTACCGAGCTAGCCTGTTCGATTGCCCCCTGACTCAATGACTGGGAGCTGTCAGAAAATTGTCCGGCACCGGATGCCACCTGTTCAGCAGCTGCCCTCATTTCGTGGAACGTACTATTTAGAGAATTTAATATACGGCTTAAATCAATCTTTATTTTATTAAAATCTCCCATAAAGTCCCTGTCAATTGAAACAACCAGATTGCCTGAAGCTACATGTTCAAGCACTTCCGAGATTTCATTGATATAGCCGCCCAATACTTCCGAAGTTTCCGTAAAAATCTTAGCTAGCAATCCTAATTCATCATTTTTATAAATCATGTCCCTATTGCTGTGGGAAAGATCACCGTTTCTCATCTTCTCTGCCAGATCCATGACGGAATCCACTGGAGCAAGACCTTTCTTAAGTGCCATAACGCTGACTAATATCAGTACAATTAATCCAATCGTACCAATAGCCGCTAGTGCAAAAGTCATATTTGTCACTGAGTTCATTGCCTCGCTTTGATTCACTACAAAAGCACTCGACCAGTTCACATCAGTCCCATCTGCATGAAGGGCTTTATGAATTGCCAATGCAGGTTTTCCCTGGGAAAAAGAATTCTTAATTTTATCTGTTACCGAATTTCCGCCTGCTACTGCATTCCGAATCGTTTCATAATCTGAAACAGACTGCGGCACGCTGCCAACGATTCCTTTGTCTATTGTGTGAGCCAGGCAGGTTCCATTGTTTGTAACTATATAGCTGTAGGAAGTTTTATATCCTCCGTCTGCGTAGTCCAGACCAGCAATACTGGACATATCGATGTCGCAATTAGCAACCCCTAAAAATTCACCGTTTTTATTTACAATGGGGCTGCTCAATGTAATCAGCCAGACTTTTTCACCGGTAGAAAGCTGGTACTCATACGGTTCTGTTACATGAACGGATAAATTGTTCTTTGCAGGTAAATAGTAATCTTCATTTCCATATGTTCCAAAATCATTCAAAACATCAAGACCTATACCGGAGCCGTCACGGAATGCATAATAAGAAAGTCCGTTGGGTGTATTCGCCATATATTTGTTTGGTTCAAACGCGTAATATGCTGAAAATATCTTGTTATTATTTAATACCCCCTGTAAAGAATCTTTCAGCATTTTGTCTGCTTCATCCATGTTAAGTGCCTGATATCTCTGCACCTCTAAGGATAACGCCTGGGAAAATACAAGCATACTGTCTAAATACGACTGCACTTCTTTTGCATTTTCATCTGCAATATAGTTCAGCTCCTTCTCCGTCATTCTGGTTACGGTAGTACCTGCTAACAAACTTAAACAGGAGCACATTGCTACAATGACAATTAAGATTATAATAGCCATTGTAATTGGAATCTTTACTGAAAGTCTGTTTTTCCATAGTAATTTTCCTTCGTTCATCTTAACATCTCCTTTAAATTTTTTTCTCAGGTAATTGTAAAATCCTCTGCATATATTCTCTCTTTATCCCTTCCTTTTTCAGCTTCTTGTGTATTATATCGACATAAATGAGTATATTTATAAGATTTTCAGTTTCATCTTTTCTTGAAATATAATATCCTATTTAAATTCATAGATGTTCTTTGCTATCTTGCATATACTGGCGAAAACACATAATAAGGCTATAGCCGATGATTGGCTATAGCCTTAAATGTGTGTTGATAGCTGTAATGGGAAGTTATATCTCCATTGCGTCCTTCATGGCTTTTACATATCTTTCAGTGATGATCTCAGGCCTGGTTATGGAGGTACCTACAACTACTGCGTGGGCACCAGCGTTCATGGCTTCCACGGCTTCCTCTTCGCGTATGATCTTCCCTTCCGCGATAATCGGTATATCAGTAATCTTATGTATCTGGCGGATCAATTCTAAGTTCACGCTATTCACTTCCTGGCTTTCCTCAGTGTATCCTGAAAGTGTGGTGGATATAATGTCAAAGCCATGAGGAAGAATTGCTTTTGCCTCATCCAGTGTGGAAATCTCACCCATCACCAGTACATTCGGATATTCCGCACGAATTTTCTTCAAAATTCCCTCCGCAGTTTCCCCTCCAGGCCTTTTCCTTGGAGTAGCATCCAGGGCAATGATCTCGATTCCCACCTCCAGAATCTCCCTGGCGCTTTCATAAGTAGGGGTGATGTACACATTATAATTATCCAAGAATTGTTTGTTGATACCGATAATCGGAAGATCAACCCGCTCTTTGATTTTTCTAATGTTGTCCACACCTGTGGCACGGATTCCGGCAGCACCGCCCTGCTTGGCCGCAGCCGCGAAAGCAGCCATAATCTCAGGCCCGTACATGGGCCAGCCGACCCTCGCTTGACAGGATACAATCAATTTGTGTTTTAATTGTTTCAATGTATTTTTACTTGACTGGTTCATTTAGAAGAGTCCAACCACCTTTCCTGCAATTCCTAATACAAAGCTTGCAATAATGCAGATGTACATTCCTTTTTTACGTTTTATCAAAATCCAATAATAGGCCAGCACCAGAAGCAGCGGCAACAGGCTTGGCATCAGAGAGTTGATGATATCCTGCAGAATGATCTCTTTCCCGCCGATAACCCAAACGCAGCCTATCTTCACATTCACAAAGCCCACGATCATGGCTCCTACCACCATCATTCCTACAATGGTAGCTCCCTCCACAAATTTATCAATGATATCGCTGCTTTTCATTTTCACTACCAGGTTTGTCCCCAGTTCATAGCCGTACTTGATGAACAGCCATCTGGAACACACATTGAGAAGCACATTGGGAATGAGGAACAGGAACGGGCCCGCCACATTTCCATCCAAGGCAAGGGCAGCGCCGATTGCCGCAAAAATAGTCATAAATGTAGCTTTAAACACAGAATCTCCAATGCTGGATAACGGCCCCATGAGAGCAGCTTTGGTAGAGGAAATGGCTTCGGCAGAAATCAATTTGCCCACCGCCCGCTGCTCTTCCAGTGCAAGGGATACGCCCAGAACCGCGTTGCCAGTGTATGGATGGCAGTTAAAAAACTCATTGTGCCGCTGCATGGCTTCCTGTAAATCCGCCTGTTTCGGGTATAAAACTTTAAGCGCCGGGATCATGGCATAGCAGAAACCCAGGGAACAATACCGCTCATAATTGATGGTAGTCATGAAGAAGAAAGAACGCCAGAATACCTTTTTCAACTCCTTCCTGCCCAGCATGCCCTCGGCGGTGCCAGAATCCACCTCCTCATCTCCAAAGCCGTCATCGTCGTCTATTTCCTTATTCCGCATGGTATATATTGCAAATACCAATGCAAGGGCAATGATGGAGATGGCCAGCACGTTTAATCCCAGGTAGATGGAGAACACAAACCCCAGGGCGAAGAAGGACCAGTACTTTTTAAAATTCATCATCTTCAACAGCATCGCCATTCCTACTGCGGGAAGAATTCCGGAAGCAATCTTTAAACCATCCGTCAGCACCGGAGGCATGGCTGCCACCACGCTATTCACAAATTCACTGCCGAACTGGATTGCAAGAAACGTGGGAATAAAGAAAACGAAGAAAAACACAACCAGACCGCACAGATGCATACGGTCCACCATCTTGTGGTCGCCGGTCTGTACGTATTTATCCGCACTGTGTATCAAAACAATGTTTAAATTCCATGCGAACATGATCAGCAGCTGAGCCATCAGGCCGATGGGCAGGGCCAGTGCGATTCCCACCTCCGCATTGCCGCCGTTTAAAATGGCAAACACCGTTGAAAGGATACCTGCGATCTGGGCGTTGGGAGGAACGCTTCCCCCCACAGGAATCACGCCCATGTACATCAGTTCCACGCTTCCGCCAACCAAAAGACCAGTCTTCAAATCCCCCAACAGAAGTCCGATCAGCGGCCCGGCAAAAATCGGCCTGGAGATCATCCAGTAGCCATATCCATAATTCTCTAAAATCAAGACAGCAATAAATACACTTAATAACAGCACCTGAACTGTATTCATAAGAAACACCCTCCTTAGTCTAAAATCACATCAACCTCATCAAATCTTCCTCCGCATCTGTTGGAGTTGTCCTGTTCTCAAGCCTTACTCCCCGGCTGTTCAATTTCCTGAAAATGTCTTCCATCTCCTTGTCCACATAGACCGTCTTGGACAACTGCCTCCTGCCATCTTTGAAGTAAAGCCCGCCCACATTGACTGCCTTTAAATCAATCCCCTTCCCGCAAATGGAAAGCAGCGTGGCCGGATGCTTTACGACCACAAAAATCTTCCTTTTCTCATACTTGTTTAAAAGCTCCACCGCCTTCTCCTCATCACAGATAAAACACTTCACGCCGGCCGGGCAAGCCATCTGAAGCAGGGATATCTGGAATTTATCCTTAGCGATCTCATTGTCAATCACCATGATCGCCTCACTTTTGTAGGCCACAGTCCATGCGTAGGCCACCTGGCCGTGTATCAGACGCTCATCAATTCTAGCTATGGTAATCATAAATCCGCCTCCTTTCTTAACCTCAAACTATCAGACCTGAAAGTAAATGTCAATATTTATACGATAAAGCGAAACTTTATTTCGACTTGTGAAACAAGGAATTACTCAATGCGTGTTTGCTGGATTTTCTGGATGCTCTCATCATAATCCAGCGAACAGTACAGCGCATATAAAATGTCGATAATGTAAAGCTGCGCAGTCCTGGATGCCATGGCTCCGCTTCGAAACACCGTCTCTTTGGCTGTCACAAACAAATTGTGATCCGCAATCCGGTTTAAGGAATTCTCGCTGCTGGAAGTTACCGCCACCACTGGGGTTCCATTCTTTTGAAGAATACCGGCGATCTGGATCATTCTCTTAGTCTCGCCGGAATAGGAAATGATGATTCCCACATGTGTGGCATCGGAATTCACAGCCTGGACATACTGCCGGTCATAAAGCTGGTAGGTATTTACAATTTTCCCAATGCGCATAAACTTGAACTGGCCATCCACCGCCACCATGTTGGAGGCGCCCTCGCCATAGAAATCAATGACCGTAGCTTTCTGCAGCAGCTTCACCACTTCCATAAACTGTTTCTCATTGACCAGTACCCTGGTCTCCTCTATGGTTTTGATGGAAATGTTGGTGATCTTCTCTATAATTGCATGAGGTGTGTCGTTCTTTTC
Source organism: Hungatella sp. UBA3147 (assembly GCA_002365025.1). Lineage (GTDB taxonomy): Bacteria > Bacillota > Clostridia > Lachnospirales > Lachnospiraceae > Lacrimispora. The sequence goes on along the minus strand of DEYX01000003.1, from coordinate 5,859 downwards.
TATGGTGGTAGTGTCCAACAGGTTCAGCTTCATATCCTGAAAATACTTGGTCTCCTCTGCCAGCAGCACTTTCAGCCGCGCAAAGCCTTTAATATCAATCTTTTTACAAAGACGGATCACGGTGGCCGGTGATGTGAAGGATTCTTTTGCCAGATCATACACCGTAAATTCCAGGACCTTTTTCGGATATTTCAGAATGTATTCCCTGACCTGGTTCTCCGCCTCCGGCAGATTTCTGTAGTCTCTTAATTTAATTAAAACACTCATAACGAACCTCCTTGCTAATTCTCTTGTCTGTTTTGCTGTAGTTGTTCACATTATGGCACAAAAATTTCAGGAAGTAAAACAAAGTTTCAGAATAAGCTCAAATATTTGATTTTTAATTTCAAAACCTTATAATAAAATTATCAAAACATACGGAGGGGAATTATATGAATTTAATAGCCTTAGAAACAGAGCAAAGAAATCCCAATACACAGTCCATTGATTCCATGTCTACTTTTGAAATGCTCACCGCTATCAACCGTGAGGACGCCGGTGTCGCCATGGCGGTGGAAAAATGCCTGCCGGCCCTCACCCAACTGGTGGATGAAATCTGCAGGCGCCTGTCAGAGGGCGGCCGCCTGTACTATGTAGGCGCAGGTACCTCCGGACGGCTGGGTGTGTTAGATGCCTCTGAGTGTCCGCCCACCTACGGCGTTACCCCGGATCTGGTGCAGGGGATCATCGCAGGAGGAGACAGGGCACTGCGGAAATCCAGCGAGGGAGCGGAGGACAACGCGGAAGCCGGAAAGGATGACTTAATCCGCTGCGGTCTCAAATCACGGGATGTGGTGGTAGGACTGGCTGCCAGCGGCCGGACTCCCTATGTGATCGGTGCGCTGGACTATGCGGATTCCATCGGTGCCTACACAGGCGCTGTCTCCTGCCTGTCTAACGCACGGCTATCCCAGCATGCTAAGACTGCTGTAGAGGTGGTGACAGGACCTGAGGCAGTGACAGGCTCTACCAGAATGAAGGCGGGAACCGCCCAGAAAATGATCTTAAATATGATCTCAACTTCCGTTATGATCCAAATGGGAAAAGTATACCAGAATCTTATGGTGGACGTGCAGCCAACCAATGAAAAGCTAGTAGTCCGCGCAAAAAATATCATTAAAGAATGTCTTAACTGCGGGGACGAGAATGCGGAAGCACTTCTTGCGGCCTCAGGCCACAGGGTAAAGCTGGCGGTCTTCATGGGGCTTTCCGATCTGGATGCGGACAAAGCCTGGCAATACCTGACTGCCGCCGGGGAAAATCTTTCAGCGGCCATTAACACCTACAACAGCAGGGAGGTGTGCTGAATGACAGCTTTTTTACTTGTATCACACGGTACCTACTCCAAAGCGATGTTAGAAACAGCGGAAATGATCCTGGGTCCCCAGTCCCAGGTAGCCGCAGTGGGGCTTGCCCCTTCCCAAAGCCCAGACGATTTAAAGACTGAAATCCGCAGGTCAATTGAGAGCTTAAGCGGCCCCGATCTGCTGATCCTCACCGATGTCTCCTCCGGAACTCCAGCAAACACCATTATGGCGTTATCCCAGGAATATAGTTTTCGTCATTTGACAGGCATCAATCTTCCACTGCTTATTGAAGCCTTAATCAGCCGCCAGTTCGTACCCATAGGAGATCTGGCTTCCACATTAATGCAGAATGCAGCCTCTACCTTTATAGATGTAGATGAGATGATGTACGGTATGCAGGAGGCAGACGATTCCACAGTTGGGTTCTGACAGAAGGTACTGAAAAACTAATAGAAATAAAAAAGGGATATCGCCCTGACATGAAATCTCTATGATTTCTTATCATGGCGATATCCCTTTCTGATTATTTTTTATCATCGGAAATAGCGATTTCATGACGCCTGATTCGGTCATGGGAATCTTTTTTGCTGACAGACAAAAACAGATACAATATTTCAATCACTGTCGTAGCCGACACTCTGGAAAAACAGAATTCTCCCAGAAGAAGCTTTTCTCTGGTGGCTGTCGTAATGTGATAATCACAGGCATGTCCAAGAGGGGATGACGAATTATTCGTAATGGCAATGGTTGGCGTATGGTTTTCCTTTGCAACTGCCACCAGAGTCATTAAGCGCTTGGAAAAGCCGGAATTGGATATGATGATGATCGCATCCTCTTCCTTAAGATTGCAGGTATAAGCCATCTGTGTCTCCCAAATAGTACCGGATACGGCCGGAATCCCCAGTTGATTGAATTTAAAGGAGCCATCAAGTGCAACCGGTATGGTATTTCCCACGGCAACCAGCTGCACGGTTCTGGCATGTTCTATCACAGACAAAATCCGTTCTAACTCTTCCGGATCCATCATGGATATGGTCTGGGTCAGTTCCGCTACCTTATTGGCCAATATATTCTGAAGGGACTGAGCAATGCTGTCCCGGCTGATGTCATTAGAAACTTCAATGGAATTTCCTCTTTCCTCTGCCACCTCTTTTGCCAGATTAATCTTTAAGTGATGAAAACCGTTAAATCCGCACCTTCTGCAGAATCTGGATACAGTGGCATCGCTTGTTCCGCTTGCCAGAGCCAGTTCCGCTACTGTCATATCGATTATTTCACTTTTATGTGCCAGAATATAATCCGCAATCTTTTTTTCCGCTTCAAAAAACGAATCATAGGATGAGCAGAGAACACCGGATACGCTAATATTTTCCTGCATAAACAATCCACCTCAAACTTTGTGCAATATTTTGTGTAATATTATTTCATAATTATATCACGATATGAAATTAATTGTAAAGAGGCGTCCTCTGCTTTACCCTTCTGTTTCACTCCTTTTTCTGAAGATCATACTCCCAGGTATTGTGATCGTTACCTGTATCCTTAAGAATCATGCCGATTTCAGCAAACATCCTGCTGTCAGGCAGATTCCTCTGCCATAGACGGAAGGCTTCCTCTGACCGTATCTCCTCCCCATTAACAGGAATCCCTTCACAGTAGGCTTTATTAATAACCCCATATAATCCTGCCATCTTTTCCACCTGCTCCTCCGGCAGGTTTTTGATTTTGCCGGAAACCTGGCTGCTGATTACATCTATAAGAAATTTCATACCGTATTCCTTAAACGTCAGAAGGTTTTCATCGGAAATTCCCGCTCCTTTTGCCCAGCGTTCCACATCCGTTTCCCTTGTGGTATAAACCAGTCTTCCATCCTCCGTCCATTTAAGAATGCCGTATCTGCAGGGAGAGATGGCGAAGGAGTCCGCCACCACCTCACTGATGTGGTATGCATCTTCCCGCTCTCCCGGTTCCGGCTTATGCTTCTTTGTCCTCTGCAAATGCAGATGACCGCTTATGTAAAGAGGAACCCGGTAAGATTCCAAAAGCTCTATCACATTCTGGCTGTTTTCCAGGGTGCAGTCGGTTGGATAGAGAATACTTTCCTTTAACAGGTTATGATGAGCCACCGGTATCACGGTTATCCCCAGATCCTTTGCCTCTTCAAGCTGTACATTCATCCAATGAAGGGTTTCTTCTTTGATTCTTCCCCCTACTTTATTAAGGGGTTCATACTGGGCGGAGTCAAGCATTAAAAGCCAGTTTTTTTCATCCAGCTCATAAACATAGCTTAAGGAATCCTCATCCCTGCTCCTTGCCTGGTCATATCCAAAACGGCGGTAAATGTTATAAAAGCCTTCAGGATCCACGATATCCGCCACCTCCTTCTCTTTGCCGAAATAGGAGGCTGAAAAATAATTGTTGATATCATGGTTTCCAGGTATGACAAGCACCTTAACACCCTTTTCTTCCAGTATCTCAAGTTTCTGAGCCAATGCCTCATGCCCTGCCTTTTCCCCATTAAGAGTAAGATCACCGCTCAGAATCACGGCAGATGGCTTAAATTCCTCCATTTCAGCCGTAAATGCATCCATGAGCTGAGGAATATAATGGACCAGCTTTCCATCGTCACCCTTTTCCATCTCTTCAAAGGCTTCCCCATAATCTGTCAGATCCGGAGAATAATAATGGACATCAGAGGCGACCACGATCACAGGAGGTTTATATTCCTCCGGCTCTTCCTCTTCTTCTATCACAGGCGGCTTCGCCGGCTGCTTTTTCCTGATCTCTTTCCAGGCTTCCGGCTTCGCCGTTTCACCATTTATCTCTGGATCAGGGTTTATATGATCATTTATTTCTGTACTTTCCTCCTGTCCTGATTTATCTGAGCTTTCCTCATAAGGACTTCCGGACGTTTCCCTCCTGTCACGGTCGGAGGTATCCAGGTGATCCACAACCATGACAATGCCAAAGCAAAGGAGAATCATGATTGTATAAATCAGGACCAGGAGCCAGTTCTTTTTTCTTTTGTTCATGCGGTTACACAAAGATCCCTTTCCACTTCCTGTCAATTTTATCCTATGGAATCATAACATGCTTTCACAAATACGGCAACTATTTCTACTCAGTAAACGGCTGGACAGGCACGGTTTTTCTTTGCTATTCATACCACCTTGTCATAGGCAGATGATTGTTTATCCCTTTGGATACAAGAATCTGGTGGAGGTCAATGACTCCATTATTAAACGTGGCAGCACAGGAGCTTAAATATAGGTCCCACATTCTGGCAAACTCTGTACCCATTTTCTCCTCGATTTCCGGACGGTGGTCATTAAAATTCTGTCCCCATAAAAGCAATGTTTTACAATAATGACGGCGGAGGCTTTCCACGTCCAGGGTGTAAAACCGGTGTTCGCTTAGAATATTGATCATTTCCCGGAGGCTTGGTATGGTGCCTCCCGGGAAAATATATTTCTTCATCCACGGATCACCGGGATATTCCATCAGAGCGCTGATGTAGTGAAGAAGAAGCAATCCGCCGGGATTCAGCACCGACTCCGCGTTTTTTACAAACAGCTCGTAATTATCCCTTCCCACGTGTTCCAGCATGCCAACGCTGACGACCCGGTCAAAGGTTGTGCCCCAGCTTTTTAAATCCCGGTAATCTATTAATTCCACAGACACCCTGCCCGTTAACCCTTCCTCTTCGATCCGTTCTTCAAATTTCTTTTTCTGCTCTTTGCTTAAGGTGATCCCAACTCCCCGCACTCCGTATTCCTTGGCCGCCTTAATCAGTAAAAATCCCCAGCCGCAGCCGATATCCAATAAAGTCATATCCTTTTTTAAGTACAGCTTCTTTAATATCCTCTCCACCTTGTTGCACTGGGCATCGTGCAAGGTATCACTTTCCGTCTTAAAATATCCACAGGAATAGCTTAAGGTATCATCAAGCCAAAGACGGTAGAAGTCATTGCCGATATCATAATGGGAAGTGACCTCCTTCTCCTGATTCTTTTTGGACTGGGATGAAAAAATCAGCTTCCTAAGCTTTCCCTGATCCATTGAAAATTTCCCCATCTGGCCAAGGAAATGATTCAAAGCGTGATACAGATCCCCTTCCACATCCAGGGTTCCTTTCATATAGGCTTCTCCAAGTGCCAGTGAAGTGCTGGTCAGCAAATCCTTGCCCTCAATATCATCTTTTAAGTTCACAATAAACGCCGGATTCCCATCCCCGATATGAAAGGTCTCTCCGCGGAGCTTTACATCAAAAGGGTGCTCGTCAAATCTCTGAAGAAAGGATATTAAAAAGTTGTCTGTCATGGTTTTCATGGTTTTTCCTCCAATCTGCTCTTTATTCCTAATGAGATTTTTGCCCGTTTTTTATGATTTCATAAGCCTTGTTTTCAGCAAAGTTCCATTTTTTCAATATCAGAGGCATTCTGCAAGACATTTTTAATGATCTGTGTTAGAATCTAATAAAATTACCTAAGGAGAAGACAATCATGAATAAGCA
>DEYX01000139.1 GCA_002365025.1 Hungatella sp. UBA3147 | reverse complement strand
TCCGGTAATACCCATGGCAACGCCGATATCCGCTCTCTTAAGGCTTGGCGCATCGTTTACGCCGTCTCCTGTCATGGCGACAATCTCTCCGTTTGCCTTGCATGCGGCTACAAGCCGTACCTTGTGCTCTGGTGAAACCCGGGCAAATACGTTGACGGTTTTAACCCTTTCTCTCAGCTCTTCATCGGTAAGAAGCTGTATTTCAGCTCCTTCTAAAGCCTCTTCTCCAGGAGACATGATTCCCAGATCCCCGGCGATAGCGCTGGCCGTGATCTTGTGGTCCCCTGTTATCATCTTCACACGGATTCCGGCTTTTCTGCATTCGTCTACGGCCGGCTTCACTTCCTCTCTGGGCGGATCAATCATGCACATGAGTCCAAGATAGGTAAGAGAGTTCTCCTGGCTGCCAAAGTCATCGAGAGTATCCACTGCCTTACTTGCAACACCAAGCACGCGCAAAGCGCTTTTTGCAAAGATTAAGTTGGCTTCCAGGATTTTTCTCCGGTCAGCCTCCGTAATTTCTGAAACCGCTCCATCCTTATATATGCGGGTACACCGCTTTAAAATCTCATCGGGAGCACCCTTTGTATAAATGGTCAGTCCTCCGTCTTTTTCATGGAACGTGGACATAAGCTTTCTGTCGGAATCAAAGGGGATTTCCTGAACCCTCCGGTATTCTTCATTCAACCGGTCTTTGCTGAGACCGATCTTTTCTCCTAAGACCAGCATAGCACCTTCCGTAGGATCTCCGATGATTTGGCTTTTCTCTATGTCATAGACCGCGTCATTACAAAGTACCGCGCCCTTTATGAGTTCCGTAATATTGGACGAAAGCCTGCTGCCTTCTTCAACGGTGACAGAGCCTTCCCTGCTATAGCCTGTCCCGGTCACATCATAAGCTTTCTCATGGTCAAATACCTTGACCACGGTCATCTTATTCTGAGTGAGAGTTCCCGTCTTATCGGAACAGATAACCGTTGTGCTGCCCAGTGTTTCGACAGCGGAAAGCCTTTTTATGATGGCGTGGGATTTCACCATCTGCTGCATGCCCATCGCAAGAATTACGGTAACGACTACCGTAAGCCCTTCCGGTATGGCGGCCACGGCCAGAGAAACGGAAACCATGAAGATTTCCATAAGCTCATCCCCCTGGAGCAGTCCCAGGACAAAAATTATGGCGCATACGGCGATGCAGACAATTCCCAAAACCTTCCCCAGGCTGTCAAGCTTCTTTTGAAGTGGGGTTGTCTCCTCTTTGGATTCATTTAACATGGCGGCAATATTGCCCATTTGGGTTTCCATTCCGGTTGCGGATACGATGCCCTTGCCTCTTCCATAGGTGATCACAGTTCCCATAAAGGCAGAATTGACACGGTCACCCAGAGGCGCATCATCTGGAAGAATGCTTTCGCTGTTCTTTTCCACGGGAACTGATTCGCCGGTAAGAGCCGCCTCATCGATCTTTAAGTTAAAGCTTTCTGAAAGCCTTACATCCGCCGGTATGTAATCTCCTGCATCGAGGATTACCACATCGCCTGTTACAAGCTCGTCGGAAGGCAGCCTTACGATGTCACCGTTTCGGATGACTTTTGCCTGCGGGCTTGACATTTCCTTAAGAGCCTTCAGCGCATTGTTTGCTTTTGTTTCCTGATTTACACCGATAATCGCGTTGACGATGACGATGGCAATGATGACGAGACTGTCAAAAATCCCTTCTCCCTGTACGATTCCCACAACCATGGAGATGATGGCTGCAACAATCAGAATAATTACGAGAAAATCCTTAAATTGTTCGGCAAACAACTGAAACAGGGTCCGTTCCGCCGCCCCCTGCAGACGGTTGTGACCGTTTTCCTCAAGCCTTTTTTGGGCTTCCTGCCCGGATAATCCTTGATGGAGGTCAGTTTTTAACTCCCTGACAGACTCCCGGATATCCTTACTGAAATAATCATTCATATAATATCCTCCATTTAATTGTGCCATGCAGAGCTTCATGATCTGGCTGAATGCATGGGAGAAAATGAAACAATAAGTTTATGTTAAATCTTTTTTCCGCTTCTGTCAATAAACGCATTGGGGGATATCGTTCACTTCAAACAAGAAACAGGTAAATATTAATTATATTCCGCATCAGACATACCAAAAGGGGCCGGAAGTTTATATCTTCCAGCCCCTTTGACTTGTTGTGTTAACATTTCTGATTGTCCATCCACCCATCATTGCCGGCTTTATTTTCTTAATGGAGACTCTCTCTTATGGTCTTAAATGCCTGGATTACAAGCGTAGGAATAATTGCAAATATGAAAATGGTGATAAACTGCCTTGCGGTTAAATCTGCCACGAAAAAAAAGGTATGAAGTCTTGGTATGAATAGAACCGCTGCCAAAAGAATGGCTCCGGCCTCAAAGGCCATAATGCTCCATAAATTGCTTTTAAATCCTATCTTTAAGATGGAATGGCCGCTTCTGCAGTTAAAGCCATGAAACAGTCTTGCCAGGGTCAGGGTGGAAAATGCCATGGTGCTGGCAGCGGCCTCGCTTCCGGTCACCATGCCCGTATGGTAAGAGGTCATGGTACAGCCCGCTATGAGGGCACCCTGAAGCAGTACCTGAAGCACAAATCGCTTTGTTAAGATTCCTTCTTTGGGATTCCTGGGCTTTTGGGCCAATAAGTCCGCCTCCGCCTTTTCCATTCCGATTGCAATGGCTGGAAGAGAGTCGGTCAGAAGGTTGATAAACAGTAAGTGAACCGGTGCAAAGGGTGGTGGAAGAGCCAGAAAGGATGTATACAAGACGCATAGTATCCCAGCCATATTTCCTGATAAAAGAAATTTAATGGCATTCCGGATGTTCCTGTAAACATTACGGCCATTGGCAACCGCCTTAATTATGGTTGCAAAGTTATCATCTGTCAGGATCATGGCAGAGGCATCCTTTGACACTTCTGTCCCCATTTTTCCCATGGCAACCCCAATGTCGGCCTGTTTTAAGGCCGGAGCGTCATTGACCCCGTCTCCTGTCATGGCTACGATGTGGCCTTTTTTCTGCCAGGAGCGGACGATCCGTATTTTATGCTCCGGCGAAACTCTTGCATAGACGCTGATATGCTCCAGCTTACGGCTCAATTCCTCCTCGGGCATATCATCAAGCTCCGGTCCGCTGACTGCCAAATCATCGTCTCCCATAATGCCTATTTTCTCCGCAATGGCAGATGCAGTGATCTTATGGTCCCCTGTAATCATTACCGGGCGGATGCCTGCTCTTTTGGCGTTTAATACAGCATTCTTTGTCTCCGGACGGGGCGGATCCATCATCGCGACCATTCCAAGAAAGGTATAGCCGGCTTCTGATTTTTCCGTCAGCTTTTCATCCTCATTCATTTCCCGGCAGGCAAAAGTCAAAACCCTGAGTCCCTGTTTGGAAAACTCCATGTTCTGCTCCATTAAGTTCTGCCGGTCCCCCTCCCTCATGTGGCGGATCCCTTCCCCTGTCCAAATATGGCTGATCCTGGGTAGCAGCACATCCACCGCTCCCTTTGTGAACAGGACCCTTTTTCCTTCGATCCTGTGCATGGTGCTCATAAGCTTTCTCTTGGAATCAAAGGGAATCTCCCCTGCTCTGGGGTAATAGGATTTCATGGCTTCCTCGTTTATTCCCACCCTTTCGGCCATCTGCACCAGTGCAGCTTCCGTCGGGTCCCCTAACAGCTTTCCTTCTATGTAAGCGGAATCATTATTTAAAACAGCATCATACAACAGATATTTATGTACAGGGACCTCTTTGTTTAAGAGCTCCGGAGGATAAAGACGGCTGTTTACGTAGATTTGCTGTACGGTCATGCGGTTTTGTGTCAATGTTCCAGTCTTATCGGAACAGATGACTGAAACACAGCCTAGGCTTTCCACTGCCTTTAAATCTTTTATGATGGCATTCTCTCCTGCCATTTTCTGTGTGCCCATTGCCTGAACGATGGTAACAATGGAACTTAACGCTTCCGGTATTGCTGCAACCGCCAGTGCCACGGCAAACATCAGGGAATCTAAAACCGGCATCCTCCGGTAGATGCTAAGGCCGAAAACCACCGCACAAATAAACAGGATAGCTGCCGCCAGCCTGCTTCCGAACTGGTCTAAGCTTACCTGAAGAGGTGTCTTTTTTTCCCCGGTGTCATTCATAAGGGAAGCGATCCTGCCGATTTCCGTATCCATTCCGGTGCCTGTGATCAGTGCCTTTGCCCTGCCTGCTGCCACCAGGGAACCGGAAAACACCATATTTGTCTGCTCGGCCAAAGGTACCTTTTTTTCCCGGATCCTCCCCGTCCGTTTCTCCACATTAATGGATTCTCCGGTCAGGGAGCTTTCATTGACCAAAAGGGAGTAATTTTCCAGGATCCGGCCGTCTGCCGCTACCATGTCCCCTGCTTCCAGAAGCAGTATGTCTCCAGGAACAATCTCCCCCGAAAAGATTTCCTGCTTTTTCCCCTCTCTTATCACCTTTGCCACCGGTGACGACAGGGCCATAAGACTGTCTAAGGACTTCTCTGCCTTCTGGTGCTCCACGGTCCCCAGAATCGCATTCAGCAGAAGTACTGCAAAAATCACTCCTGTGCTCTCCACGTCACCGGATATCATAGAAATCACTGCTGCTATAATCAGGATGATGACCAAAAGGTCTTTAAACTGGTCCAAAAACACCTGGAAAGCGCTTTTGCGTTCCGCCTTCTTTAGTGTATTTGGACCATATGTCTGCCTGCGCCTCAGGACCTCCCTGGATTCCAGGCCGTTCCTGCCTGCGCCGAGCTTAGCAAGGGCCTCATCCTCTGATAAACGAAACCATTCTTCCATTCTGACGCTCCTTCCTGTTTCTCATATGATCGGACTGCTTCCGATCATCAGATAGACGGGCTGAAAGGCAGCCCTTTTATCTGAAATCTGAAAAACGATTTCTGTTAACCTATATTATGAAAACAAAAAGATGTTTTCATAATCGGATAGACGGCAGCAAAGAACGCTGCCTTTTATCTGAAATCTAAAAAACGATTTCTGATAACCTATACTATGGTATGAGACAGGTAGTGAATTTCATGAATGATTTTAGCTTGCTATTGACATAGACCGGATAGCAGACACTAACTCAATAAATTGCTATAGGCCCATACGGCCCATCGATAATTTCTATTTTCGTTTCAAAAATATTGGTCAAAACGTTTGAATCCATAATCTGATCTACCGTGCCAAAAGCAGCAATTCGACCGTTTTTCATCGCGCAGATCCGATCAGAATATTTGGCCGCAAAATTAATATCATGCATAACAGCCACAATGGTTCTTCCAAATTCATTGGCCGCATGCTTTAAATGCTCCATCATCTGAACAGAACGGGCAACGTCCAGATTGTTTAAAGGTTCGTCAAGAAGTACATATTCCGTCTCCTGGCACAAAACCATTGCCACATATGCCCTTTGTCTTTGGCCGCCGGAAAGCTCATCTAAATATCTGTTTTCCAGGTCAGTTAACTCTAAAAAGTCAATATATTTAGAAATAATGGCTTCATCCTCTTTCGTTAATCTTCCTTTTGAATAAGGAAAACGGCCAAATCCAGCCAGCTGTCTGACAGTAAGCCTCGTTACAAAATGATTTTCCTGCCGCAAAATGGTCAAAACTTTTGCTAAGTCCTCTGATTTCGATTCAGTAACATCCATATCCGCCACCTTAATATGGCCTTCTTCCATATCCAAAAGTCTTCCAATCATCAAAAGCGTTGTAGATTTTCCAGCACCATTGGGTCCAATTAAAGAAGTGAGACCTGCTTTTGGTATTTTAATATCCAAAGGTCCTATTTCTACCTCATCATACGACTTTCTGGCATTATCTATTATTATCATAAAGTACCTTTCCTTAAAATTACGATTAAAAATGCTATTCCGCCAAACATCTCAATAATAACTGAAACTACTCCTTGAGCCCTGAATATATGGTACATAAAAAAGTAAGCACCTGTTATTATCAAAAATCCAATCGCAAGAGCCATTGGAAAAATATATCTGTGATCATATGTTGGCGCCGCTTGATAACTTAAAGTTGCAACTAAAAATCCATAAAAAGTAAGCGGCCCAACCAAAGCCGTAGAAATTGACATCAAAACAGATACTAAAACCAGAGCATAAATCACATGATTTTGATGTTTGACGCCCAATGAAGTAGAGCAATCCTTTCCAAGTGACACAACATTTAACTTCTTAGAATAAGCAAGAAGAAGTATTGCAGCAATTATTACAACCGGAATTGCAAGAGGAAAATATTTCGAGTCCGCATTGTTGACAGAGCCAAACAATCTTGCCTGTAAAATATCAAACTCTGACGGTGCAAGAAGTCTTCTCATAAACGATGATAAAGACTTCAGCCCAGTTCCCATAATAACGCCAACTAAAAGCATGAGCTGTAAATTTCCATACTTTCCGGAAAGCAGCCAGCCATAAAGGATCAGGCACATCAAGACCATAACAACAACTTGAAATACAAAGGATCCAATCCCACTAAAATTAATAAAGGCACTGGCACCAAAGAAAAATATGGTACTGGTGTGAATGGTTGAGTAAAGTGCTTCAAAGCCTAAAAGGGAAGGGGTTATAATCCTGTTGCTCGTAATTGATTGGAAAGTGACTGTCGATAAGCTCTGGCAAACGGCTGAAATAATCATCGCCGTAAGAGCGAACATCCTTCTTCTGACTACCGGGAGAAAAGAAGGAGAATCAATTGGAACCGGATTATTATAAACCAAAAGTCCATAGGAAGCAAAAACGCCCAAACCAATTAAGGTTATCAACAAAATCCAATATTTCTTTTCTTCTTTCTTAGAACGAAAAGCTCTCGCTGATCTGTGTTCATGATGAAGGCCGGTATTGTATTCTATTCCGTTCATCTTAGCCTCCTTTGCCTTAATAAGATAACAATAAATACAATTGACCCCACTGTTCCAAGAATCAAAGAGACAGGAACTTCAAAGGGCATTATAATAGTTCGGGAAATAATGTCACAAAGAGTTATTACACCCATTCCCAGCACACATACCCAAGGCAGATTACCCCTAAGATTATCTCCTCTGTACATGGAAACAATATTGGGTACAATTAAACCTAAGAAAGGTAAATTTCCAATAACAGCCGTAACAATCCCAACTGCAAAAGAAATGAGGCCGGTCCCCAAAATAATTATCTTATTATAATTTACTCCAAGACTTGTAGCGACATCTTCCCCCAGACCGGCTAACGTCAGCTTATCCGCATAAATAAAAATAAGGCCAGTAACTATAATAATCAGCCATAAATATTCGTATCTTCCGATTTGAACGGCTGCAAATGAGCCTACAAACCAGCTTTCAATATTTTGCGTCATTTGGAAGGTAAGTCCTATAAAAGTAGAAAATGCAGAAATAACTGCTCCAAGCATCATCCCAATAATCGGGACAATCAAAGACGAACGGAGTTTCACTCTTCTTAAAAACAGAAAGAAAATCATAGTCCCTATAAAAGAAAACATGATTGCCCCGGTCATTCTTAAAACTAAAGTTGGTGCCGGAAATATTAAATAGACAATGAGAAGTCCCAAACCCGACCATTCAATCGTCCCTGTTGTTGTAGGTTCAACCAAACGATTTTGTGTAATAAGCTGCATGACCAGTCCTGACATTGACATTGCAGCTCCGGTAAGCATGAGTGCTGCTGTTCTAGGTACCCGCGTTATGAAAAACATATCCCTTCCATCCACTTGACCCTGTATATCATAAACTCCGGTAAACAGTGATATAATACCTAAAATAAAAACAATGATAATCGCTAATATAAAAGGTTTTGTCCATTTCTTATTGTTATAATAACGTTGGGGCTGAGAATTCCCAGCCCCAATCATTTTTTTCGCTGTATTTTTCAACTCTTTGCTATACTCCTATATACTATTCAGCCAAAGCCTTTGCAAGGTCTCCAAATAACTCAAGATATGTTTGTATGGATTCGTTTGTGTAAGTATCAGCTGGTGCATAAACGATATGTCCTTCAGAAACAGCGGTTACGTTTTGAAGAGCAGGTGATTGATCGATAACGTCCTGAGCAGGAACCGCATCAGTTGTAGAAGAAACTGCAGCATCACGGTCTAATACGAAAATCCAATCCGGATTACTTTGTGCTATCGCTTCTACAGAAATATCATCCCCTTGATGATCGGAAGTCGTATTGTCAATATCTAACGCCGGAACCCATCCGAACACTTCATACATCGGCCCCCAAACACGGCCGGAATGAGGAGCTGAAAAGCCGATATTACCACCGGAGACCACAACACTCATAATGGTATCCGTTCCGTTATATGCAGATTTAGCAGCTTCGATCGCCTGATCAAAGTCAGCTGTCAATTGTTCAGCTTCTTTGTTTTTATCAAAAATTTTTCCAAGTGCTGCGGTGGAATCCTTAAGTCCGTTTACTAAGTTTTCTCCTGGTGTATCCGCATCCTCAGAAACATCAAAATTTAAATCAATAACAGCTGCATTTGGCACTAATTTTTTTATTTCTTCATAATAGGACGCAAATCTTTGACCGACTATTACGAGGTCAGGGTCTGCAGCTGCTATAATCTCAAGATTCGGTTCGCGGTGATTTCCGATATCCTGAACAGATTCATCGGCTACATATGGGGAATCCGCCGGCATTACACCCTTTGGAGCAGCGACTAATTTAATTCCCCAGTCTGATAATGTTTCATAAGTTCTATTATCCAAAGAAATTACCTTTTGAGGATTTACAGGAACTGTAACCATGCCATGAATATCTTTGATTTCAACCGTTAAAGCTTCTTCGCTCTTAGCAGCTGCAGTGGTTTCAGTGGCTTGAGACGCTTCAGTGGTCTCAATGGTTTCAGTAGTTTTAGAAGTGCTTGGACTAGAGCAGGCTGTCATCATTAAAGCGGCCGCCGCCATAATGGTAGTTAATTTTAATACGTTGATTTTTTTCATTTCATCTCCTCATTTAATAAATATATTTAGTTAGTTATCACTAACTTTTTTCATTATATTATTATAAGTGATTATTGTCAACAGCTTTACTGATTTTTCCGCGGCAAACCCATGAATGTGTTCTGGTTCCGGTAAATCCTCATAGGATAACCGTGCTGGATTTCATTGTGCTGGAATGATTTTCAAGGGAACACACAGGATATCATTCTGTCTGCCTAAGTAAAGCCCCTGCAAAAATATGCAGAGGCCTTAAGGTATTACTAACTCATCTCTATTCTAACTCCAGTTCAATCAGTTTATGTTCAAGCACATCCACCAGCCCCTTATCAGTCAGCCCCAGATCCGGAACCGTCGGAAGGGATATAAAACTTAAGGACATAAACGGGGCATCCATCTCACAGCCCATTTTTTTTGCATCCGCATTCAGAATATCCAGCTGTGCCATCACTTCTTCCGCTGTTTTTTCACTCATAAGGCCTCCAATCGGCAGCTCCATGCTGTTTAAGATCCCGCCATTACAGGCTACTGCAAGCCCTCCATTCAGCCTGGCAACTTCATTCACTGCCACCGCCATATCCTCATCATTTGTCCCTACTACCACGATATTATGGTGGTCATGGGACATGGAATAAGCCAGCGCCCCTTTCTTCAGCTGGAAGCCACGGACAAATCCAACTCCAACATTGCCATTTTTTCCATACCGTTCTACAACTGCAAGTTTGAGTATATCCTGTTCTGCATCCGATAAAACAGAACCATTCTTTACCTTCATTTCTTTTATGATATGATGGTTAATGATCTGCCTTGGAATCATATCAATTACATGAATATTCGACGTTCCATCCGTTATCTTTGATACTGCCCGGAAGGAATCAGAAGTGATCTCATTTTTCAGGATTACCGTTTTTTTAATCCACTCAGGGTAATCACTCACCCTGCATTCTTCCAGAAGTTCACCATCTGCTGCAACAACCTTCCCCTCAAATATTACCATGGTAGGCTTTACAATACGCCAGTCTTCCACAAGGAGAAGATCTGCCAAACGGCCGGGAGTAATGCTTCCGATTTCATCTTCCATACGGAAATGCTTTGCCGCATTCACCGTTGCCATCTGAATCGCTTCCATCGGATCCAGTCCCAGTTCCACAGCTCTTGACACATTATAGTTGATATGCCCTTCCACCTGTATCTCCCTCGCATGTTTATCATCGGTGCAGAACATGATATTTGAAGTATCCAGCCGGTTGTCAACAATCCCCTTAACCAGTTCATCTACATTCCGCTCGCTGCTTCCTTCCCGGATAAACACCTTCATTCCCACCTTCAGGCGTTCCAGCATTTCATTGGTATTTACGCATTCATGGTCGTCAGATATACCCGAAGAAGCATATACATTCAGTTCCTGCCCCAGGCGTCCTATGGCATGCCCGTTTACCAGCTTTCTCCTCGAAAGGGTATCCGCTATCTTATGGAGGTACTCATCTTTTACAAAGAGAATCTTAGATGGATCCAGTTCTCCCAGGCTGACGCTTTCTTCCCAATCCATGATGTCTGCAACTTCCTTTGCTCCCAGAACTGCTCCTGTCGTCTCAAGCCCTGGTGCAGTTGGAACCCGGGAAGAAACTTCAATCAGCATTCGGTATGGAAGGCGGTTCATAGACTGAAGCATTGCCCTTAGCCCCTGCTCTCCTGCCACATTTGCAATTTCCATTAAATCTGCACACAATGTGGTCGTTCCCTGGGGAACTACTACGGAAGCCAGCGCTTCCGGGGAAAGCATGGTGGACTCAAAGTGCATATGGGAATCTATCAGCCCCGGCAAAGCATATTGTCCTTTACAATCCAGCACGCGTTCCGCTTTCAGAACTGCATCAGGGTCAATGG
This sequence comes from Hungatella sp. UBA3147, assembly GCA_002365025.1. Taxonomy (GTDB): domain Bacteria; phylum Bacillota; class Clostridia; order Lachnospirales; family Lachnospiraceae; genus Lacrimispora. The sequence continues at coordinate 3,050 of DEYX01000139.1, read as the reverse complement.
ATACAATTCTTTTGTTTTTAATATATATATTCGTGGGATACACTTCGCCCGAAAATACATTTACCAGCTTTACATGTTCCAGTTTCAAATCGCAGGGATGCATCCCCAGACCTGTCTCGATCGTATTCTTTATTTCCTCAAATGTTCTCATATTTATTCCCCTCCTATAAAATAATCTCCAGCAGCAGATACACAATAAAGATAACCGTTAACACCCACACCGTCTTTGTCATTTCCTTTGCCTTGCCGGCAGCAACCTGACCAATGGTATATCCAATTAGTCCAAACAGGATTCCATAGGCAATATTATAGGTAAATGGCATAAAAGCCACTGTAAGAAATACCGGAAGCGCGATGGACACGTCATCAAGCGGCAGCTTCCTTAATGGCTCTATCATAAATATCCCTACCATAACAAGAGCTGGCGCCGTAGCGATCGATGGAATCATAAGAAACAACGGTGATAAAAACAATGTGAACAAAAACAGCACTCCAGTCACACAGGCGGTAAGACCGGTTCGTCCGCCTTCGTTAATTCCGGTTGCACTTTCTGCGCCATAAATCGTCACCGTATTCGTTCCAAGCAATGCCCCAACGGCCGCTCCGCCGGCACTTACAAACAATGCCTTACCAGCGCACGGAATATTCCCCTTCTCATCCATCAGGCCAGCCTTCGATGAAACACCCAAAAGAACACCGATACTGTCAAACAGATCCACAAAGAGGAAACTGACAATAGCAAAAATCACTCCCAGCACCATTTCCGGTGTTCCTGAAAACAGCCCCTTTAACGTCAGTTTACCAAATGTAGGTGCCATGGCAGTCACTGGATTATCAAAGGAAATGATGCGGTCCGGAATGACCGTATACGCAATTCCTGTTATTGGATCTTTTACCAGAATGCCAAGCGCAGTCACAACCAGGATCCCAATCAGGATTGCGCCTCTGACCTTCTTGATCACCAGGATCGCCGTAAGGAAAACCCCAAAGAGTGCAAGCAGGGCTCCTGGATTGGCCAAATCCCCCAGCGTCAGCAGTGTATCCGGAGAAGATGTAACGATTCCCGCTTGCATGAGCCCAGTAAATGCGATGAAAAAACCAATCCCCGAACCCACGGAATGCTTGATGCATTCCGGCATGGCATCCACGATTTTCTGCTGTACCTTAAATATACTTAAAAGCATAAACGAAATTCCGGATATAGCTACGCATGCCAAGGCGTTCTGCCATGGAAGCCCAAGCGTGTTACATACATAATATGTAAAATAGGCATTCAGTCCCATGGCAGGTGCAAGAGCAAACGGCAGATTCGCCCAGAGTCCAATCCAGATGCAGGCAATGGCCGATGCAACAGCAGTTGCCCAGAAAACTGCTTTCGTATCCATCCCTGCTGCCGACAAGATTCCCGGATTTACTGCCACAATGTAGACACAGGTTAAAAATGTTGTGGTTCCCGCCAATAACTCTGTTTTAATATTCGTCCCTCTCTCTGAAAGATGAAAAAAACGATTCAGCTTATCCCTCATAATATTGTCTTCTCCTTATATGTTAGTATGATAATATGGTATTACCTTATTATTCTTTAAAAAATAAAGTACCTTCACAGCACTTTATTCTTTCACTAAATCTCATCCTCATATACATTCTTTACTCTTAGAAGGCTGAATTTTATGTATTTCGTATCATAAAACTCAGTATCATAAATAACCGTTCTATTATCTTGATTGTAATTTATCCCATGAAAAACCAGAACACTGTCACACTCCATCTTCCGCCCGCAAACGGTTTCCTGCTCCATCTCCATGCGGTTCATGGTTTCTATCCGGATCTTATCTCTAACAATAAAGCATCCCCCAGACTTTCTTAAGATATCAAAGGTGGATTTCCCTTCGACTGCCTCTCGTTGCAAGTCATCTCCTGCCAAGCTGCATGCAAAACGGTCGATGCTGATAATGGCCGGATGTCCATTTGCTAAAAAAATCTTTTCAACTTCATAGATTTCTTCCCCATCTTCCAGTTGTAAAATCCGTGCAACCTTATCTTCAGCTTTCAATTTCCTGACATCCGCAACTTCAACGGTTGCTTTATAACCACAGGATTCTATCAGTCTTGAAAACTCTTCTCCCGGCATAAGATTCACTTGAATATTTAAGGCTTCCGGATTGACAAATGTTCCTCTTCCATGAATTCTTAGGACTATCCCCTCCTTCTCCAGTTCATCCAATGCCCGGCGCACTGTTACCCTGCTGACTCCAAGATTTGAAGACAGTTCATTCTCCGGCGGCAGCTTCGTATTTCCCCCTAAATCCAAACTTCGAATATACTTATAAAGATAGTTCTTAACTGAGCTGCTTAAATTGGGTTTAATCATTGGGTGAAGTTCCATATTCTCTCTCGCTTTCATAAGGTATTACCATATTATCATTTTATCAACATGGGGATTTTCTGTCAATATATAACATTACATTTTCAATCGGCAAATTCAGTCTTGAAGCCGGGCTGTTTATATTTGTTTCCTATTGCAGGGGAACGTTTTTTTTATTATAATTTCATCATGGGATAAGCAACCCGCAAATCGTAAGCAACCATGTTAAGAAAGGACATGATAACCATGGAAAAAATAACAAGCTTTACCATCGACCATTTAAAACTTCTTCCAGGCATCTATGTCTCCCGCAGGGATCAGGCCGGGGACTCTGTCATTACCACCTTTGATATCCGCATGACCCGTCCTAATTTTGAGCCTGTTATGAATACAGCAGAAATCCACACCATTGAACATCTGGGAGCCACCTTCCTGCGCAACCATGAATTCTTTACTTCCCGGATCCTTTACTTTGGCCCTATGGGCTGCCGCACCGGCTTTTACCTTCTGCTGTCCGGTGATTACAAGTCCAGGGACATTGTGCCATTGATCACGGAAATGTATGAGTTCATACGGGATTTTGAAGGTGAGGTACCAGGAGCTGCCGTAAGAGACTGCGGCAATTACCTGGACATGAATCTTGGAATGGCTAAATACCTGGCTGGAAAATTCCTTGATTCTGTGC
>DEYX01000138.1 GCA_002365025.1 Hungatella sp. UBA3147 | reverse complement strand
GCCTTTTCCTATCGTTTGATTTCCATGACTATTGTTTTTCCATACCCTTTTCCGAAAGAGACCGTATGGAGGTGGCATATTCCGACGGCGTCATCCCGGTCAGCTTTTTGAACTGTCTGGAAAAATAGTGGACAGAGGTATAACCCAAACGGTCAGCAATTTCAGTAAAGTTCAATTGGTTGCTGCGGATTAACTGCTTGGCTGCGTCGATTTTCATGCCGGTAAAGAAATCGATGACCCCGCAGCCATATGCTTTATGGAAAATCTTCTGCAGCTGCGACCGTCCGGTTAGATTATCCCGGCAGATGGTTTCAATGGTAAGGTGTTCCCCGATATGCTCCTCCATATATCGGATGATGCGGTTATGTGCATCTCCGTGCATGGGACTTGCAGTGACCCGTCCCGTAGAAATCTGTTCCGGATTTGAAAAGTATCTGCGGTAAAGATGGATGATCAGCTCTTCCAAATAATTTCCGATCAGCTGCTCTGCTCCAAAGGACAGGGAAGGCTGCCTTCGTAACAGTTCCTCCTGGTAGGGGTCGTCAAGCCTTCCTGAAAAGGCATTTCTCGCCTCAATGATGATTTGCGCCAGCAGAGCCATCTCCGTCTCCTGTACGGACAGGACTTCTCCCTCAAAGGATTTCATGAAGGGAGAGTTGCATTCAAAGCTTACCACCACCAGATTGGGTGCAACGGTTCCGTTGGTCAGGATATTGTGAAACTCCCCGGGCTTGTGGAAGATGATGTTTCCCCGTTTTAAAGGAATCCGCTTTTCTCCGGCCATTACATCGATGACCCCCTTGTCAACGCACACGAACTCCCAGAAGTCATGGCTTTCCCCTGGAAAGGAGAAATCGCTCATGTATTCAAAATAATGAATGGTTATAACCTTTTTTACAATCGCTGAGGAACGCAGCTGGGTGCTTTTATATGCCATGGAAACCTCCTTCCGTACAGATGTGAATGTGTTATAGACAGTATACCACATTCCATGGTAAAATGGTGAGAAGAGAACGATAATGCAAATTAAATAATAAATAGTGCAAATATCTTTTGGCCTGCATTCATTATACTGAGGTTAATAGAATTTAGGAGGTAACATCGATGAACAAGAAACCGGTTCTGGTAATTATGGCAGCAGGTATGGGAAGCCGCTACGGTGGCTTAAAGCAGATTGATCCTGTAGATGCCCATGGAAACAAGATCATTGATTTTTCTATCTATGATGCGGTTTGGGCTGGATTTGAAAAGGTTGTCTTTATCATTAAAAAAGACATTGAACAGGAATTTAAAGAAAACATCGGGAACCGCATGGCGGCTCATGTGCAGGTAGAATACGTATATCAGGAGCTTGATAAGTTTCCGGAAGGTTATGAGATACCGGAGGGAAGAGTAAAGCCCTGGGGAACAGGACATGCAATTTTATGCTGCAAGGACGTGGTAGACGGACCTTTTGCGGTTATTAATGCAGATGATTACTACGGAAGACGTGCTTTTGTTTCCATTTATAACCAGCTTAACAAGGTTTCTGACGGGGAGAAATACCAGTACACCATGGTCGGCTATCAGCTTTACAATACCCTGACGGAAAACGGTCATGTGGCAAGAGGTGTATGCAGCACCGATGAAGCAGGAATGCTCGTTGACATTCATGAGCGGACCAGGATCGAAAAGCATGGCGACATGGCGGAATTTACAGAAGATGACGGGAAAACCTGGACAGAACTTGGAGAGGACACCATCGTGTCTATGAACATGTGGGGATTCACAAGCAGCATATTAAAGGAGCTTAAGGAACGGTTTGCCGCATTTTTAGACAGAGAGCTTCCTGTAAATCCGTTGAAGTGTGAATACTTCCTTCCCTTTGTGGTTGATGAGCTGTTAAAGGAAGGCAAGGCAGAGGTTTCAGTACTTAAGAGCGTGGACCGCTGGTACGGAGTCACTTATAAAGAAGACAAAGAAACGGTGGTAAGTGCCATCAAAGAACTGAAAGAAGCCGGCCTGTATCCGGAAGAGTTATGGGAGGAAAAGTAATGGGAGACGCACAGTGCGGAAAAATCAGAGAGGCCATCGGGCTTCTGACTTTTGAAGGAGAGCCGGTTTCATGGAACCGTTATGGAAGCGGTCATATTAATGATACATTTCGTCTGATCTGCAAGACAGAAGAAGGGGAAAAACACTACATCATCCAGAGAATCAACCATGAAGTCTTTAAAGATCCGGTTTCTCTCATGAGAAACATTGCAGGCGTCACTTCCTTTTTGCGGGAACGGATCCAGGCCCAGGGCGGAGATCCGGCCAGGGAGACGCTTAATATTGTGAAAGCAAAAGATGGTAAGGATTACTGTCAGGACAGTGACGGAAATTATTGGAGAGGCTATCTCTTTATTGGAGGGGCCACCACCTATGATAAGGTAAGGCAGCCGGAGGATTTCTACCGGAGCGGTAAGGCGTTCGGGCGGTTTAAACGCCTGCTGGCAGAATACCCGGCAGATGAACTGGCGGAAACCATCCCCAATTTCCACAACACCCCGATTCGTATGGAAACCTTTAAGGCAGCTGTGAAAGCAGATATCTGCGGCCGTGCCCATCTGGTAGAGGCTGAAATAAAATTCGCCCTTGACCGGGAGAAAGAGGCAGCCATTGCCATGGATATGTTAAAGGAAGGCAGGCTCCCCCTCTGTGTTACCCACAATGATACCAAGCTTAATAACATCATGATCGATGATGAAACCGGGGAAGCCCTGTGCGTGATTGACCTGGATACGATTATGCCAGGCCTGTCCATCTTTGATTTTGGCGATTCCATCCGATTTGGGGCCAATACGGCAGAAGAGGATGAGCCTGATGTGAGCAAGGTATCCTTGTCCCTGCCTCTGTTTGAGACTTATACCAGGGGATATTTAGAGGGCTGCAAAGGAAGTCTGACGGCAGAGGAAAAGGAGATGCTTCCTATGGGAGCAAAGCTGATGACCTTTGAGTGCGGCGTCCGCTTCCTTACAGATTTCCTGCAGGGAGATACTTATTTCCATACAAGCAGAGAAAATCACAATCTGGACCGTACCAGAACCCAGTTTGCTCTTGTAGCCGACATGGAAAAGAAGTGGAATGAAATGGAAGAAGTTGTCCGCAAGAGTGAAAAATAATTCACTTGAGTCATTCGTAAACAAAATATGAAAAAGAAAGAGGAGAGAATATGAGAATATTGGTAACCGGAGGCGCCGGATATATCGGCAGCCATACATGCATTGAGCTTTTGGAACAAGGTCATGAAGTTGTTGTAGTGGATAACCTTTGTAACTCCTCCAGGGTGTCCCTGGAGCGTGTAGAAGCCATTACCGGGAAAACGGTGACCTTCTATGAAGCAGACCTTTTGGACCGGGCTGCATTAGATAAGATATTTGATAATGAGAAAATCGATGCTGTCATCCATTTTGCCGGATTAAAGGCTGTGGGAGAGTCCGTTGCCAAACCTTTGGAATATTACCACAATAACATCACCGGGACTCTGATTCTGTGTGATGTTATGAGGGAGCATAAGGTAAAGAACATCATATTCAGTTCCTCAGCAACCGTATATGGAGATCCGGCATTTGTACCGATCACGGAAGAATGCCCAAAAGGAGCTATTACCAATCCTTACGGGCAGACAAAAGGCATGCTGGAGCAGATCCTCACAGACCTTCATACCGCTGATCCGGAATGGAGTGTGATCATTCTCCGCTATTTCAATCCTGTTGGTGCTCATAAGAGTGGTTTAATCGGAGAAGATCCTGCAGGAATCCCCAATAACTTAACACCCTACATTACCCAGGTTGCAGTCGGCAAGCTGAAGGAAGTAGGAGTATTTGGTAATGACTATGACACGCCTGATGGAACCGGAGTCAGGGATTATATCCATGTGGTAGATCTGGCCCTTGGGCATGTAAAAGCCCTTGAAAAGATGGCCTCCTCAGAGCCATTGGTACGTATCTATAATCTGGGAACCGGGCAGGGCTTTAGCGTGCTTCAGATGATCGAAGCGTTTTCTAAGGCATGCGGAAAAAATATCCCATATTCCATTAAGCCTCGCCGCCCAGGCGATATTGCAGAGTGCTACGCAGATGCAGCTCTGGCTAAAAAGGAGCTTGGCTGGGAAGCAAAACGCGGAATTGACGAGATGTGTGAAGACTCCTGGAGGTGGCAGTCCGGGAATCCTGACGGATACAGGTAAAGACTTAGGGGCCTTCGCCCTGCATGATGCACCGGCTGGACTTAATGGTGGCCAGCCGGGAGCAGATGCTCTATGATTCCTTTTCAAAAACAGCTGTTATTTCAGATTGCCGTTTAACTTTAATACTGATAAAATATGAATTTATTTTGAGGTAAAGATGAAGATAAAAAAGATGTTGAAACAAATCAGGAATAATTATGTCATTGAACAGGTGAGAAAAATTAATATTCCAGAATTTGAACCGGATAAGACCATGCGGTATCATATTATTTTTTCGGGAAGAGTACAACGTGTTGGTTTTCGCCTGGAAATAGAGCAGCTGGCATTAAGATTAAAATTAACTGGATGGATAAAGAACCTTGAGAGCGGAAATGTAGAAATGGAAATTCAGGGAATGAAAAATAAAATAGACTACTTATTGGAGTTTATGAATTCGCTGAAACGTATTAAAATAAGCCAAATGCAAAAAGATATTAGAACTGTTTTAAACCAGGAAGATGAGTTTAAAATAATTTAATTACGTAGTTATTTACTATCTTGATAATTAAAACTGATAGTTTCCGTTGTCAAAGTATCTATCCTTAGGATTTTCATTCCATGGACGGATACTTTTTTCTTTTGCTGGGCTGTCAATTATAAGGATTACTTCAGCTTTAGTAGTAAAATTTAGAAAGGAACGTATGTCTGTATACTGCATACATAATGAGAATGCAAATTATTGAACAATTCATAGCGTCAAAGTATGGTGATGATGCTTTGTGTGAGGATGGGTTATTTATCAATGATAAATTTATTGCTGTAATGGATGGAGTCACTGCCAAAGGGGATATTTTATGGAACAATAAGACCAGCGGATATCATGCGAAGGAAACTCTGTTGAATGCTATGGAACAGTTAAACGGAAGTGAAAGTGCGGTTCAGGTTTTGGAATATTTAAATTCCCAGCTTCATAAGCAATACAATGGCAACGATGATTTTTTCCTTAAAAATACAGCGGAGAGAATACGGTCTACCATTGTGATTTACAGCCGCAGATATCAACAGATTTGGTGCTTTGGAGATTGCCAATTCAGCATTAACGGGCAAGTGTTTCAAGAAGAAATGGAGATTGATCTATTGCTTGCGGAAGTGAGATCAGTATATCTTCAATCAGAGCTTATCAGCGGAAAATCAGTAGAAGAACTATGTATTTCGGACCCATCACATGAAATTATCTTTCCTGTCATAAAAAATCAGCTGTACTTTTCCAACTGTGATAAAGGCGGCAAGTATGGATTTAATGTATTGGATGGTTTTTGTGATGATTTCTCAAAGTTAATTATCCGTGATGTGGAAGAGGGGGATACGGTCATATTAGCATCTGACGGATACCCCAGATTAGAACCATCATTGTATGAAAGCGAGTTGTATTTAAAGGAGCTTAAGGAACATGATCCGTTGTGCATTGAAAATTATAAAGCTGGGTCAGGCTTTACAAACGGAAAAACCGCTATTGATGACAGGACATATATAAAATTTATCGTTTAAAATAGGCTGGAACCGCCTAAAGGCTCACCGCAGATGCCGGATAGGAATGGGGAGAGGATTATCAATAGTTGAAAAAAGAACAGGAGCACCGCCACTAACATGAAGTCATCATGACTTCATGCAAGCGTGCGGCACTCCTGTTCTTTTATAGGGTTATTTCCGTTCAGAAAATCAGGACTTGTCATCTGCTATAGCATTTCATATTTCTTACCCTGATTTGAAATTATAAAAGGTTCCTCTGATAATTTTACTGATAGCTTAATGGCTTTACATTTCCATGAAATAATCAGTGAGCCGTATCCAACAACATTTTCTCTGATTGAGAAACTGTATAGAGCATACCAAGGATAGAGATAATGCCAAAAGTAATACAAAGAATCCAGGCATAATTGTAGCTTCCCGTGAAATCATAGATGGAGGCTAATAATGGTGTGCCAATGGCAAGGCCAAGTTGTCCGAACAGATTCGTGAATCCAATGATTTCTCCATAAAATTTAGAACCAAATACCTTACTGGTCAGTACGGATGGAGTCACCGTTCCAACGCAGGTTCCGAAACCATAGAAGATGGTAAACAGTACCAGCATGGGGTAGGATTTTGCCATCGTGAGAGAAATGGCAGATATAACAAAACAACCTGTTCCGAATAAAATGCCTGCGCGCGAACCTTTGCTGTCGTAAATATGTCCAAGGATGATTTTTCCTGCTACAGCGATGCCAAGGTAAGCGGAAACTACCGTTCCTGCCGTGGAAGAGGTATAACCGATATCAACCAGGAAAGAAGGTGCCTGCATGAGGACTCCTCCTACGGAAAATCCCATAATCATAGTGCTGAATACATAGATCCAGAGTATTGGTTTTGTTTTTAACTCAGCAAGGTTCATAGTAAGTTCTGACTTTTTATTATTTCCCATGGATTTTGCACCTGATTGATCCGTTCCATAAGGCTCTAAGCCTTTATCAGCCGGTCTTTTCAGTATAATCAGCAGGATCGTCGGCAATACAATTGCAATAATAAGAATTGCCAGCAGGCGATAGGTATTCCTCCAACCGTTAGAGCCAATGAGAGATGTGACCAATGGGCTGAAAATCATGCCGCCGACACCGCTTCCGGCCAGAGCAATGCTGGTTGCCAGACCCCTCTTGCCAATAAACCAATTTTTTAAAATAATAGAAACTGCCAATGTGGAAGAACCATTTAATCCTAAGCCGATTAAGACGGCTGATATATAAAACATGGACAGTTTTCCAGAAAATGAATAACCGGTAAATCCTAAAGCGACTAACGCTGCTGACAAAATCATGATCAGCTTAATGCTGTATTTTTCCACCCATTTTCCAACAAATGGCGATGCCAGCATTGCTGTAACAGAAACAATGGTACTGCACAGACTGAGGGAGGTCCGGTTAAAGCCCATGTCTTCTGAAATAGGTTTAATAAAAAGACTGAAGCAGCTCATGGGAAGCGCCCACATAAACGCTAAGATCACCACGGATGCCGCCACAATAATCCACCCATAAAAAACTTTTTTATTTTCCATCGTCTTCCTCCCGCTATTGATTATTTTCCAGCCAGTGTTTTGCACAATTTGCATAAACAGCGGCACCGATAGAGAGTACTTCTTCATTGAAGACAACTTTAGGATTATGAGGCGCTTTAACGGTATCTTGACCAGGGAAGTCAGCACCAAGCCCAAAGAAAACAGATGGTACCTTCTGAGAAATTAATGCAAAATCCTCAGATCCCTGAAGCGGTGATATTTCCGAAAGTATAATCTGTTCATCATGCAGCTGCTTTACGGCTTCCTGCATTTCCAGCATAAGGGTTTTATCCGTATAGTTGGTGGGAACATCATAAATCATCTCCACCATGGCGGTTCCCCGGTAGGTTTTCGCAACAGACTCTGCAACCTCTTTTAACCGTTTTACCAGAAATTCCTGCACAGAGCTTGAAAATGTACGTATGGTTCCTTCCATGAATGCTGTCTCAGGAATAATATTAGCGGCACTTCCTGCATGTAATTGACCTACGGTAATCAGCGCGGGGGCCGCTGAATCAATTTCACGGGAGATTAACTCCTGAAGAGCCAGATGAATATGTAAAGCAATATTAATCGGATCCACACCCACATATGACTGAGCGCCATGGCAGCCGGTACCAGTCACCGTAATACGGAATCCATTTACCGAAGCCATCATGTCTCCGGGGCAATAACCTACTGTTCCCAAGGGAAAGAGAGCAAAGACATGTGCACCAAAGGCAATGTCTACTTTGGGAGATTCTAAAATTCCATGTTCAATCATGGATTTGGCTCCTGCAAAAATTTCTTCTCCAGGCTGAAACATTAATTTAACCGTTCCCTTTAAGGTGCTTTCCTGCTCTTTTAAAATTTGGGCAGCTCCCAAGAGCATAGCGGCATGGAGATCATGGCCGCAGGTATGGGCTCTTCCGGGAATCTGCGAAGAAAAGGGAAGTCCGCTTTCTTCGTTCATGGGAAGAGCATCGGCATCAGCCCGCAAAAGTACTGTTTTTCCTCCGGTTCCAACGGTAGCCGTAACTCCACCGGGGCCGCAGGGCTTAGGGGTGTATCCCATTTCTGTTAACCGTTTTGTAATATAAGCGGCAGTTGCCGGAAGATCCAGTCCCAGTTCAGGAGATTTGTGAAGCTCTCTGCGGTCAGCAACTATTTGAGGATATATTTCCAGGGACCTTTTTCTGATTTCATTCATTTTTTAGACTCCTTTCAAAAGCTTTTTCATAAATTTGCACAAGGGTAACTTCAAAAACGTTATTCTGCGTGATCAGCCAGCCAGCGGTATGCACAGTGTGCAAACATAGCCGCACCCACAGGAATACAATTCTCGTTAAAAATGACATTAGGGTTGTGGTTTGGATAAACCAGTTCCGGATTATCAGGGGCAGCACCTATGGCAAAGAAAATGCTGGGAACCAGTTCCGTAATACGGGCATAGTCGTCTGATGCGGTAACCAGATAATCATAATCATAAGCAAAGCATTCACTTAATTCTTTCAGATAACCGATACTCTGTTCCATCATTTCCGGATTGGAATAAATAGACGGAACATCAGACAGGATTTCTATCTCTGCTTCTGCGCCGAAAGCCTTGGCAGTGTAGATTGTCATTTCGTTGAAACGTTTAAAAAGATGGGCTCTTAAATCTTTGTCATAGCAGCGCATAGTGCCCTGCATGACAGCCGTTTCCGGGATGATGTTGGGGGTGGTGCCGGCAGATAAGTTGCCGATTGTGAGAACAGCCAGCTTGGATGGCGGGGTTTCCCTGGCAATCAGCGCCTGCATGGAAATCAATATGTGGGCTGCAACGTTGATCGGATCAATACCGTTCTGCGGCTGGGCACCGTGGCAGCCTTTGCCTTTCACGGTGATCTTAAAACCGTCACAGGAAGCGGTCACGAATCCGGAACGGCAGCTTATGGTGTTGCATGCCTGTTCTGTCATAACGTGCATGTCTATGGCTGCATCCACCTGCGGAGAGTCCATTAATCCGCTTTTTAGCATGGCAGCGGAACCGGTGAAAATTTCTTCCGCCGGCTGAAACATTAATTTTACATTACCGATTAAGTTTTCCCGATGTTCTGTCAGCATCCTGGCAGCACCGAGGAGCATTGCGGTATGAAGATCATGACCGCAGGTGTGGGCATAGTTTGTTTGGGAACGGAAGGGAAGATTGTTGTTTTCCTGCATTGGCAGCGCATCCATATCTGCCCTCAGCAAGATGGTTTTACCTGGCTTACCGCCTTTAATAACGGCGGTGATCCCGGATTTGCAGATTTCCTTTGGCTCCAGGCCAAGATTTGTTAACTGTTCCATTACATATTGGGTAGTGACCGGAAGATTGTCTCCAATCTCTGCGTGTTCATGGAGGTATCTGCGGATTTCTACCAGTTCTTGCTTTATTTCATTCGCTCTTTCAATAAAATTTTTCATGGATATCACCTCTTAGAAAAAAGTTAACGGTTATCGAATGGCTGCAAGCATGGAAAAAATAAAGACGTTTGTTAAGTTGATTTTATACATGAAAAAAGTTGAAATGTCAAATAAAAAATAATAAAACCTGGGAAAATTTCGAATGTTTGTTTGAAATCCATAAAAAATAAGAAAATTTTTTGGCAAAAATAACCATTGCAATTCGTGTAAAAAAGAAATAACATAAAAAAGTAAACAACATATAGATCGATTGAAGATTTCGGGAGAGACCGTCCATGCAGGATATAATATCTGGATGATACGGCGCCGAAGGGGAACTGCGTGAGAAACTCTCAGGTAAAAGGACCGAAATTGGACGAATACTCTGGAAAGTGGCTGATGATAAAGATGTTACCAGCCCGCCGAAGAAGCAACTTCTCATATGAATTAATGAGAAAGAATCTTTCAGGTTACAGGACGGAGGCGCACCTTAAGGGGTGCGTCTCCGTTTTTTTGCGCGAGTAAGGAGTCAAATGAATATGCTGGCATATTCACTGGGCGAATGCCGCGTTAACCAGAAAAAGCTCGCAAAGATTGTTTTTCCTGGTTATGATGCTGGATTTGCATCGCAGGCAGCAAATCCGGAAAAGACGTTTGTAGGTTCTTTTGCCAGTAACAGCAAAGAACAACCTGCAGGAAAGCAGAATAAAACAGGAAAGGAAGAGGAACAAGTGGAATTAAAAACACCTTTGTACGATTGCCATGTAGCTGGGGGAGGAAAAATCGTTCCGTTTGCGGGATACCTTCTGCCGGTACAGTATTCCGGTGTGATTGCAGAGCATATGGCAGTCAGAAAGCAGGCTGGATTATTTGATGTTTCCCATATGGGAGAGGTCATCATATCCGGACCGGATGCGCTGGCGAATATCAATCATTTATTTACCAACGATTTTACCAATATGCAGAACGGACGGGTACGTTACAGTCCTATGTGCAACGAAGAGGGCGGAGTCGTGGATGATCTGATTGTCTATCGGATGGCGGCAGACAAGTATTTCGTGGTAGTAAATGCCTCCAACCGTCACAAGGATGTAGCATGGATGAAGGCGCATCTGACCGGAGATGCAGTACTTGAGGATCTGTCGGATTCTTATGCTCAGCTGGCAGTCCAGGGCCCAGGTTCCAGAGCGATTCTGACGAAAGTAATGAAGGAAGAACAGATACCGGAAAAATATTATACATTTCAGGACGGCGTGAACGTTGCCGGAGCAGAGTGCCTGGTATCCCAGACTGGTTATACAGGGGAACATGGATATGAAATTTACTGCCGGCCGGAAGATGCCCCTCATATCTGGAATAAACTTTTGGAAGCCGGAAAGATAAGCGGGTTAATTCCATGCGGACTGGGGGCAAGAGATACGCTCCGTCTGGAAGCGGCGATGCCGTTATATGGACACGAAATGGATGATACAATTACGCCTCTGGAAACCGGACTGGATTTTGGCGTGAAAATGCAGAAGGAAGAGTTTATCGGAAAAAATGCCATTGCAGCCAAAGGGGAGCCGAAGATTAAACGGGTCGGATTAAAAGTTACAGGCAGGGGAATTATCCGTGAGCATTGTGCAGTCTACGCAGGAGATCAAAAGATTGGTGAATCAACATCCGGTACCCACTGTCCTTATCTTGGCGGTGCTTATGCCATGGCATTGATCGATAAGAATTATGCAGAAACAGGCACCCAGGTTGAAGCAGATGTCAGAGGGCGCAGAGTGGCGGCTGAGATTGTGTCATTGCCGTTTTATAAAAAGGCTTAATTTTTATTTAAGTAAATTCATGGCCGTGATCATAGCGGCAGAACGGAGGTTTTATATGAATATACCCAAAAGTCTGAAATATACCAGATCCCACGAATGGGTAGAGCATCTGGATGGGGGAAACGTTCGCACCGGTCTTACTGACTTTGCCCAGCAGGCTCTGGGGAATCTGGTGTTTGTTAATCTTCCGGAAAATGGAGATGAAGTAGTGGCCGGGGAAAGCTATGCTGACGTGGAAAGTGTAAAAGCAGTTTCTGATGTAAATTCCCCGGTTTCCGGTACAGTCTTCGCAGTTAATGAAGAGGTGACAGACAGACCGGAAATGTTAAATGAAGATCCTTACGTCGCCTGGATGGTTGAGATTTCTGAAGTGGGTGAAAGCGTGGAACTTCTGGAAGCGGACGCATATGAAGCATTATGCAGAGAGGAGGAGTAAAGGATGGGAAATTACCTTTCCTCAACCGATGCCCAGCTTCGGGAAATGCTTCATGAAATCGGCATCTCCTCACTGGCTGATCTGTATGCGAAAGTACCGGCACATTTGATTTTAAAAGACGGACCGGCAATTCCGGAAGGAAAGTCTGAACTGGAAGTGAGACAGATCTTAACGGGCATGTCGGAAGAAAATAAAGTGTTTCCGGTGATATTCAGGGGCGCCGGCGCATACCGCCATTACATACCTGCAATTGTTGATACCGTAGTCAGCAAAGAAACGTTTCTGACCGCTTATACACCATATCAGGCTGAGATTTCTCAGGGGATCCTCCAGTCTATATTTGAATATCAGACGATGATCTGCGAACTGACCGGCATGAGCATATCCAATGCCTCTGTGTATGACGGGGCAACGGCAGCAGCGGAAGCAGCCGCTATGTGCCGGGACAAAAAACGCAGTAAGACACTGGTGTCGGCGGCAGTTCACCCGGATGTGATTGAAACAGTCCGCACCTATTGCTGGGCAGCAGGCCATGAGATGGAGCTGATCCCGGTGGGAGACGGTAAAACCGACTTAGCTGCTTTGGAGGCCATGATGGATGAAACGGTTTCCGGTGTTTATCTGGCACAGCCCAATTATTATGGACTATTGGAAGATATGGTAAAAGCAGGAGAGATCATTCATCAGAACGGTGCCAGATTTATTATGGGAATCAATCCGATTGCTGCTGCAATTTTAAAAACTCCGGGAGAATGCCGGGCCGATATTGCAGTGGGCGAGGGCCAGCCGCTGGGTATCCATTTAGGATTCGGAGGTCCATACCTGGGCTTTATGGCGGCCACGGAAGAACTGGTCAGAAAGCTGCCCGGCCGGATTGTGGGAGAAACCAGGGACACAGAAGGAAAACGGGCATTTGTTCTGACTCTGCAGGCGAGGGAACAGCATATCCGGAGAGAGAAAGCGTCCTCCAACATCTGCTCCAATCAGGCACTTTGTGCCATGACGGCTGCTGTATATATGGCGTCCATGGGACCGGAAGGAATAAAAGAAACGGCAAGACAGTGTATGGCAAAGGCACATTATCTGGCGGCTGAACTGGATGCTGCCGGATTTAAAAGAGTTCATAAAGGAGAATTTTTCCACGAATTCGTAACAACGTCTCCGGTACCGGCGGAGACGTTGATGAAACATCTGGAAGACCATGGAATTCTTGGAGGACTTCCGGTAGAGGAAGGAATTCTGTGGTGCGCCACTGAAATGAACCGGAAACAGGATATGGACCGGTTAATTAAAGTAATGAAGGAGGTGGGAAAGTGATGAAACTGTTGTTTGAAAAAAGTGTAAAAGGAAGAAAAAGCAGTTTCCTTCCGCCTTGTGATGTAGAAGCGGTAAATCTTCCAGCTGTTTGCTTAAGAGAGCAGGAGCTGAGATTGCCGGAATTGGCGGAAAATGATATCAGCCGTCACTATTCCTCCTTAGAACGGAGAACACATGGAGTGAATAACGGTTTCTATCCTCTGGGTTCTTGTACAATGAAATATAATCCGCGGATCAATGAAGCGGTTGCCAGCCTGCCAGGATTTACGGAAGTACATCCGCTGCAGCCGGAAGCCACGGTGCAGGGAAGCTTAAAAGTCTTATATCTGGCTGAAAAATATCTTTGTGAAATTACAGGTATGGATGCCATGACGTTCCAGCCTGCAGCAGGCGCCCATGGGGAACTGACCGGAGTCATGCTCATAAAACGTTATCATGAAAGAAAAGGAGATACGAAACGGACAAAGATCATTGTTCCTGATTCTGCCCATGGAACCAATCCGGCAACGGCAGTTATGGCCGGGCTGAAAGTCGTTAATATTTCTTCCGGTACGGATGGCTGCGTGGATTTAGACAAACTCCGGGCAGCGGTAGGCGAGGATACGGCTGGTCTTATGTTAACCAATCCCAACACATTGGGTATTTTTGAAAAAGATATTCTGGAAATTACTAAAATCGTTCATGATGCCGGCGGTCTTGTTTATTATGACGGAGCGAACTTAAATGCCATTATGGGAGTAATCCGCCCGGGCGATATGGGCTTTGACTGTGTGCACCTAAACCTTCATAAGACTTTTTCCACGCCTCACGGCGGCGGCGGTCCGGGGGCAGGTGCGGTGGGCTGTAAGGCATTTCTGGCTCCTTATCTGCCAAGGCCGCATATTGAAGAACGGGACGGAAGCTATACGGAAAATAATGATTATCCCCAGAGTATTGGAAAGGTGAAAGCCTTTAACGGAAACTTCCTGGTAGTATTAAGAGCATTGAGTTATCTCATGAGTCTTGGATGTGAAGGTGTTGGGGAAAGCGCCAGGCATGCAGTACTGAATGCCAATTATCTCATGAAAAGGTTAAGTTCCTGTTATCAAGTAGTTAATACCGGTATTTGTATGCATGAGTTTGTGATATCTATGGAAAAGGAAGCAAAAGAAAAACATGTGACAGCAAATGATATTGCCAAAGCGCTTCTGGATAATGGAATCCATCCGCCGACTGTATACTTCCCTCTGATTGTACACGAGGCCCTGATGGCGGAACCAACGGAAACCGAGAGTAAAGAGACATTGGATGAAGCGGCAGATGTATTTATTTCCATCTATAAAGATGCAATGGAGAATCCTGAAGCCATTCACCAGAAGCCGGAAACTACTGCAATCGGACGTCCTGATGAAGTGGGTGCTGCAAGAAATCCGGTGCTTCGTTATCCGTTTTAGGGGACAATGCCTATGAATATCAGCATTTTTGAAGTAAGCGGTCCTGTTATGATCAGACCGTCCAGCTCTCATACTGCCGGAGCCGCCCGCCTTGCGGGTACGGCCAGGCAGTCAATGCTGTGATCAGTGCCGATATGGCTTTTTCAGGAATGGAATGCATAATTCCGGCGGATGAAGTGGTGGAAGCCATGTATAAGGTTGGAAAAAGCCTGCCCATAGAACTTCGGGAAGCCGCTCTGGGAGGGATTGCTGCAACCAGAACCGGAAAAGCTGTCAGTAAACAAATCTTCGGAATGGAGCGTGAGGAGGCAGAATATGCAAAAACAATATGATTTAGTCGTGATAGGCGGGGGTCCCGGAGGATATGTGGCAGCCATACGGGCAGCTCAGTCAGGCCTGCATACCGCTTTGGTGGAAAAGGATCAGGTAGGAGGAACCTGTTTAAACCGCGGCTGTATTCCGACCAAGACTCTGATGCATTCCAGCCATTTGTACAGAGAACTGGGAACCTGTGAGGAATTGGGAATTACGGTGGAAAAGTATTCCTATGATATAAAAAAGCTTTATGAGAGAAAAAATAATGTGACGCAGAAGCTCCGGTCAGGAATCGAATTTTTGCTGGAGGCCAATAAAGTAGATGTGATTCGCGGAACAGCAATGGTAACCGGCAGCCATACGGTTCGTGTTCAGGGATCAGAAGCAGGGGAACTGACTGCTGGAAATATTTTGATAGCAGCCGGTTCCGAGCCGGCCATACTGCCTGTTGAAGGCATCACTTTACCGGGCGTGATTACCAGCAATGAACTGCTGGATCAGGAGGGAACGGATTACCGGAGCCTGGTGATTATAGGAGGCGGCGTTATTGGTGTGGAATTTGCTACTATTTTTCATGCATTAGGTTGTGAAGTCACTTTAATAGAAGCAATGGACCGTCTGCTTCCAGGTATGGACAAAGAAATTTCCCAGAATCTGAATATCATTATGAAGAAACGGGGAATTACTGTGTATACTTCAGCAATGGTTGAAAAGATTGAGCAGGGCGAAGCCGGTCTGATCTGCCATTTCAGTCAGAAGGGCAGGAAGCTGCAGGCTGAAACCGGTACCATTCTTGTATCAGTAGGACGTAGGGCGAATGTAAACGGATTGTTTGCTGCAGATGTAAATATTCAGACTCAGCAGGGAATTGTTGTAAATGAGCATTTTGAAACCAGCATTCCCGGGATCTATGCGATCGGTGATGTGATCCAGGGCGGTATCCAGCTTGCTCATGTGGCATCTGCCCAGGCCTGTAATGCGGTGGCTCATATCTGCGGCGCGAAAGAGGCTGTCGATTTGGAGACGGTGCCGTCCTGCATTTATACTGATCCGGAGATTGCAAGCGTAGGTTTGGATGCGGCAATAGCAAAAGAACGGGGAATTGAGATTAAGACCGGAAAATTCAGCATGGCAGGAAACGGAAAATCAATCATTGAAAATCAGGATCGGGGATTTATGAAATTGGTTTTTGATGCAGAGACCGAAAGGATTCTGGGAGCCCAGCTTATGTGTGCAAGGGCAACCGATCTGATCAGCGAACTCAGTACAGCCATCGTGAATAAGCTGACCATATCTCATCTGGCATCTGTGATCCGCCCTCACCCGACATTTACAGAAGGTGTGACGGAAGCCATCGAGGATGCAGAAGGAATTGCCATTCATATAGCGCCCAGACGAAAATAATGAGGAGGAATCAAGAAGCATGGTGAACGAAATTATGAAGTATCTTACCCAGTATGATCAGGAGGTGGGAAAAGCTGTTGAAGCAGAATGCGGCCGCCAACGCCGGAACTTAGAGCTGATTGCTTCAGAAAATATCGTATCGGAGCAGGTACTGGTCTCAATGGCCAATGTTCTGACCAATAAATACGCGGAAGGATATCCATCGAAACGCTATTACGGCGGCTGCGAATGTGTGGATGTGGTAGAGGAGATAGCCATTAAACGGGCATGTGAACTGTTTGGAGCGGAATACGCCAATGTCCAGCCCCATTCAGGAGCTCAGGCCAATACGGCGGTTTATTTTGCACTGTTGAATCCCGGTGATACCGTACTGGGAATGAACTTAAACCACGGCGGACATTTAACCCATGGAAGTCCTGTGAACATATCCGGAAAGTACTATAATTTTGCGCCTTACAGCGTCGATGAGGATACTCAGACCATTAATTACGATACGCTGAGGGAGCTGGCAAGAGAGAATCAGCCAAAGATGATTGTGGCCGGGGCATCGGCATATGCCAGGGAAATACGGTTTGATATCTTTGCGGATATTGCCAAAGAAGTTGGGGCATTTCTGTTTGTTGATATGGCACATATTGCCGGTCTGGTTGCGGCCGGACTTCATCAGAGTCCCATTCCTTATGCTGACGTTGTTACGACAACGACGCATAAGACCCTGCGTGGCCCGCGGGGCGGCATGATTCTTTGCAGGGATGGAGAGTTTGGCAAACAATTTAATAAAGCCATTTTCCCGGGAATTCAGGGAGGCCCGCTGATGCACATTATTGCAGCCAAGGCGGTGTGCTTTGGAGAGGCATTAAAGCCGGAGTTTAAAGAATACCAGAAACAGGTTGTAAAAAATGCGGCATATCTGGCTGAGTGTCTGGTAAAGGAAGGATTTGACCTGCTGACCAAGGGAACAGATAATCATCTGATGCTGGTTGATTTAAGAAATATGAATCTGACAGGGAAAGAAATGCAGCGGCGTCTGGATGAAGTATATATTACTGTCAATAAGAATACCATCCCAAATGATCCACAGAGTCCTTTTGTAACCAGTGGTATCCGAATCGGTACCCCAGCTGTTACGACCAGAGGCATGAAAGAGCCGGAGATGGAGGCAATTGCCAGGCTGATCAAGATGACAGCAACAGAATTTGAAACAAAACAGGAAGAAATCAAGCGCGGAGTAGAAGGAATTTGCAATAAGTTTCCGCTGTATGAATCCTGATGATAAATACATATAAGTTGTAAACGCAGATAATACAGAAACAGATTAAGGAAAAAGCGTCAGCTGACTGGCGCCTGTATTCCTATAAACCGTTTGATAAAGGGGTGAGAGCGAGGCATATGCTGTTTGTAGAAAATAATAACCGGGATCCGTATCAGAATCATGCCCTGGAAGAATGGCTGATGGATCATGTGGATCAGGACTGTTTTATGCTGTGGAGAAATGAGAAATCAATTCTGCTGGGGAAAAACCAGAATGCTTATAGTGAAATCAACATGCCTTATGTAATGGAAAATGGCATTAAAATTGTCAGGAGAATTACCGGAGGTGGAACCGTATTTACAGATGAAGGAAATGTGATGTTTACGTTTATCAGCTGTAATGGCAGGAAAGATTTTTCGGATTTTCTCATGTTTACAAAGCCAGTGCTTCATGCACTGCACAGAATGGGAATTCCAGCAGAATTTTCAGGCAGAAATGATCTGACGATTGATGGAAAAAAGTTCTCCGGCAATGCCCAGTGCCGTTACAAGGATAAATTGCTGCATCATGGAACTCTTATGTATGAAGCAAATACAGAGGAATTGGAAAAAGCCTTGAATGTCAGGGAAATCAAACTGAGAAGCAAAGGGGTATCATCAGTAAAAAGCCGGGTTACTAATCTCAGTAATTATCTTACAGTTAAGATGGATATTGAGGAATTTCGCAAAAAGATGTTTTATATGGTAATGGAAGAAACACCGGGGGCAGATTTTTTTCGCTTAACACTTAACCAGTGGCAGGAAGTCAGGCAGCGTGCGTTGGAAGGCCATGCAACAAAAGAATGGATCTATGGCAGCAATCCTTCCTTTGATATAAGAAGAGAAACAAAGCTGACTGGAGGTATAGTTGAGGTGTTTCTAAATATTGAAAAGGGGAAAATATCCGAAGCCAGGATCTATGGGGATTTCTTTGGCGATGGAGATATTCGTGAAGTGGAGCAGCATTTAAGCGGAGTTTTCTATGAAAAAGAAGCAATCCGGAATGCACTGGCAGAGTTTGCAGCCGGAACTTATTTTGGAGCAATAGGAAATGATGAACTGACAACAGCCTTTATATCAATTTAGAAAGGAAACCTTAACGCCCGGAAAAATGGGCAGTATGAGATGAGAGGAACAAGTAGCATGGAATATCTTAGAAAACCGGAGTGGTTAAAAGTGGAAAAGGGAAGAGGACAGTGCGGCAAGGTCAGCAGGATCCTTAAGAGCCATCAGTTAAACAGTGTCTGTTCTGAAGCTGGATGCCCAAATCAGGGTGAATGCTTCCAAAGTGGAACCGCAACTTTCATGCTTCTGGGAAAATACTGTACCCGTAACTGCACGTTTTGCCAGGTAGCAAAAGGCAATCCGGAGCCAACTGATGAAAATGAACCGGATCATGTAGCAGAGGCAGCCCGCGAAATGGAACTAACCCATGTGGTAATTACTTCTGTTACCAGAGATGATCTTCCGGATGGAGGTGCAGAACATTTTGCCAGGACGATCCGGGCAGTGCGCAGAGAAGTGCCGCAGGCTACAATTGAAGTTTTAATTCCTGATTTTAATGGGGAGGAAGCAGCCCTTAAAACGGTTATGGCGGAGAAACCAGATATTTTAAATCACAATGTGGAGACGGTTCCGGAGCTTTATGAAAAGGTACGACCAAAAGCCATATTCGAACGATCGGTAGAATTACTGAGCCGTGCAAAAAAAATGGACAAAGCCATCTGTACGAAATCAGGGTTTATGGTAGGATTGGGAGAGACGGACGAGCAAGTTTTTAAACTGTTGGAAACACTGCACCAGGCAGGCTGTGATATGGTGACGATCGGACAGTATCTTCAGCCATCCCGAAACCATTACCAAGTAAAGAAATACGTTCATCCGGATGTTTTTGACCGTTATCGTGAAAACGCATACCAGACCGGAATCTCCTGTGTGGCGAGCGGACCGCTGGTGCGGAGTTCTTACCATGCACAGGAGGATTATTTAAAATTAAAACAGTCGCTCATTCAAATATAAAGTCCTCATAGATACCAGTTGATCAGCACGATCAGATCATGGATTTTGTTATTACTGAAAAAGGCATCATATCTATTGCTAACTGTATTTAGTATAATATACTTCACCATTTCGAAAGGAAGGGGCTGTTGCTCCGGTAGATTATTCAATCTACCGGAGCAACAGTCCCTTTATTACTCCCGAATTAACTGATGAACCGCTTCATGTATTTTTTTTGCTATGTATGGATTGTTCATTGTATAAAGATGAATGCCATTGACGCCGTGCACAACAAGATCAACAATTTGATCAATTGCATAAGCAATGCCTGCATCACGCATTGCATCCGGATTATTTTCGTACCGGTTCATCATCGCAATGAATTTCGAGGGTAGTTCCACATGGCAGAGTGATACCATGCGTTCGATCTGCTTCTTATTGATTACCGGCATAATGCCTGCTTCAATCGGAACATGGATCCCCGCAAGGGAACAACGTTCCTGAAATCGATAAAGATAGTCATTATGAAAGAAAAGCTGTGTAATTAACTGATCCGCTCCAGAATCCACTTTTCTCTTTAAATTATGAATGTCTTCAATGAGATCCTTTGATTCCGTATGCCCTTCAGGATAGCAAGCCGCTGTTATGTCAAAATCTCCATTCTCCTTAATAAACGTAATCATATCGCTGGCATAGGAAAAGTCACCTCCGGGCTGATTGGGATCCGGAATATCTCCACGGAGTGCAAGGATGTTTTCGATTCCGTTTTGCTTAAAAATCTCCAACTGAGAAAGCAAATCTTCTTTCGTAAGGCCGGCACAAGTTAAATGGGCTAAACTTTCTATATTGTATTGATTCTTAATTGTGGATGCAATTTCACAGGTTGTTTGACCGTTGCCATTGCCACCTGCTCCATAGGTTACGCTGATAAAGTCTGGATTCAGTTCATGCAAAGCATTAAGCGTATTGTAAATTGTCCGGATAGAATCGGTTCTTTTGGGTGGAAAGACCTCAAAAGATAACGTCGCCTTATTTTTTAAGATATTAGATAGTTTCATTTTTTAACCGCCTTGCTGCCTGAGCCATGTTTAAAAGACCGGGTTTAGGTCCGGCCTCTGTCTTTGCAGCAAAGTACCTTCCATTTATTTTACAACAAATAATAACACAGGAATGAGGTTAATACGTAATATAAAATATTTATAGATACCTATAGAAAAAAACTATGACACATACCGCCGCAATAAGACAAACTGGCCGGTAATGTCCTCAAAGAATACAGGTATAGGTTTAATGGCTTGTTTCACGCAGCATATTTTTCTCAGACAGCTTTTTTATGGAGGTGGCATACTCCGAAGGGTTCATTCCGGTCAAATGCTTGAATTGCCTGGAAAAATAGTGTACCGAGGTATATCCTAGCTGATTGGCGATCTGGGTAAAATTAAGCTGCCGGTTCCGGATGAGCTGCTTGGCCGCATCGATTTTCATACTGTTAAAATATTCAATGACGCCGGTGTTCCCCTTTTCTGAGAAAAGCTTTTTTAACTGGGAAGTGCTGATTAAATTATCCCGGCTGATCTGAACAATGGTCAGCTGGCTGCAGATGTTCTTTTCAAAATAACAAAGGATGGTTTCATAGATGTCTTCTGCAGAAGGGGTTTCCTTAAGGAGGGCGGGAGCCTGTCTGGCTGAAAAGGAATGGCGGTACATTTGGATGAGGAACTGCTCCAGATAAATCTTTATCATCTGCTCTGCCGCAAAGGGCCCGTGGTTCTTTCGTACCAGCACTTCCTGATAAGGATCGTCAAGCCTTCCTTCAAAGCACAATCGTGCTTCTGCAATGATACGTGCCAGAAGCTCCTGCTCCTCTTGCCCAACCTTTAGTATCTGCTCCTTAAAAATGGCCATATGAGGCGATTGGCAGTCAAATCCAATGACCACAAGGTTGGGAGCAATGACCCCATTGGCCAGAACCCTGTGGAATTCATTTGGCTGATGGAAAATGACCTCTCCTTTTTGAAGCGTCATCCGTTCATGATCAGCCACCACATCCACTTCTCCCTTATCAACACAAAGCAGTTCCCAAAAGTTATGAGATTCCCCCGCGAACGTGAAGTCGCTCATATATTCAAAATAATGGATGCTGATGATCCGGTGTATGGTCACCTCTTCTGTTAATTCCGTATACTTATATTTCATACTTTTCCCCCTGGATTCATAGACTAAATGCTTTTGCCTTTACAAATGCAAAGTTGTGCAAATAGTATATAATTTACCTGTATTTTAACTTCTTTTTATGAAAAAAGCAAATGATAAAAATCTA
>DEYX01000220.1 GCA_002365025.1 Hungatella sp. UBA3147 | reverse complement strand
TGGTCGTCGCACCTACGGAAGTTCCTAACAGGATAACCACGATATACATCATAGCATTGCCTGCAGTTTCTGTTAACTGCTTTACCACGCCGGATTCTTTAAATAAGTTTCCTAACATCAGCATGCCCACCAGGGGAGCCGTTGTGGGAAGAATGAGACATACGACCGTTGTTACGATGATCGGAAATAAGATCCTCTCAAGTCTTGATACAGGACGAAGCTGTTCCATCCGGATCTTTCTCTCTTTTTCCGTGGTCAGAAGCTTCATGATCGGCGGCTGGATAATAGGTACCAGCGCCATATAGGAATAAGCCGCAACCGCAATTGGGCCCATAAGGGAGGTCATTCCCAATTTTCCTGCAAGAAATATGGAAGTCGGACCGTCGGCTCCACCGATGATTGAGATGGCTGCTGCTGCCTTATCATTAAAGCCCATAAAAATAGCCAGAAAATAAGCGGTATAAATACCGAACTGGGCAGCCGCTCCTAAAAGAAAGCTCTTTGGATTGGCAATTAAAGGTCCAAAATCCGTCATGGCACCCACACCCATGAAAATCAGGGGTGGCAGGATGCCCCATTCATCCAGCTTAAAGAAATAATTCAGCAGTCCGCCTCCGGAGCCATCTGGTCCAGCCTCCTTCATAATATCCGGGTAGATATTAACTAACAGCATACCAAAGGAAATCGGTACCAGCAGCAGGGGTTCAAAACCTTTTCTGATAGCCAGATATAGAAATATAAAGGCTACAAGAATCATGATCATATTCCCTGCGGTCAGGTTAAAAAATGCGGTCTGCTGAAGAAGATTTGTAAATGTATTACTTATATAATCCATGTTAATCCCTCCATATGAAATCCGCTCTGTTTATCGTTACAGCGGATTCTTCCGTACTAGTTTAATGTAGCCAAGGTTGCTCCTGCTTCTACTGAGTCACCGATCGCTACATTAACACTGGCAACGGTTCCATCGGAAGGTGCTACGATCTCGTTCTCCATCTTCATAGCCTCAAGAAGAACCAGCACATCTCCACGTTTCACTGCCTGTCCCGGGTTTACCTTAAGTCCAAGGATCTTGCCTGGCATGGGAGCCGCTACCTTTAGACCGCCTTCTGAGCCGACGTTTGCCGCCTTCACAGGAGCTGCAGGTGCTGCCGGGGCAGGCGCTGCCTTCGGTGCAGAGGGAGCTGGTGCGGCTGGTGCAGAAGGCGCAGGTGCAGTTGGCATCTTAGCTGCTGCCGGAGCACCTGTGGTTAAGCCTTCTTCTACGGTTACTTCATAAACATTCCCATTCACTGTAATTGTATAGTTTTTCATGATGTTAATCCTCCTGATTGATTAAGCTTTTTTCCATTTACCAGCTGGCGCCCGTCTGATCGAACGGACCACCAGGCCGCTTGGCGAGCTCCCTTCAGATGCCGCAATTGCCGCAGTAATTACTGCTACCAGCTCTAAGTCATCCACAAGTTCTTCGTTCTCTTCTGCCGCAGGGACAGAAACTTCGGGGATGGGTACGGGAGCAGGCTCCTGTGCCTTCCCGTTTATCTTATCTTCAAGCTTTCCGATATACTGGAAGCAGCCGATAAGCCAGCTGATGAAAATCAGCACAATAAAGACTGTTCCCATTCCCATCAGGGTATTGAACACGGCTTTCTCCATCCGTTCACCTAAAGTATATTCCGGCACAAATGCCACACTGGTGACCTTCGTTAGTTTTGAATCCGTTGTAATGGAAAATTCCATATTTCTCTTTTCAAATACTGCATTAATTGTAGCACTGTACCCATGATCAATAGCCTCTACCTTCACCGTATCGCCGATTGATACCAGGGCACCAAGCTCATCCTTTATATTCTCCCAGGAATCCACACCTTCAGCCAGGGCAGCATACTCATCCTGGGACTGCATGTTCTTCTTAAATTCAGGAACCTGGCTGTCCTCAAGACCGGTATACAGCTCCAGGAAGGAACCAGGAAGCTGTTCCATCTGTGTCTGGATCCTGGCATCGATTTCTTCGGCTGCGGTATCGGCTTTGCTGCATGCAGATAATGAAAAGAGGCAGGCTGCCATAATAAGTCCCAATGCTACTCGTTTCATATTCAGTTTCATATACCTGTCACCTCATTCTAAATCGTGCCATGTTTTTTTGCCGGACGATCCTCTCTCTTTGTGAACAGCATCTCAAATGCCGCTATGACCCGTGCTCTTGTTTCGCTGGCATCTATGATATCATCAACATATCCTCTCTTTGCCGCAGAAACAGCACTGGACTGAAGCTGCCTGTAGCTCTCTGCCTGATCGCTGATCAGTGCTTTTCCATCCTCAGCCTTTGCAATCTCATCCGCATACATGATCTTTACCGCTTCAGCCGGTTCCATCATGCCGATACAGGCTGACGGCCAGGCATAAACAATATCTGCCCCAATGGACTTGCTGTTCATGGTCAGATAGGCGGTTCCAAGGGCCTGCCCAAGAATAACCGTAACCTTTGGGACTGTGGCATTGGCAAAGGCATAGGTAAGCCCTGCAGCCTCTCTGGCAATCTTTTTCTCGGAGCATTTTGTTGATTCATACCCTTTTACATTTACAAGGGTAAGTACCGGAATACTGAATGCATCACAGAAATGAATAAATCTTGCAGCCTTTTCACAACCCTGCACGCTTAAGAGAGCATCATATTCCCCAGTCTTAACGCCGCTTTCATTATAGGATTCCGTTCTGTTTGCAACACAGCCCACTGTCATGCCATTTAAACGGATAAAACCGGTTACCATGGAAGCCGCATATTCCTTCCTGGTCTCCATAAAGAAATGATTATCGGAAATCTGAGTCAATGCAATCGCCGTATCCCCGATATAATTCTCCAGGTCAGAGCATACACGGTTTAAGTCGTCATTGCACTCATCATAAGACATGTCATCCTCACTGTTTGAAGGAAGAATGGAAATAAGAGTTCTGATATTATTTAAAATGTCGTCCGCTTCTCCCGTGAAATCCACCAAACCGGTTTCGCGGCTTTGATAGTCTGCGGAAGCAGTGTTGCATTTTTCTGTATAATTTCCCTGAATGGCATTAGGGGAATTGACAAACAATCTGCCGCCCCTGGTTTCCATAAAGGTAAAGTCAGACATTGCTGCAGAAACAGCCATGCCGCCGCCGCAAGTCCCAAATATTGCTGTTATCTGAGGGATTACTCCGGATGCCAGAGTCTGGCTCATATAAATCTCGCCAAATCCATTTAAAGAGTCGGTTGCTTCCTGAAGCCTTAATCCAGCACAGTCGACCAGACCAATCACCGGCGCGCCGGTCTTCATAGCCATGGTGTAGAGCTTTGTGATCTTTCTTGCATGCATCTCCCCTACGGAGCCGCCCAGTACCGATGCATCCTGACTGTACACATAAACAAGGCATCCCTCAATAGTACCATAGCCAGTAATAACACCGTCAGCAGGAGTTTCTTTTGCTGTCATGTTGAAGTCTGTGTTCCTTGCGGTAACATAGCCGCCAACTTCAACAAAACTGTTCTCATCAAGCAAGGCATGAATCCGGTTGCACGCTGATGTTTCTGTTGAATTACTCATATTGCAATCCTCCATTTTGTAATTTTTTACAGTCATTTGTTAAACATTTAACAAATTCCTATGCAATAACACCAATTTCTGCCAATTATAATTGTATAACTAATTTTGGTAAATTTCAAGTACCAGACCGCGCATTTTTCACATTATATCAAAACTTTCTTCTTCAAACACAGCACAATATAGGCTAACCCACCTAAAGGTTCATGATAAAACAAACTAAACAATCTTTAAGACAGTATTTTATCCAATATTAAGGTTTCTCCTCTATCATTGGCCTATATGATAAAGAGGAGGCAGATTATGATTCGAGAAATTTTAAAGCACAATGATGTTTTTGTAAACAACGGTACTTTTAAATCCTTTGCTTCAAACAAATGTCCCAGTAAAAAGCTTGCCATACTAACCTGCATGGATACCCGGCTGGTAGAGCTTCTGCCTGCCGCACTTGGAATCCACAACGGAGATGTAAAGTTAATAAAAAATGCAGGCGGCTTGATCTTGGATCCATTTGACAGCACAATCCGCAGCCTGCTGATCGCTGTTCTGGAATTCGGCGTGAAAGAAATCATGGTTATCGGTCATACCGACTGCGGTGCAGCCGCTCTGTCACCGGAAACCATCATCACCCATCTGATCCAGAGAGGCGTAGTCATGGAAACCATACTCCGGCTGAAAGAGGAGGGACTGGACTTTGAATCCTGGTTTCAGGGCTTTGAAAACACGGAAACCGCCGTTCAAAAATCCGTTTCCCTGATTAAAGGCCATCCTCTCATGCCACCCGATGTAGCGGTTCAGGGCTTTGTAATGGATATTACCTGCGGCAGGCTGGATCAGGTTTCCTGATCCTTACATAGGAAAGAAAGATGCCGGAATCAAATTCCGGCGTCTTTCCCATTAATTTTATTTTAGGATTTTATATCAGGAATCTATTATAAGGTCAATACACCGAGTAAAAGGCCGGCTACCAGACATACCATACTCACTCCCCATACCCACAGGAAGCAGGTCTTAATATGATCTTTGATCTCCACACCCGCCAGGCCAATTCCCAGGAATGTGGCCGGCACAACAGGGCTTATGAAGGTTGCGCAGTTTCGGCAGACCACCATGGTGATGGCAGTTTGGGCAGGATCTACGCCAAATTTGCTTCCTATTCCGATCAAAACCGGAAGGAGACCATAGAAATAGGAATCCGTACAGAACAATAAGGTCAGCGGAACGGATAGTACTCCGATGATAAGCGGCAGAAAACGACCCATGGACTGAGGGATAAATGCAGCCATTGCGTTTGCCATGTAATTCATAATCTCACTGTCTTCCAATACTCCAAGGAATACACCGGCTGCCAGAATGGTAGATGCCATCATAAGGCCAGGACCGGCGTGGGATTTAATGATCTTATTTTGAAGCTTCGCGCCAGGATAATTGACTAAAAGTGCTGCGACACATCCTATCATAAAAATAAAATAAGACGGCATCGGCATGAAAACAAGCGCTATAATAACAACTAATGTCAGGATTATGTTGAAAACAAACAGCTTTGGTCTTGCCAGTTCTCCCAGGTCGGAGGCAGAGGCACTTTCTTCCAGGGCTTCGTAATCTTCAATAACAAGAGTACTATTGGCTCCTGCCCCCCTCTTCTTTTCAACAATTCCCCAGAAGAATGCAGTAAACAAAGCAACTACTATACCAACCGCCTGCATTGGCAAAAGCTTCATCCAAAGGACATTGGCTTCTATCTCCAATACAGAAGCAGCACGCATGGTCGGGCCGCCCCATGGAAGCAGGTTCATAACACCCATGGAAGTAACGCATATTAAAAGCAGCGTTGTCGGACGCATTTTCAATTTCTTGTAGACCGGCAGCATGGCTGGAATGGTGATTAAGAACGTAGAGGCTCCGCCTCCATCCAAATGGCCGATTATGGCAATAATGCTGGTCATAAAAGTCACTCCTACTACATTGTTCCCCACTTTTTTCATAAGCGCATCGATGATGCGGTCAAACATTCCTGCATCCGTCATAATTCCGAAAAACAATACGGAAAATATGAACAGAGCGGCGGTCGAGTGTACCCCGGATACCCCCTTGGAAATAAATTTTCCAACTTCACTGACTGTGAAGGTTCCGGTTAAAACCAGGATCAGCGCACTTACACTGGATACACCGATAAATGCCAGTGCCGGAACAGTAACATTTCTCAGCAGTAAAACAATGATCATGATAATGGTTGCAAATCCTAATAATGCAAGCATTGTCTCATTCATGTTTTCTTCCTCCTCTTAACTTTTTATTTATAGGAACAGTATAAAAGCCTAACCTTACACTCTTCCTCCTTCTCTCTTTCATTTCTTTAAGAGAAAAATTAATAGTTGTTAAGATTAGGCTTTTCTTTTATACTCTTTCCTTACAGTTCTTTACTGCTTTTAAAATCACGGAGTCAGAAACCGGTTTATCGATGTATTCATCAATGATTTTCCGTTTCTTGGCCTCCAGGATTTCTCTCGTAACCCGGTCCGTCATAATGATCCGGATAATATCCGGATACTTTCCCTGAAGGGACATATAAAAATCCGTTCCGCTTTTCCCGGCAATTTCATGTTCCGTCACAATGGCATCGATTTCCTGCTCCTTTAGCACTCTCCTGGCTTCCTCAAAATCCATACAGGTTATCAAAGGTACATGAAGCCTGCCGAAGTTTTTTTCAAGAAGCCGTAATACCTTTGGATTATCGTCTATGACCAAAAGCCTTAGGCGATCCTCACTTTCCACCTCTGTTTCCTGCTGCCCTTCCTGCTCTTTCTGTTCATTCACAGGAAGAAAAATATGAAAGACACTGCCTTCTCCCAGCCTGCTTTCCGTGAAAACATATCCTTTGTGGGAATGAATGATCTGCTCGACCAGAGATAGTCCAAGGCCCGTTCCGGTCCCATTTTTCTTTGTTGTAAAAAACGGATCAAAAATCTGCTTTAACACCTCATCGCTCATGCCTTCCCCGTCGTCTGCAATGTCAATCCGCAGGTAATAGTTCCACTCCTCTGAAACTGCGGTGAGCTTGTATTGTTTTAATTCTTCCGAACTTACTCTGCTTCCGTTTATGGTTATGGTTCCTTCCCTGTGGCCGATCGCATGAATTGCATTCACACAGATGTTTAATATGACCTGATTCATCTGGGTTTCGTTTCCCAGAAAACATTCATCGGACAAGACAATTTCTTTCTTTAAATGCACATGGGCGGGGCATACGGAGCTTACCATTTTTATGGCACGGCCCAGTACTTTTGCGGCGTTTATGTTTTTAAAGGCGGTCTCCATATTTTTCCGGCTTAAGGATGAAATCTGCTGGATGATTTCTTTTGCCTTTCTGGAGGCTTCATAAATCTCTGATGCACTGTCATAATTTTCCTCTCCTTCCGGAAGCCCATACATCAGCAATTCGGCATATCCCATGATCGGAGTCAGTAAATTGTTAAACTCATGGGCAATGCCGCCGGTCATGGTTCCCATGATCTGCAGCCTCTGCTGATGGGCAATGGTTTCTTCACTTTGATGCATTTCCTCCAAAATTTTATTCAGCTCCCAGAGATAGGCGATCTCTTCCGTGTCCTTTTTCTTCTGGACCCGCAGGTCCCCGATATAAAGCACCATTCCAAGGAGCACAGAAACAATTCCTAAAAAAACAAGGCCCAGCTTGAAAAATCCGGCTGCAACCGGGATATAAATATCATTATAGTCAATCACCGCGCTGACTACCAGAAATCCGTTTCCAATGACAGCCGGTGAATAAGCGCTGACCTTTTTCACCTCCGGAACCCCCGGATCCAGCCACCAGTAGGAATAATACTCGGAGACCCCTGCCTCTCCTCTGTTCTGGTTTTCTATCATTTGCTGCAGGCTGTTTAAATCCTTGTCAGGAAACATCTCCTGCCTGCCGGAAATCACATTGATCCCCCACTGGCTTTCCTGAGGGTGAATGAGGATGATCCCTTTCGAGTCCTTGATTACCACATACCCATTGGTTCCCAGGCGGATATTGGAAACAAGGGAATTGTAATAATTCTTTTCATTTAAGATCATGGAAAGGGTTCTGCCGTCAGGAAGAATTTTCCTTAAAATCAAATACATTTCTCCATTATCCAGTTTGCACTGCCGGAAGCTCACATCCTGGCTGATCTCTGTTACGGAATAAGTATCAGTCACCCCATATCCATTGACACTTTTTAATAAACTCCCGTCCTGATCCTCCAAAATAACATCAAAAACAAACCGGCTGTGTTTCG
The DNA here is from genome assembly GCA_002365025.1 of Hungatella sp. UBA3147. Classification (GTDB taxonomy): domain Bacteria; phylum Bacillota; class Clostridia; order Lachnospirales; family Lachnospiraceae; genus Lacrimispora. The sequence continues at coordinate 13,903 of DEYX01000220.1, read as the reverse complement.
TCACATAGCTCTCTAGTATACTCCATTCTTCCCTGCCTGTCTTTTTATAGTTCTCGTTTTCTATATCGCACAGGGTGTTTAAATCTGCCTGATATCCTTCAATAAAAATCTTTAAATTTTCTCCCATGCTCTGGGTTGTCAAAAGCATCTGTTTCTTTTGATTATTTATAATCGTTTCTTTATATTCATCCCAGATACTGAATACAAGACAACAGAAAATCAGCAGCATGGAGGCCATGGCACAAAACATGAAAACCGTCCCATATCTCTTATTTCTCTTTATTTTACTCATGAAATCATCCTCTATTTGCCTGTTCCTCATTGACTTGTCTCCGGGTTAATATTATAATAATTTTAGACTTTACATAAATTTTACTTAGGGGGAAGCTATGTCTGATAAAGTATTAATTGTGGATGACGATCCGTCGGTTTGTAAGTTATTGGAAAAAGTCATGCACAGCAATGATCTGGAAACCAGCGTTGCTGACAGCGGACTTACCGCACTGAATCAACTGAAAAACCACACTTACGATATGATCCTCATGGATGTAATGCTGGGTGATATGGAGGGCTTTGAGGTTATCAAACGTCTGCGAAGCCAGGGCATCCAGACTCCGGTTATGATCATAAGCGGAAGAAACGAGGATTATGATTCCCTATATGGTCTTTCGGTTGGCGCAGATGATTACATAACCAAGCCATTCCGTCCCCTGGTGCTGGGGGCCAAGGTAAAGGCGTTAATCCGCCGCAACAAAAATCAGGTGCTGTACAGCTCAGATGTTCTGGAATGCGGATCTTTCACTTATAATACTTCCACTATGCGGTTTTATAAAAACGGAGAAGAGATTGTTCTTTCTTCCAAGGAGAGCAGTCTGATGCTCCTGTTTTTAAAGCATCCAGGCCAGGTATTTACAAAAGACATGATTTACGATCATGTGTGGGGAAACAGCGTTGCCGTAGACGATAATGCCATCATGGTGTACATCAACCGCCTGCGTGGTAAAATCGAAGAAAACCGGCAAAAGCCGGTCCATATCGTAACAGTCAGAGGTCTTGGATACCGGTTTATCCCTTAGGCCTCTGGCCTTTTTTTTTCTTTTCAAGGTATTCCAATGTGGTTTCAGGCACCAGGTTTCTCATTCCTTCAAAGTCCCCCTTTTCATACCATTTCCGGACTTCAGTTGCACTGATTGCCTCTCCCCCGGAACGCTTCCTCTCGATTTCCTTCACAGAAATCCCAAGCCCGGGAAGGATCTTTTTCATCTCCTCATTGTAATGTCCGGTTACCGCGCATACCGGTTCTGTGCCCACGAAACGCGTTGTTATCTTAAGAGCCGGGGCGATGCGCTTGCCGAAAAGCTCTAAATCCAGCTGGCAGCAGGCCTTTTTCCCCCGGACCTTCTCTTTTATGAAATAGGTCGGAAAGGTTGCTGCGGATATGACATAATCAGCTGCCTGATGAACAATCGCCCGGGGCAGATCTCTTAGTCCCTCCCGCACCATAAAAAATCGTTCATCTACTCCAAAACTGCTTCTGTTATCGGCAAGAACCAGTACATGGACATAGTCACAGCAGGCAAGGGCCTGTTCTGCCAGATACCGGTGACCGTAAGTAAATGGATTACAGTTGGCAACGATGGAACCGATGACCATATCCGGTTTCAGAGCCTCCTTAGGAGACTCTGAGATCAGACGGTTTACAAACTCTTCAAACCCGTTTTTCCTGTTTTCCATAAAAAGAACCTCATCGGTCATAAGAACCGGATAAAATCCAAGATCTCCAAACATCTCCCTGTTTTCCGGCTTTGTGTATATGAGAATATGGGACCTGCCGTTTTCAAATTCATACTGGGTCAGGGATGAGATAATCGTTCCGGATAAGCCAAACCCACGTGCGCTTTTATTAACCGCTATGCATTTTAAAACATTCTGTTCTGCTGAACCAGTGGCCTGGATCCGGTAATTCTCATCAAGCAGGCATACGCTGTATTCGATTCCCTGATCATAATCCAGATCATTCCGTCTTAAAAAATCCTTTAAAAGCTCCAGCTCTTTTCCTTTTAACGGCCTTCCCTCCAGCTTTACGAATTCCATAGAAGCCTCCCCTTCACCGGATCTTCTGCCAGATCATTCATGAAAATTGCAACAGCCAGAAGATCTGCACATCCTCCGGCGCTTATATTCCCCTTTATAAAATCTGCATCCATTCGCTTTAACGTCACCATGCTTTTGACCCCGTAGGCCCCGCCGGCAAGCAGGAAATTCCTTGCAATGGACTGAACCTTCAAAAGAACGGACGGATCATGTCTTGCAATGATGTTGGAATCCGCCACCCTGCTCATGAGCATAAACAAAGTTTCCAGTTTGATCCGGTTCCAGTCCCGGCCTTCCTTAACCCCTTTTGCCATGACAGGAAGGGCGATTCTGCGTACGGAAGCATATCCGCTTATGGCCTCTCCCCTTGCTCCGGTAAGCCCATATTGATTCATATTTTTTTCTCCGTTGCTGGTAAATTCCTGCATCTCCTTTAATTCCTTTATCAGGGTCTCTCTTGCCATGGCCTGCTCCATTTCCACCAGATACTCTGTTGCCACGGTTCCATATGTCTCCATGCAGGCCCCGGCGGCCGCACTTAAGATTCCCAGGTGAAAGATCAGTCCCTTATGAGTATTTACTCCGGCCGTAGCCTGATACATGGCTTCCTCAGCAGACAGACCGATCCGGCGGATGCGCTCAAATAACAGCCTTGGCATGCCAGGGAGCCTCATGCCTTCTAAGGCCATGGAAGCAAAATACGGCTCCAGGGCTCTGGCACTCTTCTCAAAGGAGATAACATCCATATCTTTATGAGCACCTGTGGAATACAGATCCACCAGGCCGGGCTTGGGAGTCGTATAAACCTCCTCAAGCATGGCCCGGTAAGCCAGGTTCCCAATGTGAAAAGCCGCCTCATTCATTGTCTCTTTTGGTTTCACACAAGAACTGCTATTCATTGTTTATTCTCCCGTAAACTGAAACTCCCTGATCCTGCGAACCACATCCATAACAGTGCCATCCCGGCTCTCAATGATACCTACCACCTTATCATCAAACTGTACCCTTTCCGGTTCTCCTGTAATGGAGTATGCGATATCCCTCAGTTCCTCAATGGTCTTAAACGGCAGATCCACATCTTTCATACACCGGATTAAATCCTGCCTTCTTGGATTGACTGCAATGCCATAATCCGTGATCACCACATCAATGGATTCGCCGGGAGTGGTAACCGTTGTTACGTCTGTGCAGACTGCCGGAATCCTTCCCTGCAGCAGCGGAGTAATCACTATGGTACATTTTGCTCCTGCTGCAGTATCCGGGTGTCCTCCCTGGGCGCCGGTAATCATGCCGTCAGAGCCAACCACTACATTACAGTTAAAATTCACATCAACTTCCAGAGCAGCCAGGATCACAAAATCCAGCTTGTTGACAACAGCTCCCTTGTTAAAGGGGTCGGCATATTCCCCCGCACTGATTCGAAAATGCTTTGGATTCATGACGGATTCTACCGCATCCAGATCGAAATCCTGGGTATCTAACAGGGCATCCACCTGACCGTTCTCCAATAAGTCGCACATGGGCTTTGTCAGCCCTCCCACTCCGAAGCGCATACGCACATTTCTCTCCTTCATGATTTTTGCGAGAGAAATGGTGGAAGCGATGGAAGCTCCTCCTACACCGGTCTGGTAAGAAAATCCGTCCTTAAAATACGGAGTATTCACGACAAAATTGGTACAGTAATCAGCCATCATGAGCTTGCGCATATCTGTGGTTGGTTTTGCTGCTCCGGTAGCAATCTTATCCGGATTCCCGATCTCATCAACAACTACCACATAATCTACCTTTGTCATGGAAATATGGGCGGGGAAGTTTGGAAATGGAACCAGGCAGTCCGTGATTGCAACCACCTTATCCGCAAAATCTGCATCCACCATGGAATAAGAGAGAACGCCGCAATCGGATTTCCCGCCGATGCCCCGGCAGTTTCCATAGTCATCGCAGGTGGGCGCACCGACAAATGCGATATCGATCCTCACCTCACCGGTTTCGATGGCACGGACTCTTCCGCCATGGGAACGCATAATAGCCAGGCCCTTTAATTTTCCTTCTGATATGGCCCTGCCGATCTTTCCTCTGACGCCGGAGGACTGAATCCCGGTAATGGTCCCATCCTCTATGTAATCCACCAGCTTATCATGGGCTTTTCCAAGGGAGCTTGCACAGATGATAATATCCTTAATTCCCATGTTGTGGATCTCCTCCATTACCATGTTTACCACGTAGTCACCTTCCCGGAAATGATGGTGAAAACCCAGGGTCATGCCATCCCGGATCCCGCATTTCACCAGACAATCGTGAATGCTGTCCACCAGCTTGCTCCCTTCCGAATTAATCACGCATTTTGTCACAGGACCATCCTTTTTATACACGGATCCATCAAAGTGATGAACTCCCATAAAAGGTTCTTTTCCTGTGAGTTTTAAGATTTCTTCCGGAATATCTCTCCCTACTGCATTAATCATCTTACAACCCTCCTTTGTATACGCCAGAGGCCTTGGCAAGCTCTATGGTTCTCTTGGCTCCGTCATAAAACGCAATGTCGATCATTTTTCCGTCTACGATAAATACTCCGATTCCCTTTTCCCTTTTATCCTCGATTTCCATAACCACCTTTTCTGCAAAGATGATATTCTTCTGTGCCGGAGTAAATATCTCATGGACAACCGGGATCTGGCGGGGATTGATAATGGATTTTCCATCAAATCCCATCAGATGAATGGTTTCCACATCCCGCCGGAAGCCTTCCATATCATCAAGGTCCGTATAAACCGTATCAAAGCACTGGATCTTTGCCGCCCTGGCCGCAATGATCAAGTTCTGTCTGGCTCCCATCAGCTCAATACCTGTTCCTGTAATATAGGTCTGCAAGTCTTTGGTATAGTCCCCGCCGGATAGTGCGATTCCAAACAGCCTCCCGGAAGCCTCACAGACATCCAGTGCCTTCACCACACCTCTTGCAGATTCTATGGCAGCCATAATGAGGGTCCTTCCTTCCGGAATGCTAAAATCCTCTTCTGCAGACCGGATCTCTGCCTCCACTGCTTTTACATCCTCAGGCCTTTCTGTTTTCGGAATCCGGATTGCATCACAGCCGCCTGCAACCGCACAGCGGATGTCCTCCTTCCAATAAGGAGTATCCAGTCCATTGATCCGGACTACCCGCTCGCAGCTCCTGTAATCTATCTCCTGAAGTGCATGATAAAGGGAAAACCTGGCTGCATCCTTCTGATTTTCAGCGACCGCATCTTCTAAATCCAGCATAATGGAATCCGGTTTATAAATATACGGATCCTTAATGAGACCTGGTTTTTGGGCATTTAAAAACATCATAGTTCTTCTGAGCCGTTTCTTATTAGGATTCATCGTTTTCTTCTGCCTCCCCAAAGAATATTTTCAAACTGGTCCGTGGAACGGGATACCGCACCTTCCACCCGCGCCTTAATGGTGCAATCCAGTGCTCCCTTATCAACAACCGTGATTCTCACATTGTCGATTCCCAGATTCTTAAGGGTCTCCATAATTACCATCCGAATCCTGTTGCCATACTGGTTTATTACTGCGCTTTCCAGTACAAAATCGATTTTACCATTACCTGGCTCTACAGTCACCTGACAGTCGCTGGACTCCAATGTACCGGCCATGGCTGGTTTTTTAATTTCCATTTTGCTTAAAGCCTCCCTTTTATGTTCTATACTTTCATTATAAAGGGAGAATCTTAACCAGGGAAAAAAGGAATCTTAAAATTTATTAAGAAAGGGGCAGATTCTCATCTGCCCCTTTCGATCAACCAGGAATTTATCATACTCTCAACACGTCCGTAAAGCTCCTCTGCCGTATGGCTCCGGCTGCGGCCGCATAGCTTTGCATCCTTTTCACATATCAGGCATCTGCGCACAGGGTATCCCAATTCCGCTCTGCCGATCCCTTTTCCAGACTCATCATAAACGTCGATATCAAACAGCCGGCCAAGAGGATGGGTTTCTTCCATGTGAATCGTTATCTTTTTCACAAATATGGAGGCCTGGCTTTTCACTGCATAGAGCTTTAAATAGCCGGCCTTCTCTTTTACCACGGTCTCTTCCGTCACAGTCAGCCCATGTTCCAAAAACAGGCGGTTAAGTGCTTCTCCCCCTGCGGAAAATGCCTGAAAGATACCAGGAGAGGTTTTCCTCGGACCGGGAATGTTCATCCCAAGAGCCACAATCGTGGCTTCCTCATGCTTTTTCTGAAGTGCTTCCTGCATACTTACTTTCTTTTCCCGGAAAGAAAGCATCTCATCTAAAGTCACATTCTCTTCCACTTTTGTCTTTTCCTCTTTAATCCAGTTATGGGTATTGCTTATTCCCTGATTTCTACTATTCCAAAGCTTCCGTCTGACCGTTCCTGAAAGATGATTTTCGATGATCCTTCTCCCATGGTCACGCCTTTATCCGTCATGTTCAGAGAAACTGTATCCACATTGGCCACTGATACCATCAGATCATCTCCAAACACCATATCAGGGTTCTGCTTAAATAAATCTTCCCGGTTTTTAAGGGTGATCGTCTCCTCATCCGCTGTTACGAAAACACAGGGATAAAACAGCAGGTCTGCAAATGCTTCCAGATCCCGGTCTCCTACCGCTTCCTGAATCTTTTCGGCAAACGCCTCCACCTTTTTTCCTGCTCCAGTGCTTTCTTCACTCTCCACGGCCTCTATTCCCGGCCCTGGCTGGCCCATATCCTCTTCCGGAACTGCTTCCTCATCTCCTTGATTTGTCCCCGATCTCTCCATTTTTACGGCCGCAGTCTCTGTCTTTGCCGCTTCCGAAGGAGCTCCGCCCAAATCTGCAGCTTGCTTCCTGCCGCAGCCAGCTGTCAACAGCACAGCAAAAGCGACGGCAAAACAAAATAAACTGATTTTCTTTTTCAGCATTTCCTGGTTCCTCCCTGCGTCCATTTTCTAATCCGGGTTCAGTTTAGCACCTGCCAGACTGTTAAGTCAATAGGGTTTCTAAAACCGTAAACCTTAGTCATCTTTCCGTAAGATTCTCGTCTGTTCTTTATCCACTATTTATATTCTTTATGAAGGGTAAATCCCCTTCCCCGCACCTCATTGACCTGGTTAATGATCATGAATGCACTGGGATCGATCCCCATGACCAGTTCGTTCACCTTTGAAAGCTGTCTCCCGGAAATTACGGTAAGAACCGTAAAGGAAGCCGTTCTTAAATATCCTCCTTCGCTGGCAAGCAAGGTGGTTCCTCTGTCCATCCGGGATTGGATCGCCTGGCTGATCTCCTCATACTTTTCACTTACGATTTTCACCTGCATCTGGTTGCGGCCGATTAGGAGCACCTTATCAAGAACCGTGCTGTAGGTAAGCACCAGCAGGATTCCGTAAAGGATCTGCTCCTTATTGGAAAATAACATCTGTGACAGAAGGATCAGGCAGTCAAAGGCCGACATGGTCATAGATACGGACAGATTCATTTTTTTATTAAGGATCAGAGGAGGAATATCCATTCCTCCGGTGGAAGCGCCGGCCCGTATTACCATACCGATGCCCACGCCGATTAAAAGTCCGGAAAAAACAGTGGCCAGCATCCTGTCATCTGTCATAGCGGCCTGACCGAACAGATTTTCAAATACTCCTAATATAAACGGATAATAAAAAGTACTGATCATGGTTGTAAATGCAAACTGCTTTCCCAAAAAGAAGGCTCCCGCCACAAACATGATAATATTAAAGGCTCCGATAAAGGCAGCTACGGGAATGCCCAACTGGTAATGGGCCACCAAAGCAAGACCGGTTGTTCCGCCTGTGATCAGTCCCCCCGGCAGAATAAACAAGGATACGGCCAGAGCATAAATGGTATTGCCCACAAGCACTGTTGCAATCTTTTTCATATTCATACTTTTGTAATTTCCTTTCCTTGTATAAACAAACACTCTTAATATACCATGTGACAATGTTTTATACAATTTATTTTCTGCCGTTTATGTGAGGAATCCCTATGAAATATCAGTATCTCCCTTTAACCGGAATGTAATCCGGCTTGCCGTTAATAAAGAACAAAAAATAAGGCGTAAGGGAACGTTTAAGTTTCCTTACGCCTCATTCTTTTATGTATTCGGTCAGTTAGGGATAAGTCCCATAACTCCAGGCATGGATAAATATCTATTGAAAATATTTTTTATGCACCATGTCGTTGTCAGGCGGTCTGCTCCAGCCGTCAGATATACCGGATAGCTTTTTACGACCTCTCCGTTTAAGCGGTAAATGACAGTCCCCACCGTCTGCCCCTTACGTACCGGAGCATTTAATTCCTTGGGGATCTCAGTCTGTACCGTGACCTCTTCCTCATCCGCTAAAAGGAGGTTTAAGCTCTTTTCTTCTCCTCCGCCTATTCTGCAGGATACCAGGACCGGTTCATCTAAGCGTCCTGAGGAAGGAATCCCCTCTTTTACGGGAATATCCGGCAGACTGACGTCTTCAAATACGTTCCTGTAATGAAAGCGTTCCATCCCGTATTGGAAAAGCTTTCTTGCATCTGACCATTTATAAGCCTTATGAGGCGGCCAGCCGCAGCCTAAAAGGGCGATGGTATAAACTCTTCCCTCATCCTGGACAGCTCCCACATAAGAATAGCCGGCTCCTCCGGTAAACCCTGTCTTTCCTGAAAACGCCCCGTCCATCATGGCAAGAAGGGTATTATGGTTATTGCAGGAAAAGAAACGTTTTCCTTCCAGATCAGCAAAGGCATAGCTTCTTGTTGAAGTAATCTCAAGGAATTCCTCTTTTTTGGGTGACTGGCCGATGCAGTAATTCATGATCCTGGCCAAATCCGCGGCTGTTGTGGAATGGATCTTCACCTGTCCATCCTTTTCTTCTTTGGCATCAAGCCCATTGGGTGTGATAAAATAGGTATCTTCGCAGCCTAAATCCCTGGCTTTCTGGTTCATCAGCATGGCAAACCCCTCCTGGCTCCCTCCTATGTGCTCTGCGATCATCATGGCTGCATCGTTATGGGATTCCAGCATCAGGCTGTATAGTAAATCCTTTAACAGAAACTTCTCTCCCTTATAAACTCCTAAATGAACCTTAGGCTGGGAAGCCGCATTCTGGCTTGCAGTTACCGTGTCAGAAAGGTTCCCGCTCTCCAGGGCGAGTATGCAAGTCATGATTTTTGTGGTGCTGGCCATGGGCCGGGCCAGATTCTCATTTTTTCCATATAAAACGCGGCCGGTTGAGGCATCCATCAAAACTGCTGATTGGGCATAAAGATTCAACTCATCCTTTGTCTGAATCGTTGTATTTTTTTCTTCCTTCTCCTCTGTTACTGTTGTGTTTTCATTAACGGCCTCTTTTCCCGTCAGCCAGACCGCGGCAGCCCCTGTCCCTATAAGAAAGACAAAAGCTGCTGCCAGCAGGATTCCTATGGCATGCCTCATGAAAGAGCCTCCCCCATGGATTTATTTTATCCTATTCCAATGGTTTTTTAATTATTCCCCTTTACTTTCCGAACGTATTTTCGATATAATAGGAAGAGAAGAAATTTTAAGTAAAAAATGCCCAAGGAGGGACTGACATGGCTCCGGAGCCCTTAATTTTTCACATAGACGTAAACTCCGCATTTTTAAGCTGGGAATCTGTCAGCAGGCTGGAAGCTGACTTTAACGCCCTTGATTTACGTACCATTCCATCGGCAGTAGGCGGCGACGCCTCTTTGAGGCATGGGATCGTTCTGGCAAAATCCACGCCCGCAAAAGCATATGGAATCATAACCGGAGAGCCCATCAGCCATGCTCTGCGCAAATGCCCTGCCCTCACGGTTGTTCCGGCCCGGTTTGATATATACCTTGATAAATCCCGGAAGCTTATGGAGCTTTTGTCTGATTACACTCCAGACATTGAAAAATTCAGCATCGACGAGGCATTTCTTGACATGACCTCCACCATCCACCTCTTCGGCCCCCCGTTTGCGGTGGCAAACCAGATACGGGAAAGGATCTGTCAGGAACTGAAGTTTACGGTGAACGTCGGTGTAGCTCCCAATAAACTCCTGGCTAAAATGGCTTCGGATTTTAAAAAGCCCAATCTCTGCCATACCCTGTTTGCCCATGAAATACCTTCCAAAATGTGGCCGCTTCCCATACAGGAACTGTTTTTTGTGGGCCATTCCGCCCAGAAGAAGCTGGAAGGCATCGGCATCCACACCATAGGGGATCTGGCGGCCTGCAGCGTGAGCCATTTAAAACCCCTGCTGGGGGAAAAGTATGCCCTGCTGATCCATGATTATGCCCTGGGTATTGATACCTCGCCCGTGGAAGAACGGGAGCCCTTAAACAAGGGTTATGGAAACAGTACCACCCTTTCCCATGATATCGACGACTTAGACATGGCCTGCCAGGTTCTCCTGTCCCTATGTGAAACCGTAGGTGCCCGTCTCCGTTCAGACCATGTCTTATCTGATTGTGTCTGCGTGGAGATCAAAGACTGGAATTTTCATACCAAGTCCCATCAGATGACCTTAAACAATCCTACGGACTCCACGACTGTAATTTATGAAAATGCCTGTAACTTGCTTAAGGAGCTTTGGGACCGCACCCCTCTTCGCTTAATCGGTGTGCGAGCCACCAAGATTTCTGAGGAAGGGTTTTGCCAGCTTAATCTATTTGAGTCAGAACAGGCCCGAAAGATGAAGGAAATGGAAAAAGCCGTGGATCATATCCGCGGCAAATTCGGAACTGACAGTGTTAAAAGAGCCAGTTTCTTAAAAAAGGATTCGATTGTGGACCATACATCCGGCCGGGGAAAATCCGGCATAAAATAAGGTGGCGGCTACAGCTGGCCTCCAATGGCCTTAAACCCTTCGCCGTAAACCTCATTGGAATCCGTGATGATGAGAAAAGCCTCTTTGTCTGTTTCATGAATGGCACGGCGGATGGACACTACCTGACTGTTATTGCAGGCGCACATGATCACCTTCTTTTCATCCAGGGAATAAGAGCCCTGGCCCTGAAGAAAGGTGCAGCCTCGTCCGGTACTTTCCTCGATTCTCTGTGCCGCCTCTTCTGCATAGGAGGTGACCACAAAAACCAGTTTACCGGCTCCCAGGCCATACATGATCTTGTCGATCACCATGGTGGTTACAATGGTAGAAAGCATGCCCAGGATGACCGCATCCAGATTGCGGAAGACCAGTCCACCGGCGATGATTACCACGGCATCCACCACAAGGGAAATCTGCCCGATGGTCAGGTGAGGAAAAATCTTCCGGATTGCCATGACCAGAAAGTCCGTACCTCCTGTGGAGCAGTTTCTTAAATAAACGATGGTTAACCCCAGGCCGGAAAAGATTCCGGTGCAGGCGGAAGCATACAGAGGATTTCCCTGATAAACCGGCAGATAAGGAACTACATAGTCCAGGACAAGGGCAAAGATGATCATGCTCTTCATGGAACGAAGCAAAAAACCCCTTCCCAAAAGCCTGTAACTGACTAACACGATGGGAATGTTTAAGACTATGCTGGTAATGCCCATTGGCAGGCCGAACAGATAGCGCAGAATCAGTGCGATACCAGATACCCCAACGGGAGCGAACTCCGCATTTACTGCAAAATTATAGATTCCAATATTAAATAAAATTGCTCCCGCCAGATCACACAGAAGATCGATTCCCATTTCCTTTGGCGAATATTCCTGTTTGATTGTCATCATGAGTGTGCTGCCTCCATTTCTTCCGACCTGTTTTCTCCTTATAGAAAATAATCATTAATTTCAAATTCCTTTTTCCCGATCCGCACCTGCTTCATGAGGATGTTAACTTCCCCGTCCTCTTCGGAGCAGATTCCGGTCACCTGAATCTGTGTCTTACCATAGGATTCCGTCAAAACCAATTCTTTATCCATAATTCCCCTGTCTGCAAGCACTTCCGCCAAATCCAGCAGAACTTCATCCACATCTTCCCTAATGTGGTTTCTATCTAATTCAATTTCCAGTGCTTCATAAATATCCTGATCTAACATTATCAAAACCCCGCTTTCGTTTTCTACCAGCTAATTATAACCCATAGATTCTCCTTGTCAATCACCACCCGCCATGTTAGAATCGGTTTATGAAAATGACTATGAATTATACCATAACACAAACCTTTGAAGCTATGACTGTAAAGCAGTATTTATTAAATCTGGGATACTCCCAGAACCTCATAAGACAGCTTCGGAACCGATCAGACGGAATCACTGTAGGAGGAGAGCCGGTCTATACAACCCACGCCCTTAAGCCTGGCGAGCTTTTATCCATTTTTATCTCCGAAGAAGAAAGTTCTAAGAATATTGTTCCCACTCCCATGCCGATCCATATCCAGTACGAGGATGAACATATCCTGGTCATTAACAAGGAAGCCGGTGTCCCCATTCATCCGTCCCAGGGGAACTTTGATCATACCCTTGCTAACGGGATCGCATATTATTTTGAGGAAAAGAATGAAGCCTTTATCTACCGGGCCATTAACCGCCTTGACCGGGATACCACCGGACTTTTGGTAGTGGCTAAAAATCCTTTAAGCGCCTGCATTCTTTCGGATATGGTGAAAAAAAGAGAGATTCACCGCCGTTACCTTGCGGTCGTCCAGGGAGAGCTTCCTTTAGAAGGGATTATCGACGCTCCGATTGCCCGGGCAGACGGCTCCACCATTGAACGGTGTGTGGATCCGATAAATGGAGAAGAGGCGCGTACTCATTATAAACGACTTTTTTATGACCCTGCGACAGGGCATTCCCTTGCAGGTCTTTGCCTGGAAACCGGCCGCACCCACCAAATCCGGGTCCATTTAAAATCCATCGGTTATCCCCTTCCAGGAGATTTCCTTTATCATCCGGACTACCGTTACATTACCCGTCAGGCCCTGCATTCCTTCCGGCTGGATTTCCTTCACCCAATCAAAAAGGAGCCTCTTTCTTTTGAGGCGCCCCTTCCTGAGGACATGCAGTTTCTTGGGATCACATCCACCGAAGGCCTTTGGGATAATGATTTTTAAGAATTCCCCCGGCCAGCTTGGCAAATCCCATGGAATATCCGTCGGTATTAACAAGCACCCATCCTTTTTTATTGCCAAGAGAAAGGGAAGTCTCTCCTGCCAGTGTTTCTCCCTTTAAATACTTAATAATTTCCTCTCCGTCAGCCGGTAGATCGATGAAACGGTTCACTTCTTCCTTTTTAAGGAAAAGAGCAAAACCATGAGAGGGCTCAAACCGGTTCTTTTTCACAGTTCCAAGGTGAAGCCCCGGACGAATGATTTTCATTCCCTTAAAATCAACCATTTCCGGCGGGATCAGATACAGCTGGTCCCCATAGAGAATATATTCCTTACGAAGAAGCAATGGGGCAGGGTTTACCAGAAGTTCTTTTAAAAACATTTCTACTTCTTTTATCACGGATTTGTCGCTGCAGTACTCCGGTTTAGTCTGCTTTTTTTCCGAAATCCCTTCTTCGCTCCTTTTTAATACTGCCAGGTAATGGCCTTCCCCTTCTGACTTATCAGGCCAGATACGGAAGGTCTTTTCTAATTCTGCCATGCCGGATTTGCTCCAAGACGGACGGCCCGGATAAAGCCCGGGACGGGTTCCTCTATCCGCAATGGAAAAGTCGGAATGGGTAAAAAGAAAACGTTCGATGACCTGTTCATTTTCCTCCGGAGAAAAAGTACAGGTGGAATAGACGATGGTTCCGCCGGGCTTTAACATGACCGCTGCATTGGAAAGGATCTCTTCCTGACGGTCCGCGCAGGCTATTACATGCCCGGGCGTCCATTCCAGTCTGG
>DEYX01000137.1 GCA_002365025.1 Hungatella sp. UBA3147 | reverse complement strand
AGATGGAAGCCCTCCTCAGAAGTGAAGATGCATTTAAGGGTTTATAAGGAAAATCCGGATGTACAGGCAGTTACCCACGCCCATCCTTTGGTGGCGACCAGCTTTGCAATTGCCGGGATCAGTCTGGATGCCGCAATCCTTACGGAAGCAGTACTTGGTCTTGGGTCTATCCCGGTTGCAAAATACGCAACACCAGGTACGGAGGAAGTTCCTGATTCCATAGCGCCCTTTGTGAAATCTCACAATGGTGTGCTCCTTGCAAACCATGGAGCGCTGACCTGGGGAAAAGATATTCATCAGGCGTTTTACAGGCTGGAATCCATCGAATATTATGCGACTATATTGATGTATACAGGCAATATCATCGGACGCCAGAATCTGCTTTCCTGCGATCAGGTAGATAAGCTGCTGGATATCCGGCATAAGCTTGGCATTACGGCAGGCGGTATTCCACCGTGTTCCGTAGAAGTAACGAATATGAAGGATGTGGTTACTGCAGCAGATGTCCGCCCGGCAGAACAGACAGGAACAGGACCGGTACTAAAAGGGGTAACATCCATTGTAAGACCGGGAGAGAGTCTGTCAGTTTCCGGCTGCGGCTGTACCGGCGTGACGCAGAAGACCTTGACCTTAGAAGAGCAAAAGCCTGTGGAGGCGGAAGCTTTAGGTAAGGCAAAGAAGGAAATCATAGCCGAAGTAGTGAGAAGAGTGATAGAGCAGCTAAACTAGGAGGCAATCATGGAAATTGGGGCAAATGAGATAGAACTGATTGTAAAGGAAGTGCTTGCTGGCATAGAAAGCAGGGGTATAAAGCCTTCTTATTTTTCCTCTCAAAGTGAAAATGGGGTATTTGAACGGGTAGAGGATGCCATTACAGCGGCCCACACGGCCCAACGCGAATGGGTAGAGCATTACAGGATAGAAGACAGGCGGAGAATTATTGAAGCCATACGAATGACTGCAAAAAGCCATGCGAAAACCCTGGCAAAGATGGTATGGGAAGAAACCGGCATGGGACGCTTTGAGGATAAGATCCAGAAGCATATGGCTGTTATTGAAAAGACTCCTGGCGTGGAAAGTCTGACCACGGATGCCATTTCAGGTGATGAAGGACTGATGATAGAGGAGTGCGCTCCTTTTGGGGTAATCGGAGCCATTACGCCGTCCACCAATCCTACAGAAACCCTGATCAATAATACCATCAGTATGATAGCCGGAGGAAATTCCGTAGTGTTTAACGTCCATCCGGGAGCAAAGAGATGCTGCGCCCATTGTCTGAAGCTTCTTCATCAGACCATTGTGGAAAACGGAGGTCCGGCAAATTTAATCACTATGCAGAAAGAGCCTACCATGGAGGCCGTGAGCAAAATGACAGCTGATCCCAGAATCCGCCTCATGGTTGGTACAGGAGGAATGCCCATGGTTAATGCCCTGCTTCGCTCCGGAACGAAGCCCATCGGAGCGGGCGGGGGAACCCCGCCGGTCATTGTAGATGATACGGCGGATATAGATCTTTCGGCAAAAAAGATCTACCGTGGAGCTTCCTTTGATAACAACATTCTGTGCCTGGCGGAAAAGGAAGTCTTCGTCATGGAACGTGTTGCGGATGAGCTTGTGAATAAGATGGAAAAGGAAGGTGCGTACCTCCTTAATTCCAGGGAGTTAAATGAAATCCTTAAGTTTGCCATGACTGAAAAAGACGGCAGCTATGAAGTGAATAAAAAATGGGTAGGAAAGGATGCGGCTCTGTTTTTAGAAGCCATAGGGGTTTCCGGGCACAAGGATGTCCGCCTTCTGATCTGCGAGACAGACAGAAGCCATCCATTTGTAATGGTAGAGCAGCTGATGCCCATACTTCCCATTGTACGCTTAAGGACTTTTGAGGAATGCGTGGAGTGCGCAGTGGCGGCAGAGTCAGGCAACCGCCATACGGCATCCATGTTTTCCAGAAATGTTGAGAACATGACCAAATTTGGAAAAATCATTGAGACAACCATTTTTACGAAGAACGGCTCAACCTTAAAAGGGGTAGGAATCGGCGGAGAGGGCCATACGACCATGACAATCGCAGGTCCTACCGGAGAGGGTCTTACCTGTGCAAGAAGCTTTACCAGAAGACGCAGGTGTAT
The DNA here is from genome assembly GCA_002365025.1 of Hungatella sp. UBA3147. GTDB lineage: Bacteria > Bacillota > Clostridia > Lachnospirales > Lachnospiraceae > Lacrimispora. The sequence goes on along the minus strand of DEYX01000137.1, from coordinate 33,487 downwards.
GCTGGCAGAAGGAGGCCTGCGGATCATCTAGAGAGGGGAAGGTACATATGGCAATCGGCTTTTTGGAATGTGCAGGATATGGCGCAGTTCTTTATGCTATGGATAAGGCCTGTAAGGCAGCAAATGTGAGGATCATCGGGATCGACACCATCAATCCAAAGGATGCGACTGCATTTATTCCCCTTACGGTCCAGGTGAAGTTTGAAGGCGGAATCGATGATGTGAAAGAGGCCTGTGAGGCAGCTAAAAGAGCAGCTCTTAAGTTTAACAGTCCGGAAGAGGTTTTGGTAGAGATGATCGAAAAACCATATGAGGGAACCAAGGCGTTATCTCATATAACCAAGGTATCGTTTGAGGAAGAAAACATTATAAATTTCAGGAGGTAGCAGGATATGGCATCCACATCAATTGGGTTAGTTGAAACAAGGGGTTTGACAGCATCCATCGAAGCAGCAGATGCGATGTTAAAGGCGGCAGATGTTGAGCTTGTGGGAACCGAGAAAATCGGCTCCGGTCTGGTAACCGTCATTGTAACCGGAGAGGTAGGCGCGGTAAAGGCAGCCACCGAGGCAGGAGAGGCGGCAGCTTCCAGAGTCGGGGAACTGGTAGCAGTCCATGTGATTCCAAGGCCGCACCAGGACATTGATAAAATTTTGCCAAGGATCAAATAGACATCAGCAAAGGTGGGCGTCATGAAAACAAACCGAAACGCCATAGGGGTTTTAGAAATCAATTATTATGCCAATACCGTTGTGGTGGTGGACCAGGCCTTAAAGGCGGCTGAAGTGGAAATTGTAAGCTGCCACAAGAAGCTGGGAGGAAGGATGTGCCACACAGTATTAGCGGGTGAGACCTCGGCGGTTCGTGCCGCCGTGGAGGCGGCCAGAGAGGCGGGACGGATCGTGGGAGACGACAATGTAAAAGTATCCGTGTCCATTGAAAACCCTCATCCGGAGGTATTGAAGCTTTTAAATATGATAGACAGGCATGAAAACGAAAAGAATTCTGTAAAACCAGAGGAAGAAGAGCACAAAATCAAGGAGGAAAAGTAAATGGCAGAGACAGCAGTAAAAAAGGGAATGTTAGCACTTGGAATGATTGAGACAAGAGGCCTTACCGCATCGATTGAGGCAGCAGATGCCATGCTAAAGGCAGCAGACGTTGAGATGGTGGGAACCGAGAAAATCGGCTCCGGTTTGGTGTCGGTTATGGTTCAGGGAGACGTGGGAGCTGTCAAGGCGGCAGTGGAGGCAGGTGAGGAAGCAGCATCCAGAGTTGGAGAGGTAGTAGCAGTTCATGTGATTCCAAGACCCCATAATTCCATAGGCGGAATCCTTCCATTCCTTAAATAAAAAGAACAGGAAAGTGTTTAAAGGCGGAGGCTTACAATGGAAAACAGGGAAGAACTGATACAGAAGGTAACCGCACTGGTCCTGGATAACTGGAAGAGGCTCAGCACACAGCCTTACCAGGTTCCCGTTGGAATCTCGGCAAGGCATGTGCATCTGTCAAAGGAACATGTGGAAGCGCTTTTTGGAGCCGGCTACCGGCTGACTCCCATGAAGGCTTTAAGCCAGCCGGGACAGTTTGCCTGTGAGGAACAGGTTGCTGTCTCCGGTCCGGCCGGAACGCTTCCTAAGGTACGGATTCTGGGACCGGAGAGAAAACAAAGCCAGGTGGAAATGGCATCCGGTGACTGCAGGATCCTCGGAATACAGCCGCAGGTAAGATCATCAGGAGATTTAAAGGGAACTCCCGGGATCATGCTGAAAGGACCAAAGGGAGAGGTCCTGCTGACAGAGGGTGTCATCATCGCGGACCGTCATATCCATATGACGCCGGAAGACGCCCAGTGGTTTGGTGTATCGGATCAGGACAGGGTAAGCGTTTCGGTTGATGGGCCAAAGGGCGGCGTGCTCGGTCATGTACTTATTCGTGTTACCTGTGACAGCAGGCTGGATTTCCATGTGGATACAGATGATGCCAATGCGTTTCAGTTAAAGCAGGGACAATGGGTAACCATTAGAAAGGAAGAAGCCAGGTGATATTAGGAACAATCATGGGAACAGTGGTTTCCACAAGAAAATGCAGGAATCTGGTTGGATTCAAGCTTCTTTTGGTAGAACCATATTATGGGGATCAGAAGGATATTTTTGTAGCGGCCGATACCATTGGTGCAGGGATTGGGGAACTGGTACTAGTAACCACTGATAATACGACTCAGTATGCGCTAGACCGTTCGGCACCGGTAGATGCCTATATCGTTGGCATCGTAGATGCTCCGCCGCAGCCGGGAAGGTAATGCTTATCGTAATAGGAGAGGTAGTGCTTATGGAACAGGAAACGCTTAAGATTTTGGCAGTGGCAGATCCGGCGGTGGAAGGTTATCTGGATAAAGAACTGGGGATTATAGACGGATATGGAGGAAACGTGGATTTTCATATCGTGCCCTGGGCGGATTACTATCCGATGATGATGAAAGCATTTGCCGGGGAAGCAGATTATGACATTGTCATGGTTGCAGGCCATTTATGGCTTCGTGACTTTGTAGAAAACGGATACCTTTCGGAACTTGCGCTTGAGGAAGAAGATATTCTTCCGGTCATTGCAGAAGAAATGAAGTATAAGGGAAAGGCGTATTTATCTCCCTCTTTCTGTGACGGACATATGATCGTCTACCGTAAAAGCCTGCTTGAACAGGTGCTGGGGAAGGAACTTGGAAGCGTCATCACTCCCCAGGAATACATAGAAACGGCAAAAGCTTACAAGACGGCCTGCGGGGAACAGGCCGTAGCCATGAAGGCTGATAAGTCTGAGATATTTACCGATGCCCTTCCCTTCCTGCGCATGTACGGAGGAGATGCTTATGATCCCGATGGATCTGCGGCCTGCGGAAAGGAAGACGCGGTAAAGGGGCTGAAATCCTATGTGGAACTGAGAGCCTGTGCAGTTGGCGGTACGGATAGCTTCGGCAACGGGGAAGTTGCAGAAACTATCCGCCAGAAAAGAGCTGCTATGGCAGTTACCTGGAGCGGTCAGATGGGAGAAGTGTTTAAGGAAGGCTGTATGGAACCAGAGGATCTGGGATTCTCCACTTTTTCCACGGCCTGGAACGTGACATGGTCCTTTGGAATCTGCTCAAGCTGCAGGAAAAAAGAAGCTGCAGAGAAATTTCTTTCGTACCTTCGGTCACCGGAGGTGGATCAGAAGGTGGGAAGAATGAGTGGCGCTCCTGTAAGAAGAGGAACCTATCTGGAAGGAGCCGGTGACTGCCCCTGGTTTCCGGTACAGCAGAAGATGATGGAACTTGCAAGACCTCTTCCCGATCTTTCGAAGGCAGGGGAGAAAAACGGAGTCCTTTATGAGAAAATCTTTGAGGCGTTTTCCGGAAAAAAGACAGCAGAAGAAGCCATGAGGGAAGCCGGGAAAATGATGAGTGGCATAACCGGGCTGTAACAATATGATCAGGGAGAAAACATGAAGATTATTATAATTGGAGGAGTAGCGGCAGGAATGAGTGCCGCCTCCAAGATCCGCAGGGTCGACCCGGACGCAAAAGTAACGGTCTATGAAAAGGGAGGTTTTCTCTCTTATGGAGCGTGCGGACTTCCCTACTATGTGGGAGATTATAACGATGATTACCGCAAGATGATCGCCCGTTCACAGGAGACCTTTACCAAGATGGGCATAGAAACCTTCCTACGCCACGAGGTACAATCCGTCGACGTGGATAGGAAAGAAGTCCTTGTAAAGAACCTTGAAAATGGTCAGAAATTTACGGATTCTTACGATAAATTAATGATAGCTGTGGGGGCATCGGCTGTTGTTCCTCCTTTTCCGGGCAGGGAGCTTATGGGAGTCCATGTATTAAAGTCCATGGAAGACGGGATCTTTTTAAAAGAATATGCAAAAATGCCGGAAATCCGGAACATCGTCATCGTTGGAGGCGGATATATCGGAGTGGAGTGTGCGGAAGCATTTTTGAATCTGGGAAAGAATGTCCGCATGCTTGAGGCGGCTCCCAGAATTCTTATGCCCTTTGACGAAGAAATCGCCGCCCTGGCCCATGAAGAGCTGGTAAAGTCAGGGGTCCTTCTTAACACCGGAGAAAAGGTGGAAGGGTTTTATGGAGACGGTCTTTATGTAAAAGGTGTAAAAACAGATAAGGGAACCTACGATGCGGATCTGGTGATCGTTGCCGTGGGTGTCCGTCCCTGTACGGAATTTTTGAAGAACACAGGAATCTCCATGGGAAAAAACGGCGGTCTCATCGTGGACCGGGAAATGAGAACTTCTATTTCGGATGTGTATGCGGCGGGAGACTGTATTTTAGTCTATAACGGAGTATTAGAGGAAGACAGCTTCTTGGCTCTCGGAACAGTTGCAAACAAATGCGGCAGAATCGCAGGAGCCAATTTAGCAGGAGGCCATGAATCGTTTATCGGTGCCCTTGGGTCTGCGGCGATCAAGGTGTGCGGGCTGGAACTTGGACGTACAGGTATGGGAGAAGGAGATGCCAAACGTCTTTCTAAGGATTATAAGACACTGATAATCCAGGCAAATGACCATCCGGCGTACTATCCGGATCCAACGCCAATTACCATAAAGCTGATTTATGAAAAAGGAACAAAAAGGCTGCTTGGCGCACAGACCTGCGGACAAAAGGGGGCTGTTTTGCGGGCAGATGTATTCGCTGTGGCAATTCATTGCAGGATGACAACGGAAGAGCTTGGAATGACGGATCTTATTTACGCACCTCCATTTTCCGGGGTTTGGGATGCCATCCAGATTGCCTGCAATGCGGCGAAATAAAGGAGTGCAGGATAGAAAGTGAGGTCAGACCATGAGTAAAATAATGACTTTGCAGGAGGCGGCCGCCCGGATCCATGACGGGGATATCCTTGGTCTTGGCGGCAATGTGCTCCATCGGGCGCCCATGGCAATGGTCCGGGAACTGGTGCGTCAGAAAAGAAGGGACTTAAAGCTGGTAAAGACGGCTGGAGCCATGGATGTGGACGTGCTTTGCTTCGGAGGCTGTGTTTCCAGCGTAGATGCCGGCTTTATCAGTTATGAAAGTGAATATTCCCTGGCCGGACATTACCGTAAGGCTGTTGAAAGCGGGGCTGTGAAAGGAAATGAGCATGCCTGTTATACGGTGATCTCCGCGCTCCGTGCCGCCAGCTACGGAGTGGGATTTATGCCTGTAAAAGGACTTGTGATCAGTGACTTAATCGATGCCAATGATTATTTTATACGGGTCGAGGATCCGTTTACAAAAGAGCCGGTGACAGTGGTAAAGGCCATAAGGCCGGATGTTGCGGTCATACATGTGCAGGAGGCGGATGAAGATGGGAACGCCAGGGTCACAGGACCGTTATTCGAGGATGTTCTGTTTTCCAGAGCGGCCAAAAGAGTCATCCTGACAGCAGAGAATATCGTCCATGGATCTGCATTTACTGGCAGTTTAAAAAAGGCGGATATTCCTCATTTTCTGGTAGAAGCAGTTGTCAGAGTTCCCAAAGGGGCTGCGCCCTGTTCCTGTCCGGGTTCTTATGATATTGACGGAAAGAATTTAAAAGAATTTAAAGGGCTGAAAGATTTGGACGGCTTAAATGCCTATTTAAAAGCATTTGAAAAGTCCGATTACAAAGGATAAGGGGGCATGGCATGATGGAAGAAAAATACAGAGTCAGCGATATTATGGTCTGCGCCATGGCCCGCCTCATACCTGACGGGAGCAAGGTATTCCACGGAGTGTCCTCCCATATGCCCATGATTGCGCTGCTGCTTGCAAAAGCGCTTCATGCGCCGGGAGCAGTGCATTTGAATATTCCGGGCGGAACAGACCCGGATCCGGTGAGGCTTAAAAAGTATACCAGTGCAGGCCCGGAGCTTTTGGAACGTGCCACAGCCTATTTTCCTTTAATGGAAGTATTTGACCTGGCCATGAGAGGAGAGTTAGATGTGGCATTCTTAAGCGGAATCCAGTTTGATTTCCACGGCAATGTCAATGCATCGGTTATTGGAGATTATAAAAAACCAAAGGTGAGGATGCCGGGAGGAGCAGGCAGTGCCGTTCTCATACCAACGGCAAAGAGGGCGATTCTCTGGAGGACAAAGCATGACAAGCGAACCTTTGTGAACCAGGTGGATTTTGTAACTACCAGGGGAAATGTGGAACGGATCATCACCCCCCTATGCATCTTTAAAATGGAAAACGGGGAAATGGTTCTGGATACCATTCACCCAACTTCCAGCTTAGAAGAGGTACAGGAAAATACCGGATTTCCCATAAAATACTCCCATATCGCCTATACGCCCCTTCCTGCAAAGGAAGAGCTGAGCGCACTGAAACGGATCGATCCGGGAGATTTCAGAAATATAGAATTCTAAGGAGGCCATTGATGGCACTTGAGAGGATCAATGCAGTAGGGACCAGCTTTTTTGGCCGCGGTTCCATCGGACTGCTGCCGGATGAGCTTAAGAAACGGGGGTTTAAACGGGGACTCATCGTTACGGATCCCTTCCTGTATAAAAACGGTACCGGAGATAAAGTGGGAGCCTGCCTTTTAAAAGCCGGTGTGGAATACGCTATTTATTACCTGGTTGAGCCCAATCCCACCACAATGGTTGTGGGTGACTGTCTGGAGGCTGCTAAGGCCCTGGAAGTGGATCTTCTGGTGGCAGTGGGCGGTGGCTCTGCCATAGATACGGCAAAGGCAGTCAGCATTGTGATGGCTAACGGCGGTAGGGTAGAGGACTATGAAGGGGTAGAACGTTCTCTTAATCCGGGAATGCCCATAGTTGCGGTGAATACCACTGCAGGAACCGGTTCTGAGGTTACGTCATTCTATATCGTGACCGACCCTGAAAGACATTCCAAAATGTGCATGGTAGACCCAAACTGTATGGTCACCATTGCCGTTAATGACGTAGACTTAATGATGAGCATGCCAAAAGCCCTTACGGCTTCCACGGGAATGGATGCCATGACCCATGCCATTGAAGCAGCTGTGGCAAAACGGGCAACCCCATATACGGATAAGGATGCCCTTTGGGCAATGGGGGTGATTGGTACATATCTTCCGGAAGCGGTGGCTGACGGAAACAATGAAAAGGCCAGGGAAATGATGGCTTATGCGGAATACAGCGCGGGCATGGCATTTTCAAATGCAGGTCTAGGCATGGTGCATGCCATGGCTCATTCTCTTGGAGGGCTCATGAACCTGCCTCACGGCATCTGCAATGCGGTCTTGCTGCCTTTTGTCATGGAATTTAACGGAAGAAGGCCGGAAGCAGCAGAACAGTATAAGAAGGTGGCAGAGGGGCTTAAGCTTCCCGGGGCGTCTGCCATGACAGGGGAACAGGCCGTGAAAGAAACGGTGGCCTGTATCAGGCGGCTGTCCAGGGAGGTTGGGATTACACAAAATCTTAAAGAGCTTAAGGTAAATCCTGAGGATTTTAAGGCTCTGGCAGAAATTGCACTTAAGGATTCCTGTATGGAGGACAATCCATTTAAACCGACACTCCAGCAGGTCATAGAAGTGTATCAGAACGCATATGGTTGAACTGCAATAAATTGTGGGAAGGAGAAGGAATAAATGAAAAAACTGATTAATGTACCGGAAAACTATGTAAATGAGATGCTGGAGGGAATCTACCTTGCTCATCCGGACTATGTTACTTATACGGAAGGTGACTTGCGCTGTCTGGTTACCTCCAATAAGGTGGAGGGAAAAGTAGGGATTGCAACCGGAGGGGGTTCGGGGCATCTTCCTCTGTTTCTGGGTTATGTAGGAAAAGGAATGTTAGACGGCTGTTCGGTGGGGGATGTTTTTCAGTCTCCCAGCGCGGAGCAGATGCTTAACGTAACGAAACGCATTGACTCCGGAGCCGGTGTTCTTTATATTTACGGCAATTATAACGGGGATATCTTTAATTTTGATATGGCCGCAGAGATGGCAGATATGGAAGAGGATATCCATGTGGAAAGCGTTGTTGCAGGGGAAGATGTGGCATCTCCCAAGGCAGCTTTAGGAGAGAAGAATACCAGAAGAGGAGTAGCCGGTATCTTTTTTGTATATAAGTGTGCCGGAGCAGCAGCTGCTGCCGGTAAGGATTTACAGGAGGTAAAACGGATTGCAGAGAAAGCGGCGGCCAATGTAAGGACCATGGGAGTGGCACTTACCCCCTGTACAGTACCGAGAGTCGGTCATCCGGGATTTGAGATCGGAGAGGATGAGATGGAAATCGGCATGGGAATCCATGGAGAATCTGGAATCCGCCGGGGGAAACTGGAAACAGCAGATGAGATCACATCAGAAATGATGGAAAAAATTCTTGAAGATATTCCATACTGCGCCGGAGATGAGGTTGCGGTTCTGGTAAACGGACTGGGCGCTACTCCTCTTGACGAGCAGTATATTGTTGCAAGAAAGGTCAATCTGATTCTGGAAGAGAAGGGGATCAAGGTACACCGTTATTATGTAGGTGAATATGTAACCTCCATTGAGATGGCAGGCTTATCCATTTCTCTTTTGAAAATGGACGAGGAACTGAAGGGCTATCTGGATGCTCCGGCTGATACACCATTCTTTAAGCAGGGAATTGTCTAAAGATCCGATTGGAGTAGATGGCATAAGCGCATACCGTTAGTCACGATTATTTATGCCGCCGGCATCAGCGGCAGAATGGAGGCTGATATGAACCAGCAGGAACTGATCGCCATGCTTGGCAGAATAAGTAAGATCATGGTGGAAAACCGAAACTACTTAATTGAACTGGACAGTGTTGTGGGAGACAGTGATCTGGGACTTACGATGACGGATGGATTCCAGGCGGCTTACGACGCGGTTTCAGATGGATCGGAGCCGGACCTGGGCAAGCTATTGTACAAAGCAGGAAAGACCATGGGAAATAAAGTTCCTTCTACCATGGGGACATTGATGGCAGCAGGACTGATGCGCGCCGGAAAGACGCTGAAAGGAAAGACAGAATTGTCCGGCACAGATGTTGTTTCCTTGTTTGAAGCCTATGAAGCAGGTGTTGCAGATCTTGGTAAAGCGAAATTAGGGGATAAAACCTTTTTGGATGGATTTCATCCCGGAGTGCAGGTACTAAAAGCTGGAGTGGAAGCCGGAGAGCCCCTTGAGGAAGTCTTTGAGAAAGCAGCAACAGCTGCATGGGATGGTTTTGAACGTACAGCGACCATGATTGCCGTTCATGGAAGAGCGGCAACAAGAGGAGAAGCATCCCGGTCCTTAAAAGATCCCGGGGCTGCTGTGGCAGCTCTTATCATGAAGGCAGTTGCATTCAGATAAAATAAATAACCGGAGCAGACAGAAATGTTTGCTCCGGTTTCTGTTTGCTGATTGTTAGCGGCGGGTGCAAAAACAGAAGACATATATAATTAAGCCTTGTTATTTTACTTGTTCTTCTTTATAATTTAGGAAACAGTAAGGGGGCTTAAACATGAACTTTCAACAGCGGATTTTATCACGTGAATTCCAACTCAATGACACCGATGATTTGATCATTGACTATATCAATCTTCATAGGAAAGAGATCATGAACCTGTCAATACGAAAAATAGCAGAAGACATTTACGTTGCGTCGAATGCTGTTATGAGGTTTTCAAAGAAGATTGGGTACAGTGGCTTTTCAGAGCTTAAATATGCTTTGAACAATGAGGACAAGCCAGAGGATGGAGATAAGACACTGGTTCATCAGCTTATGGAACACCTGCCACAGAATATTGTAAAAACCTTGGATACGATTGATGAAAGTGTCATCAAAAAGGTATCAAAAACCTTAAAGGAGGCAGATTGCTGCATATTCGCCGGAGTTGGTGATTCTTATTCTTATTGTGAAATGATGAAAAATAATCTTCGGTGTTTTACAAAAAAGGTGGAATGTGAAATTCATATTAACAATATGTTTTACAGCGTGGAGCATGGAGGAAGCGGAGATGTCCTGGTTGTTATAAGTGCCCGCGGAGAAAATGAGCGGCTACTGGAGCTGACGCAAAAGGCAAAGTCAAAGGGAATGAAAACAATCAGTATCACTCATTTCAACAAGAATCCACTGGCTGATATGACGGACTTACAGCTGTTTTTCTGGGGAGAATACAGGGTTGTAAATGATTATAATGTAACGGACCGGTGTGGTTTGATGGTATTGCTGCGGCTGCTGAGTGAAGATTTCTGGAATACATATTATAGGGCTTAGTTAATTTTTGTTTAACAGGTATTGTATGAAAACAATACCTGTTTTTGTGTATTTGTATCATACCCATTTGAAACCCTGTGTGCAAATGACCAAAATACAGGTTTCGTTAAAATAAGTGCTATAGTGTTCATAAAAAGAAATAAGGAGGAAGGGTTATGAATCTTCAAGGGGTAACAAGTGAACAGTTGATTGCTTTGAACTGCAGCTATAAAAGCAAAGATGAGGCGATCCGTGCGTTGATTGAAAAGCTATATAAAGAAAAAAAGATTCAGTCAAAAGAAGATTTTTATCAGGCAGTAAAAGAAAGGGAGAGTTTATCTGCTACCGGAATTGATAAGGGGATCGCAATTCCCCATGGAAAAAGTAAGACAGTCAATACTGCAGCATTTGCATTTGCCTCCATTAAGGAACCGATCAAGGACTGGGAGAGCCTGACACCGGACAACAAAGTGAGCTATGTATTTTTACTGGCGATTCCCGAGGCAGAGGCAGGAAGTACCCATCTGGAGCTGTTGGCGGAGCTGATGACTAAGATATCGGATTATCGATATCTCGAGAATCTTCTTTCAGCTAAAACGAGTCAGGAGTTTTATAAAAATCTTTCCTATGAACCAGTGAAAGCGGAGGCGAACAAAACATATGAAAAATCAATTGTAGCAGTGACGGCCTGTCCGGCCGGAATTGCCCATACCTATATGGCTGCCGAAGCCCTGGTGTCAGCCGGAGAAGAAATGGGAGTTAAGGTTTATGTGGAAAAACAGGGAGCAAATGGCGTGGAGGACCGTCACACCGCAGAGCACTTAGAGAAAGCGGATGCTGCGATCTTTTCGGTTGATGTGGCTGTAAAGGATTCTGAGCGGTTTGACCACCTTCCGGTCTATAAAACCAAAGTATCCGCTCCCCTTAAAGATGCTAAGGACATCATAAGGGCAGCGCTTGACAAAGCAGAAACCCATGAAAAGCGAGAATATACAGGGAGCAGGGAGGAAGAAAAACAGAGTTTTGGAAGTGAAGTCAAACAGTCGGTGCTTACCGGAGTTTCCTACATCATTCCGATCATTGTTGCAGGCGGTATGATCAATGCGTTTGCAGTATTAATTGCCCAGGGATTTGGACTGCAGGATTTATACAATCTGGACAACAGCTGGCTGTGGCTATTTCGAAAAATGGGAGGCAACACCCTTGGTACACTGATGATCCCCATGCTTTCTGCCTATATGGCTTACTCCCTTGGAGACAAGACAGCCCTGGCTCCAGGTTTTGCAGCCGGAATTGCTGCGAATCTGATTAACGGCGGATTTTTGTGCGGCATGTTAGGTGGTTTGGTTGCCGGATATACGGTGAGAGCCTTGAGGAAGTACATTCCTGCAAAAGGCATCTTTTCCGGGTTTGTTTCATTTTGGGTTTATCCTGTATGCAGTACATTAATTGTTGGAATTGTTATTATTTTTTTACTTGGTAAACCAGTCGCATGGCTGAATCAGGCACTGTTTCAGGTGTTGGGAAATATGAGCGGGTCCAATGCCGGCCTTCTTGGTGCCATCATCGGAATTATGGTATCCTTTGATCTTGGCGGCCCGGTAAATAAAGCAGCATACACATTCTGCGTTGGTGCTATGTCTGAAGGGATTCTGATGCCATATGCGGCATTTGCTTCCATTAAAATGGTATCTGCATTTGCAGTAACCTTTGCAACACTGGGTTTTAAGAAGTATTTTACACAGGAAGAGAGGGAAGCCGGGATGTCTACCTGGATTCTGGGACTTGCCGGAATTACTGAAGGTGCAATTCCCTTAATGATGGCAGATCCGATCCGCGTGATTTTTTCCCTATGCGCCGGTTCCGCAGTGACAGGAGCAATTGTTGCTATGTGCAATATCGGCCTGGATGTGCCTGGGGCCGGAATTTTCTCCCTGTTTTTATTAAAGGATGGGTTTGGCGGACTCGCAAATGCTGTTATATGGTTCTTTACGGCTGTACTGGGAGCGGTTATTTCTACCATTCTTCTGGTATTATTGAAAAAAGCAAAATTTAAGAAACAACAGAAAGCGTAAAAAGAAAGGCGGAGAAACTTGGCAGATCGTATACATGTCGTTCCACATTTTCATTGGGACAGGGAGTGGTATTTTACCGCGGAAGAATCTAAAATTTTACTGGTGCGTGATATGGAAGAAGTTCTCACCGTACTGGAAACCAGAAGGGAATACCCCTGCTTTGTCTTAGATGGACAGACCTCAATCCTGGAAGATTATTTTTCTGTGAAGCCGGAAAATTATGAACGTGTAAGGAAACTGGTTCAGCAGGGAAGGCTGATCATAGGTCCATGGTATACCCAGACCGATGAGATGGTAGTAGGAGGGGAATCCATGATCCGTAATCTGCTTTATGGTATGATGGACTGTGAAAAGCTGGGGCCCCGTATGGAGATAGGATATCTGCCGGACTCATTCGGGCAGACGGCCCGGCTGCCGCAGATTTTAAATGGATTCGGGATCAAACGGTGTATATTTTGGCGCGGGACCTCGGAGCGGATGGGGACGGACAAAACAGAATTTTACTGGGAAGGTCCGGACAAATCAAAGGTTTTGGTCCAGCTTCTGCCGTTGGGATATGCAATCGGGAAGTATCTGCCGACAGAGCCGGAGGAACTGAAAACGAGACTGGACAAATACCTTCCGGTATTGGATAAGGGAGCTGCAGGAGATGATATACTCTTACCTAACGGCCATGACCAGATGCCGATTCAAAAGAATATTTTTCAGGTGATGGAACAGATCGAAAAGCTGTATCCGGGCAGAAAAGTTTCCATCGGTCGTTATGAAGATATTTTTAAACGCACGGAGAAATTAAATAGCCTGGATATCCTTAAGGGAGAGTTTCTGGATGGAAAATATATGCGTGTTCACAGAAGCATTTATTCATCCAGAGCTGATTTAAAATCAGCAAATACCAGGATTGAAAATAAAATAACAAATTTACTGGAGCCCTTAATGAGTATTGCCTATAGTCTGAGGATTCCATATGAACATGGTCTCATGGAGCAGCTTTGGAAAGACCTATTGAAAAACCATGCCCACGATTCCATTGGAAGCTGCTGCAGTGATAAAGTTCATCGGGCTATCGGGGACCGTTTCTTTCTTACAGAAGAACGGACCGGCCAATTGATGGATTTTTACATGCGTCAGATTGTTGACAGCATAGACAGCACCATATCTGTGGATAAGCTTACTGCATTTAATCTGCTTCCTTATGAAAGAGCCGAGGTTATAACAGGGGAGATTATAACCAGGATTCGTAATTTTGAGTTGGAAGATGAAGAGGGCAGGAGGATCCCGTTTGAGATTTGCAGAAAAGAGACCATAGATCCGGGATTGATTGACAGACAGATCGTACATTATGGTAATTACGAACTGTTTGTGAAATATGAAATTGTTTTCCAGGACGCCATACCGGCTATGGGCTACCGGACATATTTTCTAAAGGAATCACAAGGAGAGAGCCGCAGTGTGTCCGGGGGCGCTTTAACAGACTTGATTGAAAACAGATATTATAAGATCGAAGTGTCTAAAAACGGTACCTTATGTATCACGGATAAAGAAAATGGAAATATCTATTCAGAAGTCCTTTTACTGGAAGACGGCAGTGACGACGGGGATGGATACGATTATTCCCCGCTGGAAGAGGATTTCGTGGTTACCAGCATAACTGCTGATGCAGATGTGAAGATCCGCTGCTTAAACCATAAGACAAACGCTGAAATCCGGTATTCCATGCCGGTTCCAAAAGATTTGGAGAGCAGAAAGAACAGAAGCTGCGATGCCGTACTGGAGGTGTTCTGGAATATCACTTTAAAAAAGGATTCCAGAGTAATTGAAATCACGTTAGAAGTTCATAATCAGGCAAAGGATCACCGCCTTCGGGTGCTGATGCCAAACGGTATGGGAACACGGCATTCTGTATGCGACAATCAATTGGGAGTCATCTGGCGTCCGGTGGCAGACAGCGCGATGGAAGTATGGGAGAAAGAAAAGTGGTCAGAGCGTCCGGATTCCATCTATCCTTTTCTTTCATACGTGTATCCGGAGGGAGACAGGGGGATTGCAGTCTTAACTAATTCTGTCCGGGAATATGAAATGACGGGTGAAGAGTATGATACGACAGCGATTACATTGTTCCGCTGTGTCGGTGTGCTGGGGAAGGAGAATCTGTACCGCCGTCCGGGAAGACCTTCCGGAATTAAGATGGAGACGCCGGATTCCCAGATGCAGGGAGTACAAAGATTTGAATTTGCCTTAACAACCTGGATTCCATGGGCACCACAGATGGCGAAAGAGTATATTACACCGGTAATCACATACAATAAGATGCCATACCATGCGATGAAATTGAATCCCACAGAAATCAGAGTGCCGTATCAATACAGCCTTTTAAAGATAGAAGAAAAAAGATTGATCTTAAGTGCACTGAAAAAAGCGGAAAAAGCGGATGAACTGATTCTTCGCTGTCATAATCCATTTAACTGCGGCCTTGAGCTCCATGCAGATTCCAATCGGCTGGTCTTTAATGAACGCAGGCTGGATGAAAAGGAGAACGGGAAAAGTGAAGACAGCAGCTGCATGCTCATTGAACCTGGACAGATCAGAACATTCGCGGTCAGAATGGAAAATAAACCGTAGGTTTTAAGAATAACGGGAGCAGATAAGGGAAACAATCTGCTCCTACAAATATAAACCCATTGCTTTTTGTGAAAATTAGACGATTTTCATGTTGAAAAATTGGGAAATATGCAGAAAAATCTAAAATTAGTTGCATCAATTTGAAAACGGTGTTATATTGTATCCAGTTGAGTACAACTAAATAGCAAAACAGGAAGACGTGTTACTGGTAATGCAGGCAAGATCGGATTGAGCAAAGAGTTATAAGGCTTATTATTTTTAGTCTTATGATTTGTATCGCTTGGTCGGGTCTTTTTTATTTTGTCATTCCGGCCGGATGATGAGATATGATAACACTTGAAAGGGGTTTGGAAAATGAATTATAATCAAATAGCCAAAGACATTATAACAAATGTCGGCGGTTCCGATAACATAAGGGGACTCACCCATTGTTTTACCAGATTAAGGTTTGAGTTAAGAGATAAAAAGAAGGCAAAGAAAGAGGTAATTGAACATCTGGAAGGTGTTATCTCCGTAGTGGAAAGCGGCGGGCAGTTCCAGGTCGTTCTGGGAACAAAAGTCACAAAGGTTTACGAAGCGATCCTTCCCATGATATCATTAGAGGAAAACACAGCCGGAAGCGAAGAAAAGGGTTCTGTCTGGAACCGGATTCTGATTGCCATTTCCTCCATGTTTACTCCCATGGTTCCTGCGATTGCAGCCTCCGGACTTTTAAAAGGTCTTTTGACCATCGCAAGAATTACTGCCTCCAATCACGGGCTGGATATTACCGTCAACCAGACTTATATTCTCATAATGGCTGCCACAGACGCATTGTTTTATTTTATGCCGATCATTCTTGCCTATACCAGTGCAAAAGTATTTAAGGCAAATGAATTTATTGCCATGGCACTTGGAGGTACCATGTGCTATCCGGCGGTTGTTTCCCTGATGACAGGGAGTGAGGCTGTCAGCATGTTCGGCATTGCCATTACAAAGGCAAGCTATGCGTCATCCGTAATTCCCATTATTATAGGAGTATTTATTCTTGCATATATACAGAAGTTTTTAGAAAAGATAATTCCTGAAGTATTAAAAATCATACTGGTTCCAGGCATATCCCTGCTGGTTATGATCCCTGCTACCTTTATGGTGTTTGGCCCCATCGGCATCTACATCGGTAATGGCATTAACTTTATCTACACTGGGATGATGAATTTAAGTCCTGCTTTGTGCGGAGCTTTTGTGGGCGGCATGTGGTGTGTATTTGTTATTTTCGGAGCACACAGAGCCCTGCTTCCCATTGGTATCAATGATGTGGCTCAGTTCGGTCACCAAAACCTGCTGGCTTTTGCCGGTGCAGCAAATTTCTCTCAGGGCGGTGCAGCTCTTGGAGTCATGTTAAAAACAAAGAGCAAGGACTTAAAAACAGTTGCAGCTTCTGCGGCCATATCCGCTTCTGTTTGCGGAATCACGGAGCCCGCTATTTACGGTTGTAACCTGCGGTTAAAAAAGCCCATGATCTATGCAATTATCTGTGGTGCCATCGGCGGTGCGATCATGGGTGTGGGAGGCGTATACGGCGATTCCTTTGCCAATAACGGGGTACTTACCTTTGCGACTTATGCGTCTTTCGGTATGAAGACCTTTATTTATTATCTGATTGGTGTTGCAGTATCCTTCTTTGGAGCGATGGGACTTACCTTCCTGTTTGGTTTTGATGACATCAGTGGAAAAGGCGAACGAGTTTCCGGTTCAGAGGAAGGAGCTGCCGAATCCCAGGATGTTTTGGGTATTACTTCTGGGGCAGACATATTGATCAGCTCACCGGTGGAAGGTACTGCAGTGCCCATGACATCAGTAAACGATGAGGTTTTTTCCTCTATGGCATTGGGAAACGGAGTTGCGATTGTCCCGGAAAAGGGTGAAGTTGCCGCTCCGGAAGACTGTACCGTAACCTTGGTTTATCCCACGCTTCATGCTCTGGGGCTCATGCTGGACAGCGGTGCTGAAATGATTATTCACGTTGGAATCAATACGGTCCAATTGGAAGGAAAGCATTTTAAAAAACATGTGGAAGAAGGCACCCATGTCACGAAGGGAACCAGGCTTTTATCCTTTGACTTAGATGCCTTAAAGAAGGAAGGATATGATACGGTTGTTCCGGTCATCATCAGCAATACTGCTGCCTTTCATGAAGTAACAGGAATTGCCGGATCAGGAGCTTCCATTCAAAAGCCTGTGATCGCAATTAAAAATAAACAGTAAAGGAAATATAGATATGGAAATGAGAAAAACAAATTTTCCAAAAAACTTTTTATGGGGAGCTTCCTCTTCGGCATTCCAGATAGAAGGCGGATGGGATGAAGAAGGAAAGGGCATGACAGTTGCTGATGTCAATTCCTTTAAGCGCTCGGATATCCAGGCTGACAGCAAGGTCGCCAGTGACTTTTACCATCATTGGGAGGAGGATATCCGGTTAATGAAGGAACTGGGAATGCAGATTTACCGGTTCTCCATTTCCTGGGCCAGAATCATACCGGATGGAGATGGAGAGATAAACCAGGCAGGAATTGATTTCTATCATAAAATCATCGATCGTCTGTTAGAACAGGGCATTCAGCCCTTTATCACCTTATATCACTTTGACCTTCCCTATGCCCTTGCCAGGAAATATAACGGCTGGGAATCCAGAGAATGTGTAAAGGCCTTTGAGCGTTATGCAAAAATATGTTTTAAAACCTTTGGAGACAGAGTCACCTACTGGCAGGTCCACAATGAGCAGAATCTTATGGTGAGAGTAAATGAACGGATGAATATCACAACGGATGATGCATGGGAAGCCGACCGCCAGAGAGCCCAGATGGATTACCACATGTTCCTGGCTCATGCCCTGGCGGTGAAAGCCTGCCATTCTATCATACCAGATGGAAAGATCGGTCCTGCCGTATCCTCCACCTGTACCTATCCGGAAAGCAACAGACCGGAAGATGTCTGGGCGGCTCGGATGAACGACTGGTTTAAGACGGATTACTGCCTGGATATGCATTACTACGGCCGTTATCCCGGATATTACATGCGCTATCTGGAAGAAAGGAATATCGTACCGGTTATGGAGCCGGAAGACGAGGAGATTTTAAAAGGAGGGGCGATGGATTTTATTGCCCTGAATTATTACCGGACCCTGTGTGTCCGGTACCTTCCGACTGATGAGGGGCATCTGGCAGGGGAGAGGGCATTCCCCATCAATGAAGTGGATTTTGATCAATATGGTTATTTTCATCATATTAAAAATGAGCATCTGGTTTCCAGTGAATATGGAGCCCAGATCGATCCGTTGGGCCTTCGGACCGTATTAAACAGTTATTATCAGAAATACCATCTTCACCTCATTATAACGGAAAATGGCCTGGGAGCCGCCGATACCCTGACAGAGGACGGTAAAGTCCATGATGAGTACCGGATCAGCTATTTAAAGGCACACATCAAGGCGATAAGCCAGGCAATCGAAGACGGGGTTTCGGTCATGGGATATTCTCCCTGGTCATTTATGGATCTTCTCAGTTCCCATGAGGGCTTTCGCAAGCGGTATGGTTTTATTTATGTCAATCGGGATGACCATGACTTAAAGGATATGAGCCGTGTGAAAAAGGACAGTTATTTCTGGTATAAGCGGGTGATTGAAACCAATGGAGACGAACTCTGAGTTTGCTTTCGTGAGAATAACAGAAATGGGGTTGGGTTATGAGGGTTGTAAAAGTAATGAATAATTCCCTGCTGCTTGCACTTGATGACAGCGGCAGGGAAGTGATCCTGATGGGAAAGGGAATTGGATTTAATAAGTCCATTGGGCATCATTTAAAAAGTGAAGACATTGAAAAGGTATTTGTCTTAAAGGACCGGTCAATATCAAAGAATATCATCCGACTTGCCTCTGAAATAGACAGTACCTATTTTGAACTGGCCAAACAGGTCATTGATTATGCCATTGACACCTATGGAATGGTACTGATGGAGCATATTTATCTGGGACTTACAGACCATTTGTCTTTTGCTGTAAAAAGAAACAATGAGGGGATTTTAATACAAAATTTCTACACACAGACCTTAAAACGTTTCAATCCAAGGGAATTTAATGTTGGCTTATATGCCCTGCAGCTTGTGAGGGAGCGGCTGTCAGTGGAGCTGCCTGAAGATGAGGCTGGAAATATTGCCTTTCATTTTATTAATGCACAGACCAATAACTTAAACAGTACAGATAACCAGAAGATATTTGAGACAGTCAAGGGAATTTTGGACATTGTAAAGTACAATTTTTCCATTCTCTACGATGAGGATGGAATCGGCTATACCCGCTTTGTGACTCATCTGCGCCTCTTTGTACAAAGGCTTATAAACGGCAGTCAGGATTTATACGATTATGAAGATTCCTTTTACACTCATGTACTGGAGAGCTGTCACAGGGAATATGAGTGTGTTAAGAAAATCGGTGTGTTCATCAGAGAAAAATTTGAATCAAAGCTGTCCAAACAGGAAGAGATGTACCTGGCTGTCCACATCCACAGAATATTAGAGGAATATGCTCAAAGGGATAAAACATGAAAGAACAGACTATAAACCAGCTTACGTTTACGCGCAGACAGGAAATCCATTACCTTGCTATGGTATCGCTGTTCTGGTTTGCGCAATATGTATACATTCCATACCAGACGACTTTTTTAACTGCCAGTGGAGCCAGCAGCGCATTTACCGGAATGGTTGTGGGGGCTTATGGAATTTCCCAAATGGTGTTAAGGTTTCCCATAGGCCTTTGCG
The DNA here is from genome assembly GCA_002365025.1 of Hungatella sp. UBA3147. GTDB lineage: Bacteria > Bacillota > Clostridia > Lachnospirales > Lachnospiraceae > Lacrimispora. Next base: position 13,790 of record DEYX01000137.1, on the reverse strand, counting down.
CGGATTCTGTTGGCAGACATAAGTATTTTATAATGGCTGGAGCGATTGCCTCCGGAACCGCCTCTGTTTTCCGGGTATTCTGGTGCAATGGCACAGGGTTTCTGGTCGCCAATTTCTTCTCCGGACTGGCTTCTGCCATGTGGATTTCTTATATGGTGTTCTACACCAATCATTTTTCTGCCGGAGATCAGCAGGCTGCCACCAGCCGGATCGTACTGTTTAATAATTTTGGAATGCTTCTTGGTTTTCTGTGCAGTACAATCTGCTATCATCGCATCGGCATGGCAGGAATCTGCATGTTAAGCATGATCGCGGGTCTGATGGCGTTTCTTCTTTCAATTGGAATTAAAGAAACGGATGTTAAACCCGGCATACATAAGACCAGAGAACTGCTTTCTGTCTGCAACATCAGGCGCTTGTGGCTGTTCTCTTTCATAGCTCTGATTCAGCAGGGGATCCAGCTGACAACTGCCATGTCGTTTACCAACCAGATATTAAAAGAATTGGGCGCATCGGATGGGATTGTAGGGATATCCTCTGTGATCTACATGATATCATCCGTAGGATTTGCAGCTTTCGCATCTTCGGGGACCTGCAGCCGCAAAGGTCCAAGGTTCTGGATCCCGCTGGTATTTGCTGTTGTGGCTTTCTATTGTATCCTGGTTCCGGCCGCCGGGAGCATACCTGTGCTTTTACTGCTGCAAATTTTACCTGGGATGTCCACCGGCATCTTGTTCTCTTTTGCAACCTCGGAAGCTATGCGGGGCATACCGGCCGGCTGCAAATCTACGGCCATGGGAATGTACCAGGCTGTTTATGCACTGGGAATGACAACCTTCCCGATCTTTACCGGGTCGCTGGCTGCCAGGGCAGGAATACAGTCCGGGTATTTGCTGCTGGCCGGGATTGCCTGCCTGGGTGGAATTGGGGCAGTGGTGTATTATAAAAAAGTAGCTGCCAACCATGGGTTAGGCAGCTAAAGCTACTTTTCACATTCTTAATTCCAGATTCATCAAATCACAGATATCCTTTGAAACAGTTTGTATATGTCTATCTGCCCATATCCACAACTCTCATTGGGAAAAGAATAGGTGCTGTCTCTCTGTGCCCCCCGCATGATCATATGGTTGATTTGGACGCCGGTGACAGTAGTGTGGTTGCCTTTGCAGTACCCCCATTCCATGACCATGGCAGAGGCTCCCGCTGCGTGTGCGGCGGCGGCTCCGGAACCTGTAAGGCTGCCATATTGATTTCCTGGGAGAGCGCATGGAATCAGATATCCGGGAGCGGCGATATTAGGATTGATTTCCCCGAATCTGGAATAACCTTTTCCTGATTCACCCAGTATACTGCCATCAAACTGGTTATAGGCGGCAACAGTCAGAGGATTTCTGGCATTTCCAGGGGCTGTAATGGTGGTGTTGGGGTTTGCCTGATAGAAATATGTTTCGTTTGAAATCAAGTTCCCGGACGGCAGCCAGGAATGGAAGGAAAAAGGTTCATTTTCTATGCTTGTGACCTGGAAATACCAGATTCCTGGAGTGGGATTGTCAAACCGCAATAAAATAACCTGATCCCCTGTTGAACCTTCCAAAAGGATATTGTTGATCCAAATGGTAGTTTGGCCCATAGAAAGGCTGAATTTTTGGCAAACACCGGCAGGGGGAGATATGCTCTGAATGAATTCCTGGTTAGGCGGGAATATTTCAATGCTTACTTTCCCTGGAGGAAAGGGCCAGATTTCCATCGTAAATTTTTTGTCATTTCCCCCTATTTTTAGGTTAAAGCCATTGCGGAAAGGAGTAGCCGCCGAATGGTGGAAATAATGTCTGCGGCTGTCTCCTTCATTCCCTGCGGCTACCAATACGTCAGTTTTGGGCATTTGTACGATGTGTTCTAAGTAAGAGCTGATAACTCCCAATCCGTCATGGCCTCCCTGGCTGCTTCCCAATGCGATGCATATAACGAGAGGAAGCCCTTTTTCTTGCGAGACGGAGAGCAGATAACGGATTCCCAGCATAATATCAGATTCCTGATAGCACAGGGCATTATCCGGAGCAAAGAACAGCTCTTTTAAATTTTTCTTCGCTTCTTTTAATTTTACTATGATAAGCTCGGTTTGGGGAGCAATGCCGGTAAAAGAGTTTTTTTCATCGGGGCTGCCGGAGATTACACTGGCGATTGCCGTACCATGTCCATTGTTATCAACAGTAGGCACCATGGATAAGGGGTTCTTGGATTTCAGTGCGGTATTGATGTGTTTTTTCGTATATTCTGAGCCGAAACTAAAGTCCTTGGGTGGTTTGCCGGTCTGGTCGCTCTGGTCCCATATGGAAAGAATGCGGGTGGTACCGTCATGATATTTGAATGCGGGGTGCTGGTAGTCGATGCCGGTGTCTATGATGCCGATGGCTACCCCTAGCCCCATCAGGCTTAAATCGGGATGTCTCCGGACATTGGTAATGCCTGATTTATCTATGCTCACTTTAGAAGTAAGTGTAAAAAGAGAGGGGAAACTATCGTAAGGGTACCGTCCCAGGTCACAGGCGTCCATATTGTTTTTCCATATATGCATCAGTGAATACTTATCATTTAGAACCGTAAGATTATTACCGGTATCAAAACCGGGAACTAAAGAATTACTAATGATCAAGTCATAAAATTCGTTATCCAATATTTTATTCATTCTAATGCCCCCAACCTGCTATTTAAACGCAGTATATAGTTATCTTATGCATGCATATGGGGGTTCATGAAAGGTTACCGTTCTTTGGGGGAGTCAACGCCGCTAAAGGAGTTGTAGAAAACAGTATGGCCTATAGCAAACCGTTTCTCATGAAGAGGGTGAGGAGCGCAGTTTTCTCCGGGATAGCCCATAGGAAGCAGAGCAACGGGAATTAAATGTTCCGGAATATCAAATGACGAACGGATGCATACAGGGTCAAAATGACCTACCCAGGTACTGCCTAATCCTAAATCAACCGCTTCAAGCAACATCTGCGTGGCAACTATGCTTGCGTCAACTTCTCCCATATCCTTATTGTCGTAAGACCTTTTCCAGCTGACCGTGGAATCATAACATACCAGCAAAGCCAGAGGAGCATGAAAATGATAGATGGTGCAGGATTTTAATTTAGCAAGATTTTCTTCACTGTCAATGACAAGAATCCGCTGGGGCTGATAATTCACAGCAGTAGGAGCGATTCTTCCTGCTTCCAGGATCAAATCCAGTTTTTCCTTTTCTATTTTCCGGTCGCTGAATTTTCTCATTGAGTAACGTTCTTTTGCCAATTGTAAAAATTCCATAATAACATCTCCTTCTGTTTTTAATAAGCTTACTATAGCATAAAAAGAAAAATAGGAAAAGACGGAACCGGTCCGTAAGGACTGTCCGTCTTTTTCGTGTGAAATCATCCAAGCGGAGTTGCATTTCCTGTTACTTCATCGTACTGAAAGGCTACATTGCTGGTTTCATAGTCAAATAAATAGGTGGCTATATAAATCAGGGTACTGTCAGGCTGTCGTTTGTATGTCCTGACTGTATAGTAATTTTTTCCGTCGATTTTAGATATTCCAGGAGATGCAATAAATTCGTAAGAGTCAGCAGCCTCCGCCAGGCCAAGCTTATCCTGGCTAAGGGAGCGGACGGCATCCTCTGCCTGCTCTATGGTATTGGTCGCCTTTGGCTGTTTTTCAAAATCTGAGATTATCTTTTTCTGCTGGTTCCACTGGTCTTTAAAATAGGTGCTCCAGGGCTGGTTTTCTTTACTGGTGGTTACGGTATAGCTGTCTGCTTCGGATTCCAGGGTAATGGAAAGATAGGAAGCGGAATCTTTAGACGGCCCGGCAAGCTGATAATACTCTGAGCTTGTCTTAAGGGTCTCGTCTGCAGAAGGCTGTCCGGACTCTGACTGTTCGGGTTTATCCGTTACGTTAATGAAATTCTTTTTTCCTTCCAGATAATCCATGTAGCTTTTTATATCAGCGGAGGTATCTTCCACATGAATATACTTGTAACTCACCCCAAGGCCGGAGGTTCGTGAAGCAGTACCGGCAGAAGATTCCTCAGGTATATCGTTCTGATCAACGGGTTCCTTCGTTTCTGTATCAGGGCTGGTTTCAGAAGCCTCCAGTTTTTCAAAATCGCGTTCACCAACAATTTCAGTAACCGAAGAAATATCTTCTTCTTTCGAGAAGTAGTAGATTGGCGCTACTCCTGCCTTTTCTTCCGCATCCCCCTTCTTTTGGGAAGTAAGCAGAATAATGGCCTGAACAGATCCCATAATAACGATCAGCAGGGCGGCTCCCATCAATACGAGAACTCTTTTATTTTTAGGTAATAGACTTTTTCCTTTGTCTTTTGGAACTTTGGCCGGTTTTGCTTTATTTTGTTTGCTTTTTACTGCATTCCCTTTTTTTGAGGTTGTCTTGGGTATCTTCTCGTTTTTGGATTTTATATTTTTTAGCATAAAGTTCATCCTTGTGTAATTATTGATGCAACATACAGTTAAATGGCTGCATGACATCGCTACCCATATATCGGTTGATTCCAGACAAAAAATAAGGATTCCGGACAAAAAATGATTTGTTTAAACAGCAAGGAGCTTTTGTGCAGTTCCCATGATCATCTTATCCACAAACTCGGCTACCTCTTCCTTTGGCTGCTGCATATCCGTATCAAGCCATTGTTTCAGGACACCGGTCAGTCCATAAGTGATAAATTCAAGGTAATAGTTCAGGGGTACTTCCCTGGCAGCTGGATACTGCTCCCTGATGATTGTTGTACCGTTTTTTAAGACAAGGGTATGGAAGCGGTTTACAAAATCATTGGAGGAGCTGTTCTCAAAAAGGATTTTACATATCTTTTTGTTCTCTTCAATATAATGAATGATTGGTATGACAACGGGCAGGAGTGACCCCTTTTTAAAGGCATAGCGGCAGTTACTTACCATATCCTGAAAATCATCTAAGACTTCTGATTCCATTTCCTGTAACAGGCTGTAAGTATCTGCATAGTGAAGATAAAAAGTACCCCGGTTTAGATCTGCCAGTTCCGTGATGTCTTTCACGGAAATGTTCTTAAAGTCCTTTTTTTCCATGAGTTCAAGAAGGCTTTCTTTCAATAACTTCTGAGTTTTTCGGATGCGGCGATCCTGTTTTTGAGTTTCCATATGATTCCTCCAATTGTGTTTCTGGACTTGTTTCTCATTTCAGAGCCTGAATCTCTGAAAATTATGAACGCTATATCAAAGAGTGTTGGGTATTGCATGAAAAAAGATATCTTGTTTATTAATGGATTTTTCTTCATTCATTGATTATTGAAACTTATTTACAAGAGTATTATAATGTACACGTGTTCAAAAGTCAATTAAGGATCCGTTAAAAGAAAAATGATGGGTAATGGAGGAAAAAATGAAAAAAGACAAAAGTTTATTTGATAGAATCGTACATATCATTGTGTTCAAGGGAAAGGAAATAGAGATTTTTTTCTTTCTTACGGCCATCATCTGTGCAATCTGTTTTCCTTTTGTAAAGGTCAATTACGATTTAAGTAAATACCTGCCGCAGTTTGCCCAAACGAAACAGGCTCTTGATGTGATGGAGGATGAGTTTGGATATCCTGGAATGGCACGGATCATGGTAGAGGATGTAAGTCTTCCGGAAGCTCAAAAAATAAGGCAGCAGATATCGGACCTGGAAGGGGTGGACCTGGTCATAGGCCCTGATATGACAACAAATGTCTATATGGGAGGCTCTTTTTTGGACCAGGGGATCACCGATATGATGTCTGTGGATGCCTTTTCCATGGAAGACTATTATCATGATGGGTATGCTCAGATGGATGTAATATTTGAAAATGGTGATGATAGTCCGGTGACCCGGAAAGCGGTGGACGGGATTTATGAAATTGTAGGAAAAGACAGAGGCTATTTTGCAGGAAGCGCCGTATCCAGCAAAGAGAGGGAAGAGTCTATAACTAAAGAGATTACCATGGCCATTGGAATGGCACTAGTAATCATCTGGGTGATCTTAACTCTTACCACAACATCCTGGATGGAGCCGTTTTTGTTTATTTTTGTCATGATAGTGGCCATTGTTATGAATATGGGATCCAACCTGATGTTTGGCAGCATATCATTCTTTACCTTTTCCACGGCAGCCATATTGCAATTGGCAGTGTCCATGGATTATTCCATTTTCCTTTTACATACTTTTACGGCAATTAAGAATACCGGCATAGAGATACACGAAGCCATGGAATTGGCAGTAAAGGAATCCTGCAGTTCCATTCTGGCAAGTGGCGCTACTACTATTGTAGGATTTCTTGTGATTGCGTTCATGCGTTTTACCATAGGTAAGGATGTGGGTTTTGTGCTGACGAAGGGAATTCTCTGCAGCCTGGCTACCGTACTGTTCCTTATGCCGACCTTGATCCTGCACTTTAATGATAAGATTGAAAAAACAGCTCATAAACCATTCCTTCCTTCTTTTGACCGGTTTGCAGTATTGATGAACCAGATCCGGAAGCCTGTTTTTGTAATTGCCATTTTCCTGGCTGTTCCCTGTTATTTCGGACAGAGCATGAACGTTTTCTACTACGGGGATGATGCCATTGGAGCCGGACCTGGAACCAGAGTTTATGAGGATACCAGGGCAATCAATGAGGAATTCGGAAAATCAAACATGATCATTGGAATTGTTCCCAATGGATCTGTTGTGACTGAACGGCAGCTGACAGAAGCTTTGGAGGACTTGGATTTTGTTAATTACGCTATGTCCATGGCAGGGACCATACCCAAGGGAATTCCGGAAAGCTTTCTTCCGGAAAAAGTGTCGGAACAGCTTCGGAGTGAAAAGTACGCCAGGCTTTTGATTTCCTTAAACACGGTCCAGGAGAGTCCGTATGCCTTTGAATGCAGTCAAAAGCTGGAACAATTGATCAGGGAGTACTATCTGGAAGATGCCTATGTAATAGGCATGACCCCCACGACGATAGATATCCGTGACATTTTAACGGATGACTACAATAAGGTTTCACTGTTGTCTTTGGCGGGAGTGGCTTTGGTTGTTTTTGCAACCTTCCGGTCTGTTCTGGTACCGATCCTTGTAATTATACCGATTGAAGTTGCCATTTATTTAAACATGACGTTACCTTATGTTCTGGGAGACTACATGGTATACATCGGATACATCATCGTAAGCTGCCTGCAGCTGGGAGCTACCATTGATTATTCCATCCTGATGACCAATAATTATCTGGGCTTCCGAAAAACCATGAACAATACGGACTCTGCCAAGGCTGCTATTTCGAAAAGTACCCTTTCCATTCTGACGTCAGGCGGTATTCTTACGGTAGTCGGTTATCTTTTGTATTTTACGTCGTCCATACAGGCAATTTCCCAGGTGGGACGCCTGGTGGGAAGGGGCGCGCTTTTAAGCATGATTTTGGTACTTTCCCTTCTTCCTGCCTTGCTTAGCACCTTTGACAAGCAGATCCAGAATCAGCAGTTCCGTGCGGCTAAGAGAAGAGAAAAACGACGTTTAAGATATGGAAAAGTGAAAATCAAAGGAGAGAACGATCATGAAGAAATATAATAGAATCCTAAGTATGGGCCTGGCTGTCATAGTCTCCCTTGAGTCCGTACTGCCGGCCCTGGCCTCGCCTGATGTGCCCCAGTATGATGAAACGCTTTATGTGACCATGGACCCTTATGGGGAGATCAAGGAAAGCAGTATCGTAAAGAATTACCAGATGAATGGATATAGCATGGTAGTGGATTACGGTGTTTACGATAAGGTAATGAATTTAACGGACCATTCGGAGCCTGTGATAGGAGAAGATGGCTCTATCACCTTTTCTCCGGAAGAGACAGGAAACCGGTTTTATTTTGAAGGCCGGACCCAAACAGAGAAATCCCAGCTTCCATGGGATATTAAAGTAAGTTATCGTTTAAACGGGGTAGAGAAAAAAGCAGAAGAGCTGGCCGGTGAAAAGGGCCTGATCGAAGTCAATGTAGATCTGGTTCCCAATCAAGGAGTTTCCGATTATTACCGGAATAACATGGCCTTAATGGCCAGCACAGTTGTAGATATGGATAAAAACTTAAGCCTGGAAGCGGAAGGCGCTCAGGTGCAGTCCATCGGTAATTTAAATATGGTTGTTTTCTTTCAACTGCCTGGAGAGGAAGGCCATTATTCCATCCGCATCGGTACAGATGATTTTAAATTTTCCGGATTAATCTTTACCATGGTCCCTTTGACAGTTAGCCAGCTTGATAAGATTGAAGATTTAAGAGATGCCAAGGAAACCATGGAGGATTCGGCAGATGCAATCAGCGACAGTCTGGATGTGGTTTTAGACTCCATGGGAAACATGCAAAAAGGCATCGCAGATACGGCGGATGGTCTCAGGGGACTTGACAGGACCAGGCAGATATTTGCCGATTCCAAGGGTAAGGTGTATGAGAATGCGGATGAGGCTCTGGCAGCTCTTGACAATCTGTCCCAGACTATGCGTCCCTTTTATAACCATACGCAGAATGCCGGAAATGCTTTAAATGAGATCAGGACTCAGACAAATCATATGGTGGGAATTCTTGATGACCTGTCACCGGATCTTGGAGATCTGCAGGACAGTGTCCGGTATTTAAGAAATGAAGTGGATGACCTGCGGAAAATGGCGAAGGATTCTCAGACGGATATGAAATCCCAGGCTTTTATGGGGCAGGTAAAAAAAATAGAAGGACGCTTAAATACCCTGACAACGGAACAGCAGCAGCTGGCAAAGGAACTTACATCCCTTGGGCAGTCGCTTCCTAAGCTTGCGGCTCTTAGCAATACCCTAAGTACATCGGCGGCAGGGATGAAAAATACTGACTTACAGGATCTGATCCAGGAGATCCAGGATGAAGGTCTGATGGACGAAGACGAGATATCTTCCTATTTGTTTAACGAAAAAGACTACTCTATTCCGGAAATCAATGCTCTTACCGGTTATCTGTCTTCCGCTTTGGCAACCGGCCGTAAGGCCACCCCTAGCAATGGATCCAAGGAGATGCTGGAAGCATCCGCACCTTTAGCAGCGCTTCTTCCGCAGATTGTTAACAGCGGTGCGGGGCTGACCGGAGATCTGGGAAAAATGCTGGGGATGACCGAGATGCTGATGGCAGACTTACATTCCTTAAGAGGCCCTATAAACGGAACGATTAACGGAGTAATTGACATAGCCACTGCTACAGGGAATATCTGTGATACGGCCGATGATCTGATCAACTCTGTGGATGGGTTAAATGGTATTTTAAACCGTCACCATGATGAAATGATCGCGACCTTAAATGATATTGGAAAAATGACAGACAGCGCCTCCAGAGGCATTGATTCCATGAACGTATTTTTCCGGTCCCTTGAAAATCAGATGAAAGTGGTAGGCGATTCCTTAAACAGCAGTACGGAGAAAACCTTAAACGGCCTTGCCGGTACGTTAGATGAGGCAGGGAATGGACTGAATCAGACCGAGGTATTGAGAAACGCAAAAAATACCATTAAGGATATGATTGATGACAAATGGGATGAATACACGATAGAAGATACGACCATTTTAAACATTGATTTAGAAGCCTCTCCGGTGTCCATGACCTCGGCAAAAAATCCGTCTCCCAGAAGCATTCAGATGATACTGCGTACTGAGGAGATAAAAGATAAGCAGGAAAGTGATGACGTAAAAGTGGATGAAGACTTTCATGCTGACGGAAATTTTTTCCATCGCGTCAGGAATGTTTTCAAATATATTTGGAGAACTATTACTTCTGTTTTCAAATAACTGTACAAAAGGACCTATCCCATCTTGAAACATGAAGAGAAACCATGGGAAGGAGCACTGTATCCATTATTGTAGCAATCATTGTATCCATTGTTCAATCCATCATTGCATACAGCTTTGCAAGGTTTCTAAGCTCCCGCCGATTGCTTCAATCAGATGGCGGAGCGGAATTTTATGGTTATGTGCCGGAAAAGCAGATGGATCAACCGCGAGGGGGGCGGGGCTTTAAGATTTCAGGTTTATGAATTGGCAGCAGAAAGAGAGAGATTATGCATTTCCACCTCTTTTTCTGCTGCATTTTTAATATGCATATTTTTTCTTATTTAAAAGACCCTCCATAAATATATCACATTTAGAAATCTCAAAACCCCGGACTCTGTTAATCTATAAAAATCAGAACATATATTCGAAAATACTTGAAAAAAAGATATGCTTATGCTACAATAAAGAAAAAGAACGTGTGTTCGAGGTGAAGAAATGCTGATTCAGGAAGAATTAAGTGTACAGGAAAAGCTTGAAATATTATCAGATGCCGCAAAGTATGATGTTGCCTGTACCTCCAGCGGAGTGGACCGAAAGGGAAAAGCAGGGACTATCGGGAATGCGACGGCATGCGGAATCTGCCATAGCTTTTCTGCAGATGGCAGATGTATATCCCTTTTGAAAATATTGTTTACCAACCAGTGCATCTATGACTGCAAGTACTGCATCAACCGATGCTCTAACGATGTTGTGAGAACAGCGTTCACACCTGAGGAGGTGTGCCAGCTGACGATCCAGTTTTACCGCCGTAATTATATTGAAGGGCTGTTCCTCAGCTCAGGAGTCCTTCACAGTGCGGACTATACCATGGACCTGATTTATCAGACCCTTAAAAAGCTGCGGGAGGAATACCATTTTCATGGTTATATCCATGTAAAGGCTATTCCGGGTGCAGATCCGGTATTGATCGAAAAAACTGGATTTCTGGCAGATCGTATGAGTATCAATCTGGAGCTTCCTACTGCCGACGGACTTAAGAAGCTGGCTCCCGGCAAAAGCAGGAGCAAGATTCTTACTCCCATGAAGCAGATTCAGAAAGGAATTACGGCTAATCGTTACGAGCTGATGGAATACAAAAAGGCTCCGTCCTTTGTGCCTGCCGGTCAGAGCACACAGATGATCGTGGGAGCCACTGGGGAAAATGATTTCCAGATGATGATGGTAGCAGAGGCGCTTTATCAGAATTATGATTTAAAACGGGTTTTTTATTCTGCATTTGTTCCAGTCAATCAGGACAGTAGTCTGCCGGCCCTTCCTGGGGGGCCTCCACTTTTGCGGGAACACCGGCTGTACCAGGCAGACTGGCTCATGCGTTTCTATGGATTTCAGGCAGGAGAGCTGCTTTCCGAAGATCGCCCTAATTTCAATGTGTTTCTGGATCCAAAGTGTGATTGGGCTTTGCGCCATCTGGAATTATTTCCCGTGGAAGTGAATCGGGCAGACTATTATACCCTCCTGAGAGTTCCCGGAATGGGAGTGAAGTCGGTGAAGCGTATCGTTGCAGCCAGAAGGAATGGCCCACTTGATTTTGATGCTTTAAAGAAGATTGGTGTTGTATTGAAACGTGCGCTTTACTTTATTACCTGTTCCGGCAGGATGATGTATCCCGTTAAGATTGAGGAGGACTTTATTACCAGCCATCTTGTGGGAGAGGAGCATAAAAAAGTATGGGACATCGGTTCATCAGGAGCCTTCCGGCAGCTTTCTTTGTTTGATGACAAGAATGTACCTGCTTTAACAGATTGGGGAGGAGTCCGGCTATGAAGACAGTCTATTTGTGTGAGAAGAGCGTGGAAGGCATTCTCAGCGGTGTGTATGCGGCATGGACCAGCAGAAAGGGACATGGGAATGTGAAACTTGGTCTTATAGGGGATGAGGATACTATGGAGCTGTTCTGCCAGTATGAGGAAGTTCCGGTCAATGCCCAGAGTGTTGATAAGGTGGTACAGGCTATCAGGGGGAAAATTTCAGAGGAAGCCTATATTGCCGTATACAAGGCTGCGCTAAGTAAGGAAAGAGACCGTGGGGATAAAATATACCGCTTTTTAATTTACGGTTTCCATTTTGGTGCAAAAATTGTTCATATGCTACAGGTTCAAGAGGTATACGAAATATTTCAGATGTGCCGTAATATTGATAATGAGACTCATCTGCTCACGGGCTTTGTGCGGTTTGTGGAGATGGAGGGCGATCTTTTGGTAAGCAGGATCGGACCAAAGAATGATGTACTTGTTCTTCTTGCTCCTCATTTTATGGACCGCCTGTCAGGAGAGAATTGGGCTATCTATGATGAAAACAGGAAAAAGGCAGTTTTGCATCCGGCAATGCGGCCATGGTTTTTGGTGGATTTAATTTCGCCGGAATGGGAAAGGCGAATGAAAAAAGCGTCGGATGAAGACGAATATGAGGAGCTTTTTCAGCGCTTTAGAAAAAGCGTTTCCATAAAAGAACGAACAAATCCGGTCTGTCAGCGGAATCACATGCCGCTCCGTTACCGGGCCTATATGCCTGAATTTTCCCATGGTTTAAAGGATTCCTGATTCTATCTGAATCAGGCGGATGAGAGAAAAACATTGCCATTTTCCTTTTTTTCGGTTATCATAGAATCAGGTTCCGGTTCAGGAACATTCCAGATGCGTTTCTGCATGTTTTCCAAGCTCGTTTTTATGAAACAGAATAAAATACCCTGCCCCTAAGGCGTGGGCAGGAAGAATGAAAGGAGAGGCAATTTTTGTATAGTAAAGTTCATAGTGTGGGAATTAAGGGAGTGGAAGGGGTCCCTATCCTGGTGGAGGCGGATGTCAGTGATGGGCTTCCGGGCTTTTCCATGGTTGGTTATCTATCCTCTGAGGTTAGGGAAGCCCAGGACCGTGTAAGAACGGCGTTAAGAAATTCCGGTTTCCGGCTGCCCGCAAGAAAAGTCACTATCAATCTCTCCCCGGCCGACATACGTAAGGAGGGAACTGCTTTTGATTTGCCCATTGCGGTGGCCATTCTGACCGCTTCCGGCATGGTTAAACCTGCAGCTTTACGCAGTTGTGTGATTTCCGGGGAATTGGGGCTAGATGGGGAAATTAAGCCTGTAAGAGGAGCCCTTTCCATTTCTGCTGCTGCAAAAAAGGACGGAAAGATCCAGTGTTTTCTTCCAAGAGAGAACGTCAGGGAGGCCTTAGTAATAGAAGGAATAGAAGTTATTGGAGTGAATCATCTGAAGGATTTAACGGATCAGTTAAACGACCCGGAGAAGCAAAAAACAGGCTCCTATGGAAATGGAGAACTGATGGGTCGTCAGGAAGCTTATGATGTTGATTTTTCAGAGATTGGGGGCCAGCTTTTTCTTAGACGGGCCACAGAAGTGGCAGTAGCAGGTATGCACAACATTCTTTATATCGGCCCTGCAGGCACCGGAAAGACGATGCTTGCGAAGAGGATTCCAACGATCATGCCGTCCCTGTCAATGGAGGAGGCCGTGGATATATCAAAGATATACAGTGTATGCGGGCTGCTTTCCAAAGAAGAGCCTTTGGTGGTAAAAAGGCCCTTCCGATGCCCTCATCATACCATCAGCCCAACGGCTCTTGCCGGGGGAGGGCGAATACCAAAACCAGGTGAGATCTCCCTGGCATCCGGAGGCGTTCTGTTTCTGGATGAACTACCCGAATTTCAAAGAACTACCATAGAGCTTCTAAGGCAGCCTCTTGAGGAGAGGAAAATAACTGTTACCAGAATATTCGGTGCCTATGAATTCCCGGCGGACTTTATGATGGCAGCGGCTCTAAATCCCTGTCCCTGCGGCTTTTTCCCGGATCGGACAAGATGCAGATGTTCTGAACAACAGGTACGCAAATATTTAAGCAGGATATCAAAACCTCTGTTGGACCGGATCGATATCTGCGCAGAATCCGGGGCCGTCACATACGAAGAACTG
>DEYX01000231.1 GCA_002365025.1 Hungatella sp. UBA3147 | reverse complement strand
TTCCAATATGCTGAACTTATTCACAACTGAAAGCGGAAACAACGACGGAAAGTATTCGAATCCTGAGGTGGACAGCTTATTAAACCAGGCCCGTGATACTGCTGATAAGGCAGAGCATTATGAGAAACTACATGCGGCAGAAAAGCTGATCATGGAAGACGCAGCGGTTGCACCGCTTGTATACTCCAGCGATTTCTATCTGCAGAAGCCTGAATTAAAGGGTACATGGCACTCTCCATACGGCTTCTGGTTCTTTACCCATGCCACCATGGAATAATGACTGGAAAAAGGGACCGTAAAAAAATAGCATAATAAAAGAACGTAAAAAGAGCGCGTCTTGACCGGCTGTAAAAACAGCTTCAAGATGCGCTTTTTTCGTTTTGTAAAGTAATGCTGACTGTTGTCCCGGAGGCCTGGTTCCATGATCCCTGTTTATCCTAAGGATTCGTCATAGCAGGCGCGGGCTCCGCCAATGTATTTCGGCCTGGTACGGGCGGTGACCACGTGGGCGGCGCCGATATACCTGGTCTTTATGCGGACTGGAACGGCTACGGCCTTTAAGTGCATGCCGATCAACGTGTCACCGATATCAATCCCGGCATGGGCTTTAATGGATTCTACCGCCACCGGGCATTGCAGGGTCTGGTAAGCCGCAGTGGCAAGAGAGCTGCCGGCTTTTAACTGCGGTACTACATTGACTGGTTCGTAGCCATAAAGCCTGGCTGCCTCTTTTTCCAGAACCAAAGCCCGGTTTAAATGCTCGCAGCACTGGGCTGCAACATAAATCCCCTGCTCGTTAAAAACTTCATAAATGGCAGAAAACACAGTCTGTCCGATTTCTGCGCTTGAATGGGAACCGATCCTGTGGTCGGATATCTCGCTGGAGGAGCATCCGATTACGACCAAGTCCTTCTCATTTAAGTGTGCCACTTCCAGCAGCTCTTTCGCAGCCATTGCGGCCTGCCCTCTGATTTCATCCAACATGATATGGCATCCTCCTTATGAGTCTTTTTTTATAATGCTGCACGGATGGCAGCCGCCATTTCCTCATATTCTTTATCTGTCAGATATATCTTGTCCGGATTCATGGTAAAGGTACTTCCCCATTCGTCCATGCCGTTATATTTCGGAACAATGTGCATATGAAGGTGACATCCGGTGTCGCCGTAAGCGCCGTAATTAACCTTATCCGGGTTAAATACTTTATGGACAGCCTTAGAAACTCTGGCTACATCAGCAAAAAAGGCATTTCTTTCCTCATCATCAATATCAATCAACTCGCTTACGTGATCCTTATAAGCCAGAATCACTCTGCCCTTTTTACTCTGCTCTTTAAATAAATATAAAAATCCTGTCTCCATTTCGCAAATAGGATAGCCGAATTTTGCAACAAGATCTCCCTTCATACAGTATGCGCAATTTGGATCTTTCATAATCATGTTCCTTCCTTCTGCCGGAGCATTGTTTTAGTTTTCCGGCCTTTTCTGTCATAATACCGGTTCCATGAGATACACTTCACTCTGGAAGATTAAGCCCTGCTTCTAATATGAGCGGCCACCTTTGCATCCTCTTTTTTGATGTGGTTGATCAGCCAGCCCGCAATGGCACTGTTGACTTCACCTACAAGAATGATAGTCGGGCCTTCCTTTTCCAGCTTAGCACAGATTCCAGCCACCACCTTTTTAAATTCCTCGTGATAACGTTTGTGATTTACATAATCCGGATACTGATTTTGGATCTGGAGCTTTTCCTCATTGCCGAAATGCTTTGCAGTATACTCCTGCAGAAACTTGGTGGTATTAGCCAGTTCCGCACGTCCTTTCCCTGTGGAGCAGGCAGTAAGCAGATTATTGACTGCATCAATCAGCTGGCGATGCTCGGAATCAATTAACTGGTTGCCGGTTTCCAAATCTTTTGAAAATGTATATGCCATATTACTGTCTCCTTATCTTAAGTTTTAAACTCATTCTACACTATTTCCGGATAAATTCCAACCGTTATTTTACTGCCTCTTAAGGGGGATCCATGCCTTTCCTATTTAGAATATCTGCCTTTAAAATGGCATAAAAATGCCCGGCGCAGGAGCAGCCGGGCAGATACTGTCATATAATTTGGAAACGGATGAAAAAGCAGCCGGATTTAAATATTTCCCATCCTGGAAAGAGCCGCTTCGTCTGCAACAATGGTAACATCCGGATGAAGCTGTAAAATAGATGCCGGAACTTTAGAAGTAACCGGTCCGCAGATTACATCATGAAGGATGTCTGCTTTTTCAGCCCCGCTGACAATCAGCAGGATCTTCCTGGCTCTCATTATGGTACCGATTCCCATGGTATAGGCCTGGCGCGGGACTTCATCAATTGATGCGAAGAAACGCTTGTTGGCTTCGATGGTGCTTTCCTGAAGGTCTACAATGTGCGTATCTTTTGGAAAGATGTCGGATGGCTCGTTGAAACCAATGTGGCCATTGTGCCCAAGTCCTAAGAGCTGTAAATCAACACCGCCCAGGTCTTTGATAATTTCCTCGTAGCGGGCAGCTTCTTTGTTGGCGTCAGCTTCCATGCCATTAGGGATGTTAGTATTTGCTTCGTCTATGTTTACATGGCGAAACAGATTCTCACGCATAAAATAGTAATAGCTTTGATCGTTATCCCTGGTGAGTCCCTTGTATTCATCAAGGTTTGCGGTTTTAACCTTGGAGAAATCCAAATCCCCTTTGTTGTACCATTCGATCAATTGCTTGTAGGTGCCTATAGGTGAGGAACCGGTAGCCAGTCCAAGAACACAGCTCGGTTTCATAATAATCTGGGCAGATATTATATTGGCGGCCTTACGGCTCATATCGTTGTAGTCCTTCGCGCGATAAAGCTTCATTTCTCTATCCCTCCATACGTTTAAAAAAAATTTTATACATTCTTTTCATAAGGATATCATTTTTGTGTCATAGATGCAATGGCATTTTGCATAAAATAATTATAAAGGAGTGATGGCATGCCTAATTATCGAAGACTAATCTCATATATTTATGCCTATGAAGGCGCAGTCAAAGGAAAAAACATCGGATTTGCCAAAATAGAGACGAGAGGGGTCCAGTGCAAGATTACGGTCAGTGTCAAAAGAATATATGTGGGCGGCAATGATATCGGAGTATACTTATTAGCCGCAGACCAGGAAATATTCCTGGGAAATATTTTTATACGCGGTGGTTCCGGTGAATTCAGGACTGTGGTATCGGCTAGCGATATAGAACACTCCGGAATTAACATGGATCAGTGCTACGGACTGACCATCCATGATGTGAAAAATACATGGCGTTCCTATACGACCATTTGGGAAGATGCTGTTGCCCATGCGGCGGAAGTCGATCTGGAGAGTGCGGCCAAGGTTGTTTTGGAAAAGGAACAGGCCGATATTTCAGAAGAACAGATAAAACGGGCGGTACGTGAGATCGAGGAAGAATTCCCGCTGAAGCCTGATGAACCCCGGGAGATTTCCCAGGCAGAGATTTTACAAAATGAAACAATTGAGGCCTCCTCTAATGACCGAACGGTAGAAGAGGATGTTTTGGTTGCCGAAGAACAGGAACTGCCGGAAGAGGAAGATCTGCAGGCAGAACACCTGGATGAAGATGATCAGAGAACAGTTGATGCAGATATGGATGTTGCCGTACCAGACGATGAGGAACCGGTAAAAGCAGAATCAAAAGATGGTGAACAGGAATGGATTATGTCTGATGAGTCGATAGCGGAAGTAGACGGCTTACAGTACACAGAGGAATCGGAAGAAGACCATTCGTACATAGAGGAATCGGAAAAAGGTCTTCCGTATATGGAGGAGTCAGAAGAGGACCTCCAGTATGCGGAGGAATCAGAAGAAGACCTCCAATATACGGAGGAACCGGGCGTAGCGCCAGCGAAAATCGGTGAGCCGGATGAAGAGCCGGTAGCGGCCGGAGAACCGGAATGGTTTGCATCAGTGGAATCACAGCAGCAGGAAGCCTGGGGCAAAGCAGTGGAACCGATGCAGGAACCCCGGCAGAGTGCTATGCAGTCTGCGGAGCAAGTATCCGGAGATTGGAAAAATGACGGACAGGAAGACATACCGAGTGAGTTGCAGGAGAAGGAAGATGAGCAACAAGAGGCTGCCAAAGCAGTGGATGCCCAGGAGAGAGAAGCTGTATTCAGTGAGCCTTATCCCTTCAGCGCCCAGGATGGAATCGGTGAAACCACTTGTTACCGGGCAGATGCTGTGATAAAAGAAAGCATGGGCAATCAGGAAGTACGGCCAAAGCTGGGAAACCCTGATGAATTAGAGCGCCTTCGCCAAAATGAGATCCAGGAAGATAACACCCATCATATGATTTGGGAAAAGTTGAAACGTGAACATACAAGGATTCTTGCATTTGATTACGAGGATGGCTGTGAAATTCTGACCATAAAGCCCCAGGATATTGGTGTCCTTCCAAGGGATACCTGGGTTTATGGCAACAACAGCTTCCTTCTGCATGGATACTATAATTACCGTTACTTAATTCTGGCAAAACTATTGAACCCAGACGGGATGCCCCGTTACCTTCTTGGAATTCCAGGGCATTATTACAGCAATGAGCGATACATGGCTTCTATGTTCGGCTTTCCTAATTTCGTTCTGTCAAAAGATCAGCCAATGGAAGACGGCCGGTTTGGATTCTGGTATACCGATGT
Source organism: Hungatella sp. UBA3147 (assembly GCA_002365025.1). GTDB lineage: Bacteria > Bacillota > Clostridia > Lachnospirales > Lachnospiraceae > Lacrimispora. The sequence goes on along the minus strand of DEYX01000231.1, from coordinate 10,581 downwards.
AAATTTAGGGGGCTAATTTAAGCCCCCTTATCGGCTTGTCCTGATTAATCCTCAACGCCTCGAAGCATAGCATTGGGAATCAAGGGTTTTAAGATGTTTAAGAATTGATTGAGCTCTTCCCTGGAAAAAGGCTGGAAACCGGGACATAGGACCTGGTCCGAGTCCACATAGTTTTGCAGGTAGTAATTAGGACAGCCTGTCACCCATTCGCCGATATCTATAAAATCACGGAGGCTATGGATCCCTTTTACCGCCGTTGTGCGGAATTCAAAAGGAATGGTTCCTTGAAGAAGAAAAGCAGCGCTTTCCTCAATGTCCTTCATCCTTAGCCCCCTGATTCCCGCTGTCTTGGGATAATTTTCCCTGCCTGCTTTAATATCCATTGCCACATAGTCCAAAAGTCCGTTTGAAGCCAGCTTTTTTAAGACCTCCGGCCGATAGCCGTTGGTATCCAGTTTAATAAGATAGCCCAGATCCCGGATTTTCCGGATAAAGGATTCTAAATCCTCTGACAGGGTGGGTTCTCCCCCAGTAATGCAGACACCCTCTAAAATTCCTTTTCGTTTCTTTAAAAAACCCAAAATCTCCTCTTCACTGAACAGGGATTCTGCCTCATTGCCGATCAGCCCGCTGTTATGGCAGAAGGGGCAGCGGAAATTGCAGCCGCCGAGAAAGATCGTAGCTGCCACGTGGCCGGGAAAATCCAGAAGCGTTGTTTTTTGAAGACCGCATAGTTTCATACCTTCACCATTCCTTTGTTTCGTGATATACTTATCCCAGTATATCACATTTAAACACCCGGAGGATATAGTGATATTGAAATGCCCTGGATGTGTCCCAATATGCCCGGAAAGCATGGGCAGTAATATGAATAGCAAAGAGGAACAAATATGACAACAGATGAGAAATATATGCTCACAGCAATAAAACAGGCTGAAAAGGCAGGCGCCATTGGTGAAGTCCCCATCGGCTGCATTATTGTTTATGAAGATAAGATCATTGCCCGCGGATATAACCGACGCACCATTGATAAAAATGTCCTGTCCCATGCGGAGATCAATGCCATCCGCAAAGCGTGCAGAAAAATAGGGGATTGGAGGCTTGAGGGCTGCACCATGTATGTGACCCTGGAACCCTGTCCCATGTGTGCCGGAGCCATTGTTCAGGCCAGGATCCCCAGAGTCGTTATTGGCTGCATGAATGCAAAGGCCGGCTGTGCTGGATCGGTGCTTAATATGCTCCATGAGGAGGGCTTTAACCACCAGGTTGAAACGGAAACAGGAGTTTTGGGAGAAGAATGTTCTCAAATGATGAAAGATTTTTTTAGAGAGCTGAGGGAAAGGAATAAGAAAAAACAGGAAGATAAATCCTCTATAACAGAACAGTGATATCATTCAAGTCTCTGAATTGAGCAGAAAAAGATTTCAAGGGAAAATATGAAGGAGTAATAGGACTAGGTTAAACTCTCTGCTATTTAAAGCAAGATATTGGAACTTACATTCTAGTATATGACACCTACAAGTTAGAAAACAAAAAGGGGATTTGTTTTGAGTTGGAAGATGTAGATAATTGGGACGAATTGACAGCACCAATTAAACACATTTATGTATTCTGGGTAAAAACCAATTGATGGATTATCGCCCGGCTTTGCCGTGCGATGTCCTCCGGTTGGGTGGTGTCAAGACGCCCATCAATGTCTGTTTATACCTATAATAAGCGCAATGAGAAGCTTGATGAAATAGCTGAAGTGCTTTATCAGTTACCAACAAACAAAATCCAATAAAATGCAAATCCCCTTCAACTCCTTGACAACCTGCCCGTTTCCATGTATACTAAAGTGCGATTAAACCAATACATGTCATAAAGTTTCCGTGCAGCCGGGGAGATAGCGGTGCCCTGTACCTGCAATCCGCTCTAGCAGGGGTGATGTCTCACCCCGGGCTGCCTATTGCAGGGCTGCCCCTGGTAAGTGGCGATGACGTTTGGGTCTTACGCAACAGATCTTCATGAATCGTGTCAGGGCAGGAATGCAGCAGCACTAAGTGAAACCTTCTGTGTGCCGTGAGGGTGCCTGGACCGAGTTAACTGCCAGGGTAACGCCTGTGATAGCGGTTCAAAGTGAGACGCACGGATTAAAAATATAAAGAATTATCAGACGCCGGAGAGCAGGAAACTGTTTTGCGGTGTCTTTTGCAATATGTGATTACCATTTTTAATATTTTCTTACATTTCTTATGAAATAAAGTTTTCCCTTGCCCCATATTCCCCTTTGTATTATAATTATAAAATGGGTATAATACTACCTATTTCCTAATGACAAATCTAATCAAAAAAAGAGGTGTGCTTTCATGATAAGAATTGGAATGCTTACAAGCGGAGGCGACTGCCAGAGCTTAAACGCTACCATGCGAGGCGTAGCAAAGGCACTGTACCGGATGCCCGGCGATATTGAGATTGTTGGATTTGAGGATGGCTACAAAGGGCTGATTTATGAGGAGTACCGTGTAATGAAACCGGAAAATTTTTCCGGGATTCTTACAACGGGTGGGACAATCCTTGGTACTTCCAGACAGCCATTTAAACTTATGCGGACACCTGATGAGAACGGTCTTAATAAAGTAGAAGCTATGAAGCACACCTATAGAAAGCTGAAACTGGAATGCCTGGTGGTATTAGGCGGCAATGGAAGTCAGAAAACAGCCAATCTCCTTCGGGAAGAGGGGCTGAATGTAGTATCCCTTCCCAAAACCATTGATAATGATTTATGGGGAACCGATATTACCTTTGGTTTTCAGAGCGCTGTCAATGTGGCTACCAATGCCATTGATTGCATCCATACAACGGCAGCTTCCCATGGACGAGTCTTCATCGTGGAGGTTATGGGACACAAGGTTGGATGGCTTACCCTGTATGCAGGGATTGCAGGCGGGGCTGATATCATCTTACTGCCGGAGATCCCGTATGATCTGAATATCGTAATAAAGGCATTAAAAAGCAGGGCCCAGAACGGTAAGAAGTTTTCCATTCTTGCTGTGGCGGAAGGGGCAATCTCCAAGGAAGATGCCTGCCTGACGAAAAAAGAGTTAAAAGAAAAAAAGAAGAATGGAGTGGTTTATCCCTCTGTGGCATATGAGATCGGGGCTCAGATCACGGAGCGTACCGGACAGGAAGTGCGGGTTACCGTACCGGGCCATATGCAGAGAGGCGGCGACCCATGCCCCTACGACAGAGTGCTTTCCACCCGCCTTGGGGCTGAGGCAGCAAAGCTCATAAATAACAAAGAATACGGATATATGGTAGCGGTGAAAAACAATGAGATTGTTAAAATTCCGTTAGCCGATGTAGCCGGAAAATTAAAAACCGTCGATCCGGAAGGCTCTATTGTTAAGGAGGCCAAGATGATAGGCATTAGCTTCGGCGACGAATAAGGAGTTAACAGGCATGTCATATACGGCATTGTATCGGAAATGGCGCCCCCCTTCCTTCTCGGATGTAAAGGGTCAGGACCATATCGTACAGACATTGAAAAACCAGATAGTATCCGGGCGTATCGGGCATGCGTATCTGTTTTGCGGAACAAGAGGAACCGGTAAGACCAGTATTGCAAAGATCTTTGCAAAAGCGGTTAACTGTGAACACCCTGCAGACGGAAGTCCCTGCGGAGAATGCCAGACCTGTAAGAACATTGCAGCCGGCGCATCCCTTAACGTGGTTGAAATTGATGCTGCGTCAAACAATGGCGTGGAGAATATCAGGGAGATAAGGGATGAAGTCCAGTATCCTCCCACGGAAGGCAAATATCGGGTTTATATCATCGATGAGGTTCATATGCTTTCTACAGGAGCATTTAATGCACTGTTAAAGACATTGGAAGAACCCCCATCCTATGTTATATTTATTCTGGCGACTACGGAAGTCCAGAAGATTCCGGTGACGGTCCTGTCACGGTGCCAGCGGTATGATTTTAAGCGCATTACGGTGGAAACCATTGTAGAGCATTTAAAAGTGCTGACGGTAGAAGAACATATCCAGGTAGAAGACCGGGCCCTTACTTATATTGCTAAGGCAGCTGACGGGGCGTTGCGTGATGCCTTAAGTCTCCTGGACCAGTGTATTGCATTTCATTACGGAGAGCTTCTTACCTATGACAATGTTCTTGATGTCCTGGGAGCCGTAGACATCACCGTGTTTGGAACGATGTTCCGTGCAATCGTGGAAAACCGGACAAAAGACTGTATAACCAGTCTTGAAGAGCTGGTGATCCAGGGAAGGGAGCTGGGCCAGTTTGTTATTGATTTTATCTGGTACTTAAGAAACCTTTTAATATTAAAATCCGTTGATAATGCAGAAAATCTGCTCGATATGTCAACAGAGAACCAGAACCTGTTAAAAGAGGACAGCAAGCTTACGGACAACGAAACACTCCTGCGGTATATCCGGGTGTTTTCCGATCTTTCCAATCAGCTTCGCTATGCTTTCCAGAAAAGAGTCCTGATTGAGGTAGCCTTAATCAAGCTGACCCGCCCTCAGATGGAACAGAATCTGGATTCCATACTTCAGCGGATCAGCAATATAGAAAAACAGCTGGAAAGCGGTATTGTAGTAAATACTTCTCCAGATACCTTAAACGCGGGGGAAGGAAACGGCGGCAGTAATGCCACTGTCCAAGAATTAACCCCAGCAGAGCGGGTGGCTCTTCCCAAAGGCCAGCTGGAGGATTTAAATCTGATCCGCAGCGAATGGGGAAAGATCATTCGGGAACTGGGAGGACCTATCCGGGCCAGCTTCCGGGATACGGTTGTAGAACCAGCGGGAGAGAGCTGTCTTTGCGTTGTCTTTTCCGATCAAAGCAATTACATGATCGGAAGCAGGGATACAACAGTTGCATCGATTGAGCGGTATGTGGAAGACCATTACCAAAAGTCCATAACCTTTAAGACCAGACTTCTGGGCGGAGGGGAACGGCTTGATACCGTTTATGTCAGCGATGAAGAATTAAAAGCAAATATTTTAATGGATATAACAATAGAAGATTAAAAAATCAAAAAATAGCAGGAGGACATACACCATGGCAAAACGTGGCGGTTTTCCAGGCGCAATGCCTGGCAATATGAATAATTTAATGAAGCAGGCTCAGAAGATGCAGCGTCAGATGGAAGAGACAACAAAGGCGCTGGAGGAAAAGGAATATACAGCTGCAGCAGGCGGCGGAGCCGTATCAGTCACTGTTTCAGGAAAAAAGGAAGTGACTGGGGTTAAATTATCCCAGGAAGTTGTTGACCCTGATGATATCGAGATGCTTGAGGACCTGATCATGGCTGCTACCAATGAAGCATTCCGCCAGATGGAAGAAGACAACAGCTCTGCCATGGCGAAGCTGACCGGCGGTCTTGGCGGTTTAGGCGGAGGCTTTCCGTTCTAAAGGTTGAAAAGTAAGCATTTTTCAGCCATGAATTTGTGAATCAACTGGATATGCAAACATATCCGTTTGATTCATTAGGAGACGAATTATGAATTACTATAGCAGTCAAATTACCAGATTAATTGAAGAACTGTCCAGGCTTCCGGGTATTGGCAGTAAATCCGCGCAGCGCCTGGCATTTCATATCATCAATATGCCGGAGGAACAAGTGGAAGGTCTTGCTTCATCCATCACAGAAGCAAAACGGAATGTACGTTATTGCAAGGAATGCTTTACCCTGACGGATCAGGAAAAATGCCCCATCTGCCAGAGTGAAAAACGCAATCATAAGGTGATCATGGTAGTGGAAGACACCAGGGACTTGGCTGCTTATGAAAAAACAGGAAAATTCGATGGCGTTTATCATGTCCTGCATGGGGCTATCTCTCCCATGCTGGGAATTGGACCTGGTGACATAAAGCTGAAAGAGCTGATGCAAAGACTGCAGGGGGATGTGGAAGAGGTGATCATTGCCACCAATTCCAGTCTTGAGGGAGAGACGACAGCCATGTATATCAGCAAGCTGATCAAACCGACAGGAATCAGGGTTACCCGTATAGCCAGCGGGGTTCCCGTTGGAGGAGACTTAGAGTACATAGATGAGGTAACATTGTTACGAGCCCTGGAGGGCCGGGTCGAACTGTAGATCATTTGCCTTGTTAGAGATATAAGGTTGAAAGAAAAACATCCTTTAGCCTTTCGTTTACGAATAGCATGCCCCGCTTTACCGGGCATCAACGGGACAGGCAAGCATATCCGCCTGATTCATTAGGAGACAAATAATGGATAAGTACGAGTTTAATATAAAGGTTGAACAGATTAAAAAATTGGTCGGCAAAAACGACTATGATACGGCTATGAAAATAGCCGACACAATAGACTGGAAGAGAGTCCGCAACACCAATCTGCTTTCCATGGTAGCCACAATTTATGAGAAAAATGAAGATTATCAGGAAGCCAAGGAGATCCTTCTCCAGGCTTTTGAACGTGCTCCTATTGGAAAACGTCTGCTGTATAAGCTTGCAGAGCTGGCGATCAAGGAAGGAAATATTGAAGAGGCGGAAGCCTACTATAAGGAATTTGGTGATCTGGCCTCTGATGATCCCAGGCAGCAGCTTCTGCGCTTTATGATATTAAAAGCTAAAGGGGCACCGGCCCAGCAGCTCATTCACTCCCTGGAATCCTATACCAGTGTGGAGCTGGATGAGAAATGGCTGTATGAGCTTGCTGAACTTTATAGCCTTGCGGGCATGCCTGACCGATGTGTGGATACATGCGACCGGATCATGCTGATGTTTGGCCTTGGAAAATATGTGGACAAGGCCATGGATTTAAAAATACAATATGCACCGCTTACCAACTACCAGATGGATCTTGTGGAGAACCGGGATAAATACGAAGCAAAGCTGCGGGCAGTTGAACAGGAATACAGCATCGGTAGAAGGACGAACTCAGAACCAGTGCCAGTGCCAGAATCAGAACCAGAGGAGGAATACTATGAAGAAGAGCAGGAGTTTTATCAGGAGCCGGTCATAGAATTTGAAGAGAATCCTGGAGTGGAAAATCTGGAGGCGAGGCTTCAGGAAGCCGCGGTTCAGGAGACGCTGGCAAGAGAAATGTCAAAAATCTCCTATGAAGAGCCCGTTATGCAGGATGAACCTAAGATGGAACGTACCAGAGTGCTGGAGGACATCCGGAGAGTGGGCCGCCCTGTAACTGCCATACCAAGACCCGGGAGTATCTATGCACCTGCAGAAGATGAGTCTCTTTTGTACCATTCGGAGCCGGTTATTGAGGAAGAGGAGCCAGAAGGCCCCGGAATGGAAGAGACTGACATTGGCGGATATTATGACGGCGAAGCAGAATATGAAGCGCCGGATGATGCCAGAGGACAGTTCGCCAGTGCAGAAGATGATTTTCAGGAATCCGGCGATCAGCTGGAGGAAGATTTTGAATATGAAGAAAATGATTATAACCAGCCCGATGGATCATTAAATTCAACCTTAGAAGAGGAAAATGCTCCTTACGGCGATGAAGGTCATCTGGAGTTCGAGGACTTATATGAGGAAGAGGAAGACAACCTGGAGGAAACCCCGGTTCAAAACCACCTCATGATAGAAGCAAGGACTCCTGAAAAAGGACTTCAAATGGCTGTTGAAGCCTTAAAACAAATTCACAATGAAAATAACGTAAAAAATCCGGTAGCCAAAATCACTGGTTCCAAATTATCCAACCGGGGAGTACTGGCATCCGCAGACAGGTTGGCCGGAAAAGATCTGGTCATTGAAGAAGCCGGTGATCTTACCAGAGAAGCGTTGGAAGAATTAAATCAATTGATGGACCAGGATACAAGCGGAATGATCGTGGTTCTTATTGATAACCCAAAGCAAATGGAAACCCTTCACCAGGAGCATCCGGCACTGGCAAGTAAATTTGAGTGCATTGGAAGCGGGGAAGAAGCCCCGGTTTTCTGTGTGAGAGAAACGGTGCGGAAGGAAAGGCCGGTAAAAGTCGTTCAAGAGCCTACTTTTAAACCTTTGACTCCTGCTATTAATAAGAAAGACTTAAGAGAAGAGCCCTACGAAGATTATGGAGATCAGGAATATAGTTATGAAGCTGATTCCTTGCAGGAGAATGAATATGGGCATGCCGGAACCTATGATAATGGAACCTTTGAAAACGGAACCTATGAAAATGGCTCCTATGGAACCGATGCTTATGAAGACGGTGTCTATGAAGACAATGATTTCTATGAAGAGAGTGAAGAATTCCGCCCATCTGTCCGGGATGAGGAAGGCCCTGGTTTTCAGGGAGAAGAAATGGATATTGACGAATTCGCCCAATATGCCTGTCGTTATGCCAATGAGATCGACTGCAGCATTACCGGAAAAAGCATGCTGGCACTCTATGAAAGAATTGAGATCATGGAAGAGGATGGACTTCCTTTAAACAGAGCCAATGCAGAAAGTCTGATTGAAGAGGCGGCTGACCGTGCGGAAAAGCCTTCCATTGGAAAACGGATTAAAGGTCTGTTTTCCTCAAAATATGACAAAGACGGTCTTCTTGTTTTAAAAGAAGAACATTTCATTTATTAAATTGGAGTATTAAAAGTGGATATTAAACTCATTGCAATTGATTTGGATGGAACCCTGTTAGACAGTAAAAAGCGACTTTCCGATGTCAACCGCCGGGCACTCGTCCAATGTGTTCAAAAAGGAATATGGGTTGTTCCATGTACCGGACGAACTGTGCATGGAATACCTGAAGAAATAAAAGGCATTTTTGGAATTCGTTATGCAATTACCGCCAATGGAGCGGTCATTGAGGACATGGAAGAAAAAGCAGTTATTGATACCCGGATGTTATCCCGGGAATTAGCGTTGGAACTTTTGCACCTGGTGGAATCCTACTATGTTATGTACGATCCCTACATAGACAGACGCGGGATAACAGAACCCCGCTTTTATGAACACTTATCAGAATACGGTCTGTCGCCTGAATTACAGGAAATGGTCTTTCAGACCAGGGATGTCCATCCTAATATCATCGAGTTTGTGGAAAAGAACCATAAGCCGGTGGAGAAAATCAACCTGTTTTTCCCTGAAATGGAAGAACGCGCCAGACTAAGGGCTGAATTGGAGAAAAGAGAGGATATTCTGGTCACCTCCTCCATACCAAACAATCTGGAGATCAATGCGATCGGAGCAACAAAAGGTGAGGCGATCTTAAGGCTCGCTTCCCATTTAGGAATCAGCGGAAAGCAGACAATGGCAATTGGAGATGGAGAAAATGACTTTTCCATGATCCAAAAGGCGGGAATCGGAGTGGCTATGAAAAATGGAGGTAAAGAGCTCCATGCAGCTGCTGACTATATAACGGATACGAATGATGAAAACGGAGTGGCATCAGCTATTAACCGTTTGGTATTCGGAGCAAAATGTTGAAAGAAATATCCTTCAACATTGAGTTTATGAATCAACTGGATATGTTCACATATCCAGTTGATTTATTAGGAGACAAATTATGACGAAGCTATATATGGAAAACTGGTTATCTGTAGTAGCCGGAGTTTATCTTTTGGGAATGGTCCTTTATGGCCATCACAGAGGATTTATCCGGTTGATCGTATCAATGCTGGCGGTGGTCCTGTCGTTGACCATTGTCCGAGTTGCTTTACCCTCGGTAACAGGGTATTTAAAGGAAAATACAGGTCTTCAGCAGACTATTTCAGAGAGCATGAAAAAATCCGTAGGTTTGGAACAGGAAGAAAATCCTTCCGGGGAAGCCTTGGAAGCTCCATCTGCCCAGCGTATGATTATTGAAAATCTTAAGCTGCCCCAAAGCGTAAAGAACGCACTCATTGAAAATAACAACAGTGAGGTGTATCAAATGCTGGGAGTTCAGGCTTTTACAGACTATGTCGGTAACTATCTTGCAGATGTAATTCTTAATTCTGTGGGATTCGTTCTTCTGTTTGCCGCAATCTATCTGTTTTCAAGGCTGGTCATGAGGTGGCTGGATATTATCTCAAGACTTCCTATTATATCAGGAATCAACAAGATAGCAGGCGCTCTGCTTGGAGGTTTGGAAGGATTAGTATTCCTTTGGATCGCCTGTTTGCTTGTCACCGCGTTCTCCGGGACCGAGTGGGGCCTGATGCTGACACGGCAGATTGAAGCGAGTAAATGGCTGTCCTTTATATACGCCCATAATTTTTTGAATCTAATGGTTCTAGGGGTCCTGCGTGGCTTTGTATGAGACAGAAATTGTACCTATCATATATTCAATTAAAACAAATCTGCAAGCAAAGATGCGAGAATCTCTGCTTGCAGATCTTTATTTAAACCACTAAATATAGAAAAATTAAGGAAAAATACGTATATATAGTGGGTATACAATCACTGAAAAAATTGTTTGAACAAATGGAACAAATTCCCTTGACAATCACATATGGAAATGATATTATAAAGACCCAGCGCGAGAGAGACTCCGTGGGCAATCAATTAAAACAGATTGAAAAAAATAAAAAAAGTTGTTGACAACAAAGCAGCCACATGATAGAATAAATGAGTTGCTGCTGAGTAAGAAAGCAACACAAACAGCACTTTGAAAACAGAAGA
>DEYX01000334.1 GCA_002365025.1 Hungatella sp. UBA3147 | reverse complement strand
CCTTCTTCACCGCTACCGACGGCAATCACGGACGCGGTGTTGCATGGGCAGCGAACCGGTTAGGCCAGAAATCCGTAGTCTATATGCCAAAGGGCTCCACGATCACCCGTTTCAACAATATTAAAGCAGAAGGCGCTACTGTTACCATTGAAGAAGTCAACTATGACGAATGTGTCCGCATGGCTGCAGATGCTGCTTCTAAAACAAAGAACGGCGTTGTGGTACAGGATACTGCCTGGGATGGTTATGAAGAGATTCCTGCCTGGATCATGCAGGGCTACGGAACCATGGCACTGGAAGCGAATGAGCAGCTTGAGGAAAACGGCTGCGACAGACCGACCCATGTATTTGTTCAGGCTGGTGTAGGTTCTCTTGCAGGAGCTGTTCAGGGATATTTTGCAAACCGCTATCCTAAGAATCCTCCTAAGGTAGTCGTTGTAGAAGCTGATGTGGCTGACTGCCTCTATAAGGGTGCAAAAGCCGGCGACGGAGATATCCGCATCGTAGACGGCGATATGCAGACCATTATGGCCGGCCTTGCCTGCGGAGAGCCAAACACGATCTCCTGGGATATTTTAAAGAATCACGTAGATACCTTTGTATCTGCTCCTGACTGGGTGGCTGCCCAGGGCATGAGAATGCTTGCTGCTCCTATCAAAGGCGATGCACCGGTAACTTCCGGCGAATCAGGCGCTGCTCCTTTCGGAGTTCTTGCCTGCATCATGCTTCTTGATGAATACAAGGAGTTAAAAGAGCATTTAGGACTTAATAAGGATTCAAAAGTTCTCCTCTTCTCTACTGAGGGTGACACCGATCCAGAGCGTTACAAAGCAATTGTCTGGGACGGAAAAGAACGTTAATAACTTATATAAAAAATATGGAGGACAAAAACATGGATTACAACAAAATCAAAGAAGCAGCAAAAAATTATGAAGCCGACATGACAAAATTCTTACGGGAAATCGTTAAATTCCCAGGCGAGAGCTGTGATGAGAAGGCTCACATCGACCGCATCGCAGAAGAAATGCGGAAGCTGGATTTCGACAAAGTAGAAATCGACGGCATGGGCAACGTATTAGGCTATATGGGAACCGGCAAGACCTTAATCGGTTTTGACGCTCACATTGATACCGTTGGTATCGGAAACAAGAACAACTGGACATTTGATCCATACGAAGGCTACGAGAATGATACAGAAATCGGCGGCCGCGGCGTATCCGATCAGTGCGGCGGTATCGTATCTGCTGTTTACGGCGCAAAAATCATGAAGGACTTAGGTCTTTTAAATGACAAATACACCGTATTAGTTACCGGTACTGTTCAGGAAGAAGACTGTGACGGTCTTTGCTGGCAGTATATCATCAACGAAGGCAAGGTTCGTCCGGAATTCGTTGTTTCCACAGAGCCAACCGACGGCGGTATCTACCGCGGACAGAGAGGCCGTATGGAAATCCGTATCGACGTAAAGGGTATCTCCTGCCACGGTTCCGCACCAGAGCGCGGTGACAACGCAATCTACAAGATGGCTGATATTCTTCAGAACGTTCGCTCTCTTAACGAGAACGATGCTGCTGATGACAAGGAAATCAAAGGCCTTGTAAAGATGCTTGATGAGAAGTACAACAAAGAGTGGAAAGAAGCGAACTTCTTAGGCCGCGGTACTGTTACTGCTTCCGAGATCTTCTTCACCTCTCCAAGCCGTTGTGCAGTTGCTGACTCCTGTTCCGTATCCTTAGACCGTCGTATGACTGCAGGCGAAACATGGGAAAGCTGTCTGGAAGAGATCCGCAATCTTCCAAACGTTAAGAAATACGGCAATGACGTTACTGTTACCATGTACGAATATGCCCGTCCTTCCTATACTGGACTTACTTATCCGATCGAGTGCTACTTCCCAACCTGGGTTATTCCAGAGGATCACGATGTTACCAAGGCACTGGAAGAAGCTTACAAGAACCTTTACGGTGATGCAAGAATCGGTGCAGAAGAAACTGTTGCTATGAGAACTGCCCGCCCTCTTACCGACAAGTGGACCTTCTCTACAAACGGCGTTTCCATCATGGGCCGTAACGGAATCCCATGCATCGGCTTTGGACCTGGTGCAGAAGCTCAGGCTCATGCTCCTAACGAGAAGACCTGGAAACAGGATCTGGTTACCTGTGCAGCTGTATATGCAGCACTTCCAACCGCTTACTGCAAATAATTTAACCAAGCCATTATCAACTATTTTACCATAATTCTGGCAGCAGGCCTTTTAAGCCTGCCGCCACTCCTAACAATCATTTTTGCAATCTGCCGATCATTCCTTCCCCAATCAATGCCTGGCAGACTGCATGAAGGATAGATAACAATAAAACAAGATAATATTCAGGAGGCTAACTACAATATGAAAACCTTACAGGATTACATTGACAAACTGAATTCCTTAAACTTTAAGGAGATGTATGAGAATGACTTCTTCTTAACATGGGAAAAGAGCGACGACGAGCTGGAAGCTGTCTGGACCGTTGCTGATGCTCTCCGCTTTATGAGAGAAAACAACATTTCCACAAAAGTATTCGAGAGCGGCCTTGGAATTTCTTTATTCCGCGACAACTCTACACGTACCCGTTTCTCCTTCGCTTCCGCATGTAACTTACTTGGTCTGGAAGTTCAGGATTTAGACGAGGGCAAATCCCAGGTAGCTCACGGCGAGACCGTTCGTGAAACAGCTAACATGGTTTCCTTCATGGCAGATGTTATCGGTATCCGCGATGATATGTATATCGGCAAAGGAAATACCTATATGCATGAATTCATGGACGCTGTTACCCAGGGTAATAAAGACGGCATCTTAGAGCAGAGACCAACCTTAGTAAACTTACAGTGCGACATTGACCATCCAACTCAGAGTATGGCTGATATGCTTCACATTATCCATGAGATGGGCGGCATCGAGAACTTAAAGGGCAAAAAGCTGGCTATGACATGGGCTTACTCTCCTTCCTACGGAAAGCCATTATCCGTTCCTCAGGGAATCATCGGATTAATGACACGTATGGGTATGGAAGTTGTTTTAGCTCATCCGGAAGGCTATGAAGTTATGCCTGAAGTTGTTGAAGTTGCAAAGAAGAACGCTGAGAAATCCGGCGGTACCTTCCGTGTATCCAACGATATGGCTGACGCATTCAAGGATGCTGACGTTGTATATCCAAAGAGCTGGGCTCCATTCGCAGCTATGGAAAAGAGAACCAACCTTTACGGTGAAGGCGATACAGACGGCATCAAGGCCCTTGAGAAAGAATTACTGGCTCAGAACGCTAGCCACAAAGACTGGTGCTGTACAGAAGAGCTTATGAAGACCACAAAAGATGGCAAGGCTCTTTACATGCACTGCTTACCAGCTGACATCAACGATGTAAGCTGCAAGGACGGTGAAGTTGTAGCTTCCGTATTCGATCGTTACCGCGATCCATTATACAAAGAAGCAAGCTACAAGCCATATGTAATCGCAGCTATGATCTTCTTAAGCAAATTTGAGAATCCTCAGGAAATCTTAAAGAAGCTGGAAACTGGCAAAACACCGAGAATTTTTGAATAATTTTACATTGGGGCAGCTGCTCCATATTTAAGAATATCAGGCGCACCTGCAGCCAACCAATGGATATGGGTGCGCCTTTTATATAATTCTTAATCACTAAGAGGTTAGCAAAATGGAAAAGAAGAAAAGAATTGTTATTGCGTTAGGGGGCAATGCTTTGGGTAACACTTTACCAGAGCAGATGGCTGCAGTTAAGATCACGTCAAAAGCAATCGTTGACCTGATTGAAGAAGGCTGTGAAGTAGTGGTGGTTCACGGCAACGGCCCACAAGTGGGTATGATTAACAACGCAATGAGCGCTTTAACACGGGAAGATCCCAAGCAGCCAAACACTCCTCTTTCCGTCTGTGTAGCCATGAGCCAGGCTTATATCGGCTATGACTTACAGAACGCTCTAAGAGAAGAGCTGGTAAACAGGAACATCAGTAACATTCCTGTAACCACCATGATCACACAGGTTCGTGTGGATGAAAATGATCCTGCTTTCAACTCACCCAGCAAGCCAATCGGTCACTTCATGACCGCAGAAGAGGCGAAACTGGCTGAGGAAAAGTACGGATACATCACAAAGGAAGATGCCGGACGTGGATACCGCCGTGTGGTAGCTTCTCCAAGCCCTTCAGAAATTATTGAAATCGGCGCGATCCGCTCCCTTGTGGAAGCAGGACAGCTGGTTATCGCCTGTGGAGGAGGCGGCATTCCCGTTACCCTCCAGGGAAATCATTTAAAAGGTGCAAGTGCAGTTATTGACAAAGATTTTGCAAGTGAATTGCTGGCAGAGGAACTGGATGCAGACTTCTTAATCATCCTCACAGCAGTTGAGAAAGTAGCAATAAACTTCGGTAAACCGGAAGAGAAATGGTTGGACGATATCACAACAGACGATGCCCGCAAGTATATTGGAGAAGGACACTTCGCTCCTGGCTCCATGCTGCCAAAGGTACAGGCTGCCGTGAAATTCGCAGATTCCAAGGAAGGGCGCAATGCGCTCATCACCTTGCTGGAAAAAGCAAAAGAGGGAATCCTGGGGAAGACCGGAACTCATATTCATCAGTAAACCGTAAATCTTTCCTAAAGGAGGAACTTTTACAATGAAGGAATCTAATAAGCAATACGCTTCTATATTTGAAATGGATGGTATCCCAAAATTTACACAGGCGCTTCCATTGGCCATTCAGCATCTAGTGGCCATGATCGTAGGCTGTGTTACTCCTGCTATTATCGTATCAAACGTTGCCCAGCTTAGTCCTGAGGACCGGGTCATTCTGATTCAGGCTGCCCTGGTAGTATCCGCATTATCCACCCTGCTTCAGCTTTTCCCCATAGGAAATAAAAACGGCTTCCATCTTG
The DNA here is from genome assembly GCA_002365025.1 of Hungatella sp. UBA3147. Lineage (GTDB taxonomy): Bacteria > Bacillota > Clostridia > Lachnospirales > Lachnospiraceae > Lacrimispora. The sequence continues at coordinate 6,918 of DEYX01000334.1, read as the reverse complement.
GCGCCGCACTTCCTGTTATTATGGGTATCAGCTTTGCCTATGTTCCCAGCATGCAGGCCATTGCCGCAGATTATGGCGTCGCAGCAATCTTAGGAGCTCAGATCGTGGGCGGTGTGGTTGCATTTATCGTGGGCTTTGGTGTAACGCGTATTCGTAAGTTTTTCCCGCCGCTCATTACCGGAACGGTAGTTTTCACCATTGGACTTTCACTTTATCCCACAGCTATTAATTACATGGCCGGAGGTACTGCCAATAAGAATGTGGAAGGTTTACTGCGGTACGGTTCTTGGCAGAACTGGCTTGTGGCATTCATAACCCTGGCTGTTGTAACCGGCTTGAATCATTTTGGAAAAGGCTTTTTTAAGCTGGCTTCCATTCTGATCGGACTTATTGTCGGTTATGTCGTTTCAGCCCTCTTTGGCATGATAGATTTTGCTAACGTAGGAGCTGCAACCCTCTTCCAGGTTCCACAGCCGCTTCATTTTGGTATTGTTTTTGAACCATCTTCATGTATTGCCATTGGACTCTTATTTGCGATCAACTCTGTTCAGGCAATTGGTGACTTTACAGCCACCACAACAGGATCTATTGACCGGGAACCAACGGATAAGGAACTCCGCGGCGGAATTATGGGCTACGGATTTACAAACTTTTTCGGAGCCCTCTTAGGAGGCCTTCCCACTGCAACATACAGCCAGAACGTTGGTATTGTAACAACGACAAAGGTTGTTAACCGTTGCATTATGGGACTGACTGCAATCATCTTATTAGCAGCCGGATTAATTCCAAAGTTCTCCGCTCTACTTACTACTATTCCTCAGTGTGTTCTTGGAGGTGCTACCGTATCCGTATTTGCTTCCATCGCCATGACCGGAATGAGACTTATTACGTCAGAGAAGATGACCTTTAGGAACTCTTCCATCGTAGGTCTTGCTGTTGCACTCGGTATGGGCGTTTCTCAGGCTCCGGACTCATTACAGACGTTCCCGGCTTGGGCTACCACCATCTTTGGGCGTTCCCCAGTCGTTGTAGCGACCATTGTAGCAATCTTTTTAAATATCATACTACCGAAAGATAAAGATCAAGCAAGTAAGAAATAAATAAATGAAAAGGGCTGTTGGTTTAATTCCAACAGCCCTTTTCACATGCTTTTACAGCTTCCAGATATCCCGGTTATATTCCAGAATGGTCCGGTCTGAAGAGAAATACCCTGCTTTGCTGATATTTATTAACATCTTTTTCGCCCATGCAAAAGAATCTTCATAATCCTGATAAATCTTTTCCCTGGCAGCCGAATAGGCTTTGTAATCCAAAAGGGTCATGAACCAGTCCTTCTTTAATATCTCATCATAAAGCCTCTTTAAGTTCTCCTTATGGCCGATGGCAGTCATCTCCGCTCCCACCATAAAGTCCAGAGCTTCCCGGATCTCTGAATCCTTTTCGTAATATTCCTTAGACACATAATCCGCTTTTTCATAATGACGGATCACCGTTTCACTGGATTCTCCGAAAATATAGATATTATCCTTTCCCACCAGCTCCGCGATCTCCACGTTGGCACCATCCATTGTTCCAAGAGTCACTGCCCCGTTTAACATGAATTTCATATTTCCGGTCCCGCTGGCCTCCTTGGATGCAAGGGAAATCTGCTGGGAGATATCACAGGCTGGTATCAACATTTCTGCTTTGGATACGTTATAGTTTTCCACCATCACCACCTTCAAATAGGGGCTTACCTGGGGATCATTGTTTATCAGCTCCTGGAGACACAGGATCAGGTGAATGATATCCTTTGCAATCACATAAGCAGGAGCCGCTTTTGCACCGAAAATTACGGTGACCGGAGTGGATGGAAGATTTCCTTTTTTGATCTCTAAATACTTGTGTATTACATAAAGGGCATTCATCTGCTGTCTTTTATACTCATGAAGACGCTTAATCTGAATATCATAAATGGAATTTTCATTGATATCTGCTCCCTGGGTTGACATAAGATATTCCTTTAAAGCGATCTTGTTCTGCCTTTTCATATCCAGTATTGCCTTTAAGGTTGTTTCATCGTCAAAGGCTGCCAGCTTTTCCAACTCCATGGCGTCTTTCTTATACCCCTCCCCGATCCTTGAGGTGATCAGCCTGGAAAGCTGGGGGTTGCAATGGAGCAGCCACCGTCTGAAGGTGATTCCGTTGGTTTTATTGGAAAACTTCTCCGGATATATATCATAAAACTTCTTCAGTTCACTTTTTTTCAGGATCTCCGTATGAAGGTATGCAACCCCATTGACGCTGAAACCATAATGGATATCCATATGAGCCATGTGTACCAGATCATTTTCATCAATGATTGCGACGGAAGGGTCTTTATGAACCTTACGGGCCTGCTCATGAAGCTTCTTTATGACAGGCACCAGCTGAGGCACAGCTTCTTCTAAATATTCCATGGGCCACTTTTCAAGGGCTTCCGCAAGAATGGTATGATTGGTATAAGCGCAGGTCCTGCTGATAATCTTTGATGCCTCCTCAAAGGAAATTCCCCGTAAAGTCAAAAGACGTACCAGCTCCGGGATCACCATGGAGGGGTGGGTGTCATTGATCTGGATCACCGCATAATCCGGTAAGTCATAAAGCTTGCAGCCCTTTTTGATGCATTCATCAAGAATATACTGGGCAGCACTGCTCACCATAAAATACTGCTGGTAAATCCGAAGCTTCCTGCCGGCCTCGTCGCTGTCATCCGGATAGAGAAACAGGGTCAGATTCTTTTTTATGTCCTCTTTATCAAAAGAAATACCATCTTTTATAATCTCCTCATCGACGGTTTCCAAGTCAAACAGATGAAGCTTGTTGGTCCGTCCCTGATAGCCGGTCACCCCTATATCAAACATTCTGGATCGTACGGTCAGCCCTCCAAAGGTCACGGGATAACTGACTTCTGTCCTGGTAAGCCAGCTGTTCTCCTCGATCCAGGGATTGGGATTCTCCGCCTGAAGATGGTCCTCAAAGCTCTGCTTAAATAAACCAAAATGATAATTAAGGCCAATGCCGTCTCCGTTTAATCCAAGGGTTGCCATGGAATCCAGAAAACAGGCGGCAAGACGTCCCAGACCGCCGTTGCCAAGAGATGGCTCCGGCTCCATTTCCTCGATCTCGCAAATATCTCTGCCGTTCTTTATAAGAAGCTGGCGGACCTCTTCATACATTCCCAGGTTTATCAGATTATTGGAAAGCAGTTTTCCGATTAAAAATTCCGCAGATATATAATATACCTTTTTCTTTCCTTCCTCCTGCCGGCTTTTTTCCGATTCCTCCTGCACGACTTTCAGCAATGCAGTATATATCTCCTTATTCGTACACTGATTTACTGCTTTTTTGTATATATCAAAAATCCGTTGCTCAAGATTCATAATAACGTCTCCTTATTTGCTTTCTTTACCATTCCTCTAGTATTATAGTATCCCAGGCGGTATTTATCTTGCAGCATTCTGGCATAATGTGATACAATACTATCATTAATCACTTAGCGACGACTTAACATTTTCGGAAAACAGGTGTTTTATGAATATCATACAGTACGAAAACTATCAGGAAAAGCGGGAACGGGACCCTTCCGGTTTTCCTTACCTGACTTATCCCTGCACCATACCTCTGGATTTTAACAAGGTTCCTTTGCACTGGCACGATGAGATGGAATTCATCTACATTAAGAAAGGGACCGGACTTGTGTCGGTGGATTTTGTTTCCTATGAGGTCCATGGCGGTGACATCATCGTCGTCTGCCCCGGTATGCTTCATACCATCGAAAAGTGGAAGCAGGAATCCATGGAATACGAGAATATAATCTTTGACTTAACCCTGCTGCGTGCCAGACATCCGGATATCTGCTGGGAATCCTATCTTTCCCCCATCAGCCGGAGGCAGAAAAATCTTCCGGTTCACGTGACAAAAGACTTCCCCTGTTACTTTGGAATCGCTTCCTGCTTAGACCAGATCGATCAGGTCCGTGAGACATTCCCGGAAGGCTATGAGCTGTTAATCAAAGGGAAGTTGTTGGAATTGTTTTTTCTTTTCTGGAGCAATGAGGGAGCATCTTCCTCTCCCCCTCCACGCCCGCCAAAAGAGCTGGAGCGGACCAGGCAGGTCCTTAAATATGTGGAACAGCATTACACCAGGCCGCTTTCCATAGAAGAAGTATCAGACGCCTGCGGCATGAGCCAGTCTCATTTCATGAGGTTTTTTAAGAATACCATCGGGATGCCCTTTACCGCTTACTTAAATGATTACCGCCTGACCATGGCCTCCAGGCTGCTCCTCTCCTCTGAGGATTCGGTACTTACCATTGCCGGGGATACGGGGTTTAACAATCTGTCTTATTTTAACCGGATCTTTAAGGAAAAATTCGGAATAACTCCCAGGGAATTCAGAAGGCATATGGATATTCCTCCCACCGTCTGAATATGATAGTATCAAATCATAGACAGGTGAAGCCATATGGACCGAAACCGAATAAAATTATCTGCTTTTACCGCGATTCCCTTAGGGGTCGGGGCTTTAACAGTATATTTGACGAGAAACGGCTTATCCATATATAAGACTTTAATTCTTCCTGCCCTCTCTCCTCCTATATGGCTGCTTCCGGTCATCTGGACCGTTCTATATATCCTTATGGGGTTCGGCTCTTATCTTGCCGCTTCCTCGCCGTCTCACAGAAAAGGAGAAGCTCTCCGGTTATATGGAATCCAGCTTTTGCTGAACTTCCTAAGGAGCCTGGTATTTTTTAACTTAAAAAATTATCTGCTGGCATTTTTAATTCTCATGTTCCTTTGGTATTCTGTTGTAAAAATGATATCTGCCTTCTGGACTGTCAACCCGGATGCGGCAGTTTTACAGGTTCCTTATTTGATCTGGATCACATTTACCGGGTACTTAAGCCTGGGGGTCATGTTTCTTAATTAAAGGAAAAATCATTCTGCATAATGACATAAAAAAGGAGCAGGGCCATGGCAACGTTTTTGTTGCTTTGGCCTCGCTCCTTCTTAACTGTTCCTTTGAAAACGCATTTAGGATGGCAGTTTTCCCAATCTGCGAAGCATGGTTTTCTCTACTGCATTCAGGATATTCTCATAGCCTGTGCACCGGCATAAATGGCCGGACATCAGCTTTCTTAACTCATCTCTGGTATACTCTTTGCCGCTTTCTAAAATTTCCACCGCTGACATGATAAATCCCGGCGTACAGAATCCGCACTGGACCGCTGCCTCGTCGATAAATGCCTGCTGGATATCGGAAAGCTCTCCGTTTGGACCCATAAGACATTCCAGGGTACGGATATCTTTTCCATCTGCCCAGACAGCCAGATAGATGCAGGAATTGAAGCATTCATGGTCTATGATCACGTTGCAGGCTCCGCACTCTCCTACCTCACAGCCCTTTTTTACGGATGTCAGTCGGTAATCATCCCGCAGCATATCCGTAAGGGAAGCCCTGACATCTACCATTGTTTCTGTGTATTTTCCATTGATGGTACATTTTACTAACTTATATTGTGCCGGCATTAGATCTCACCTCCTGAAAGTTTCACTGATTCTATGAAACAACGGGTTGCCATTTCCACGGCGATGTGCTTACGGAAATCTTTTGAGGCCCGCCAGCTATCCCGTGGATTGATGTCTGCAAGGACTTCTTTTCCAAAGGCTTCTGCCAGTTCCTTTGATACCGGCTGTCCCTTTGCCAGGCTTTCCGCGCTTTTCGTGCGCATGGGAATCGGGCCTGCTACTCCAAAAGCGATCCTGATGTCTTCTACTGTCTTTTTATCCTCAGACAGCCTGACATTTACGGAACAGCCTGTGGTGGCGATATCCATGGCGTTTCTGTTGGCATATTTGATATAATGGCCCTTGTATCCCTCATAACTCTTTTTGGGAATGATCACCGCAGTCTGAAGCTCTCCTTCTCTGATATCCACGGTTCCTGCTTTTATATAGAAATCACTGATAGGGATCTGACGGCTACCTTCCGGGCCTGTCAGCTCGATCACTGCATCCCATGCAAAAAGCGTAGATGCCGAATCCGCTGAGGTAACACCGTTACAGGTGTTTCCTCCGATCGTTGCTATGTTTCTTATCTGAGGACCGCCAACCATATCTACTGCCTCTCCAAGAACATTGATGTATTCCTGGATAATCGGATCTTTCGTTATATGGGAGAAACTGGTAAGAGAACCTATGCGTATGGCCTCTTCCTCATCAAGCTTCACGCCCCTCATTTCATCGATCATATAAATACTGATCAATTCCTTACCGGCACGTTTTCCTTCCCGCATCTGTATTAAAACATCGCTGCCGCCAGCTATGATCTGTGCCTCTGGATATTCCATCCTAAGCTTTACCGCCTCTTCTACGGTATTTGCTTCATATAATGCTTTCATATCATACATAGAGCATTCCTCCTTGCTATTAAGTTGTTACAGTTCAGAAAAGTCCCTCTTCCTTGAACCGTTTAAATAATGCCTGGGATGTCATTGGTATCTGGTACATACTCACACCTGTAGCATTTAAAATGGCATTACGGATTGCCGGAGCCACTGGACATGCCGGAGGTTCTCCCAGAGCTTTCGTTCCAAATGCGCTGGTAGGTTCATAGTTTTCCACAAACTGAGCCTCCAGATGAGGATGGTCCATAGCAGTGGATAATTTATAATCCAGCAGATTATCATTTAAAGTTCTGCCCGTTTTTCCATCAATAAGAAGCTGTTCTGAAAGGGCATAGCCGATACCCATGCTCATTCCTCCATGAACCTGAGCCTCAGCAAGAGCCGGGTTGATCAGCTGTCCGCAGTCATGGACATTGATGATGTCAACTAATTTTACCTTACACATGGGAATATCCACCTCTACCTCTGCAAAGCAGCATCCAAAGGAATAG
>DEYX01000333.1 GCA_002365025.1 Hungatella sp. UBA3147 | reverse complement strand
CAGCCCTCTTTTGTCCCAGAGCCATTTGTTGTACCCGCAGTTGTGTCAGAGTCTTTTCCAGTTCCATCGGATACATCCCGGTCCCTGATAACCAGTTCGTCTGACTCCACCCAGCTGCTCTTTTTTCCATTCTTAAGCTCATCCTGCTTGAAGGGAACAGAACGGATTTTGTAAGAATAGGTTCCTTCCTCTGTCATATACGGATAGAAATTATAGGAGGTAGCCTTTACCTGTTCCTTTTTTAAAATTATTTTTTTGCCGCAGTAAAGCCATAATTCATAAGCACCTGATGTGTTATCCCCTTTGGACCAGACAGCCTGGCCAAGCCTTGTGTCCTTCCAGCCCACGTCTTCCGGTTCCGCGTACAGGCCTTTAACAGGCTTCGTCCTTAAGGTGACAACCATGTCACTGCCATTTCGCTTCGCGCTGACATAGGAACCTCCCGTGATTTTCATCTTGGTAGCCTCATAAGAAGATTTAAAATAAGCATCGTACTCATCGGAAGGAGTAAGTGTAACATTCATCCTGGGTTCTTCCCCCACGGATATATCCTTTGAGGTGGAGGTTACCCACTTTGCCTCCCTGACAGTGTACCTTTTATCGCCGGAAGTTACATAGCACTCCCCGCTTGTTTGATTAATTTGTATATCTGGCAAGCGGTCACCTGCCTCGATATTAAGTACCACCTTAACACTGATTGAATTGATTGCCTCTGTTGCCATCGCTTTTTCAGGGAAGAGACACAGGCAAAAAGCGACTAAAATTGCTATTGCCAATCCCCTCTTTTGTTGTCTCATGAAATCGCTCCTTTTTAATAAGTCCTTACACTACAGTTAATAATTTTTATCGTTAAGTCACATTTAGCAATACTATGGTTTCTTTTCTTTTACTTTCTCTATCAGCGGATACCTTTTCAGCACGCTATCTCCTTATTCCTCCGTTTCCTCGTCCATAGAAAGCAGTTAAATTCCTATTGCACAACACGCAATTACTGTGTTTTCCTTTTTTTCAGCTGTTCCAGAAAAGCAAACTTCCTGACCATGGACTCCTGATAAGATGTCATATCAAAGAAACGGCTGCCATACCGGTAGCGCGGCGGTTCGTTCTCGCCTGACAATTTTTTTACCCATAGAATACAGCCTTTGAGCCTGGTACAGTCGCTGTCCGTTTCAAACAGAAAGGAAAAGATCTGTTCTACACTTAATTCAACTGCCGATTCAAGCCCGACCCCGCCTGCACTTAAATCCTTTACCTTAGCATCTATGTGTGTGACCTTTCCGTCTGAATCCGCCGTCTCCAGGGTAACAGGAAACGAGACCCTGACCTTAAGGTCACGACGCCTTTGTTCTATACCGATTAATTCGTCGATCATGCATGGAACCTTATAGATCGCATTACCGATCTCCCCAATTTCCTCACCACTTATCTTTACCCTGCCTGATAAACGGCATTTGCATGTAACAAGTCCCTGAACACCGTCGTGAAATACGATCACGGATTCTGTGCTCACCTTATCCATATCTTCCTCATTAAAGATAAGCCCCATACTATCCATATGAGAATCAACTACCTTTACCTCTGCGATAAAGATACCAGTTAAAGAAAAGATACTTGCTTTTTCACACTCAGTAAACATAAACTACTCCACCGTTTCCTCTTTTATTATTTCCTCTTTCATTAAATCTTCTTTAACTAAAGCTTCTTTCATTAAATCCTCTTCCTCTATTTCCTTTATAGGTTCCGGTGCCGGTTTTTCTGCCGAACCCGGCACACAATTTAAAAAATAAAGGTAAATATCCACAATAGCCTGATATAACTCATCCGGCACCTGGCTCCCAAGTTCAAGCTGGGTCAAAATGGTTGCAAGAGAATTATCCTCAAAAACGGGGACACCGCTTTCATTGGCAGTTTCTATTATTTTTTCCGCCATATATCCCATACCGGAGGCCACGATAACAGGTGCAGAATTCTTTGCATCGTCATATTTTATCGCGACCGCTTTTTTATTTAATGTATTTTTAAATTCTGACATCAACTGAATTCTTCCTTTCATGGATTTTGGGAAATACCTCTACTGGAGAGGAGGGACCGCCCCCTGCCTGGAGATATAAGCTATCTGCCCGGAAATGATACCGCTCAAGGATATTTTTGATCTCCTTATAAATATTTCCCTCTGATTTTTGCATCTTTTCCGGATAGAAAAGCTGTAAGGAGGCTGCATTATCCCCGTAAAGAAGCAGAAGCTTAAACTGGCCCAATTCCCTGATATCAAATTTAACGAAAATTCTGGTCGTATGCTTTGCCCCCGCCTGGGTGCTGCTGCCCTCCTCATCAGGATCAATCCACATTTCGGAAAATAGTTTCCGCCCGTCAATTTCCAGGGGGAATGCCAGATGCAAAAGGGGCATATAAACACTTTCATTTAAAACCAGGGATTGAAGCATATTCTGAAACATTTGCTTATTCTCAAGTCCAGTGCCTCCGCTCACACCAGTCTTTAGGAAATCAATGAACTTATCCGCCCATTGGTTTTTCCCTGCCGCCTGCTCTAGATCGACCTGATCAAGCAGTTCACCAAACTGCTCAGTCGTCATGGCTCCAAAGAATTTACGAAAGCCCTGATAACCTGCAAGCTTTGAAAAGGACTGCAAAACCCCTTCCCTATCCCCATTTTCATACCTGGCTATTAATACCGTTAAAAGTGATATCTTATCACGTATCGTGCCCATGTCGTGATTCATTGCGATATATCGGCCCAAAAAAGGAAGGATCTTCTCCTTTAAGAGCACACTGTTCTCTGAAGTTTGACCTTCGGGAGCAGATAAATCCAGTTCCTTAAGCAAAGCCTCTATCTGCTCTCTTGTCTGCCTAAAAACATATGCCTCCATATCCTTTACTGTATTAAATATATCATGAAGTATATGCTTACCGGAAGACATATCATTGAATTTTCTGATAAAATTCAAAATCTCTGCTTTTAAATCCACAGAAGTTGTTTCTGCCATCACATGACGCAGCTGGTCGAAAATGCCGCCGTTAAAGCGGACTGCTGATTCAGCCTGTTCCTTTATAAAGGGCAGAATCTCTTCTCCCTGCATCTGAGCTGCCTCAAAAAAGGCTGCGATCTTCTGCGCTGCTTCTTCTCCCATGACTCCGCCCGTCAGCATTTCCTCACTCTGGAAAAAAATATCGGTCATAATTTTGGTAAGATCAGGTATATTTTTTATCTGATTCAGAAATGAACCGAAATTCGAACCGTACTGGAATGCCAACTGCTGATCCCCGTTTCCCCCGGAATCAGACCGGTTATCCGCCCGCGTCACCTTTGAGGGATCTATTGGGTTCTGTATCTGGATTCCCTGGCCAGCCTGGGGGTTGTTTTTAATCGTGGAATTATCATAACCGGAAAGGGGTGTTGTGACTTTCAAAATATCTGCCATACTATGCCTCCAATTAACTGGTATTTTATATTATTTTCGAAAGGTTATTTAATTTGCTATTATTTTTTATCCAACCATACCGATAAATAGATATATACTAAACTAAACAAGGCGGTGTAAATACTATGGATAACGGCATGGATAATATGCTTGATATGTACCTCTTTGAAACCAATTCCCTCCTGGAGCAATTAGACGAGCTCCTGATAGAAGCCGAAAAAGCAGGAGATTTTACAGTAGATGACGTAAATGAAATCTTCCGCATCATGCACACAATCAAAGGATCTTCTGCTATGATGGAATTTTCCTCCCTGATGCAGATAGCACATCGTATTGAAGATTTATTCTTTTTTATCCGTGAGAATGGTCTTGATTCCCTTGACAGTTCCCACAAAAGTACTCTTTTTGATTTAATGTTCCGTTCTACTGATATGCTTCGTGCTGAAGTTTCAAAAGTAGAAAACAATGAACCACTTAGTGATAATGTCGACCATCTGACTCAAGAAATTAATAGCTTCCTGAAAAAAATCAGCGATGATAGCCCGACCGCTGCCGTGGAAAAAAATCATTCGGATAATTCCCGTCCCCAAGAAGCTCCCCAGCCAGCACCGGTCGTTTCCACTCCCGTTTCTGCCACCAGCCTGGAGGAGATCCGTTTGGACGTTGCAGAATGCCCCGAAGATCCGGCTGCCTTTTTCCTTCGTATCTTTTTTGATGAAGGCTGCGGAATGGAAAACCTTCGGGCTTTCATGCTTATCAGCGCATTAAAAGAATCCGGACTGGAATTTAGCCATTATCCCACCGATGTGGAAACTAACAGCCAGAGCAGCGGATCCATAATTGAGAAAGGCTTTTTCCTGACGTTCCAATCCCGTGAAGCGGCTGATTCAGCCATATCACAGATCAATAATATGAACAACATCCGTTCCTATGAACTGATTGAAAATCCCCGCGCCAAGGCTGCTCCCAGTGAAGAAAAAAAGAATGCCGCGGCAGTTTCCGCCCCATCTGCTGGTGAAAGCGCCCCGGCCCCAGGTTCTTCTGCCACTGGTAACGCTCATCAGATGCCGAGCAAACAGAATCTGATCAGCGTAAATCTTGCAAAATTAGATAATTTAGTGGCAATCGTCGGTGAAATTGTCATTACGGAATCCATGGTGACTTCCTCGCCTGATATCCAGAATTTAAAGAACCTTGACAGCTTTTTAAAGGCAACAAGACAGCTTCGCAAGCTGACCGATGACTTACAGGATATTGTAATGTCCCTGCGCATGGTACCTGTTTCCGGTGTATTCCAGAAGATGAACCGTATCGTCCGGGATATGAAGCAAAAGCTGAAAAAAGACGTGCGCTTAACCATTATCGGTGAAAATACGGAAGTTGACAAGTCCATTGTGGACAGCATCGGAGATCCCATCATGCATATTGTCCGCAATTCCATGGACCATGGAATAGAAGAAACTGCCGAGGAACGTATTGCTGCCGGGAAAGATCCTCAGGGAGAACTGACTCTCTCAGCAAGCCATACAACCAACGAAGTTATCATTACCATCAGCGATGACGGAAAGGGTGTGAATCCGGAAGGAGTTCTTGCAAAAGCAAAGAGAAACGGCATTCTTACCAAACCGGAAAGCGAATACTCACAAAAAGAAATATTAAACCTCCTTCTGGCTCCCGGCTTTTCTACCAATGAGGTTGTCACTGAATTTTCCGGACGTGGAGTGGGCATGGATGTGGTTAAGAAAAATGTGGAGAATATCGGTGGTACCATAAGCATTTCCAGTGAATTAGGCAAAGGAATGTGCACTACCTTAAAAATCCCCCTCACCATGGCCATTGTGGATGGTATGGAGATCTCAGTGGGAAAATCTGTCTTTACCATCCCTATTGCAAACATCCGCCAGTCCTTTAAGGTGAAGAATGAAGAAGTGATCTACGACACGGAAGGCAATGAGATCGTAAGGTGCATGAACCAGTTCTACCCCATCTTCCGCATCCACAGGCTTTACAACATTGAAACAGAAATTACAAGTATAGAAGACGGAATTCTGGTTTGGGTGGAATCCGGCGACAAATCTTACTGTCTCTTTGTCGATGAGCTCCTAGGGGAACAGCAGGTTGTTGTAAAGCCTCTACCAGTATTCTTAAACAGCTTTAACGTTAAGGATTCAGGTATCAGCGGCTGTACCATTCTTGGTGATGGCAGTATCAGCATCATATTAGATGTTTTAAACCTGTATGCCGCATCACAAAATCAGTATTATTAATTGGAATACCCTTTAGGTATACCTTTATGCCCAGAAAGCTTGGGCAAGCAAATTGAAATCGGAGGAATACAAATGCCAGCAGAAAATACAGCTACATCCGAAGCTTTTACTTCCGCTCGGACAGAAACCACGGAACGCTATCTAACCTTCCGCACAGAAAACCTTACCTTTGGTGTAAGCACCAATTATATCATTGAAATCATCACCAACCATACCATTACTGCCATGCCCGTGGTACCAAGATATGTAAAGGGGATCATAAACTTAAGAGGGCAGATCGTTCCCATCATGGATATACGGTCAAGACTTGGCAAGCCGGACATAGAATATACCAACTCAAGCTGTATCATTGTTCTAAATGTGGATTCTGTATTTATTGGAATTATCGTGGATTCTGTGGAGCAGGTTCTTGATATTGATTATTCCAGAATCTCACCGGTTCCGGCCAATAACCGGGAAGAACTGGTAAGCGGTATGATATCCGTATCAGATAACCACATTGTCCTTCTTCTGGACTGCGAGACCTTAGTCAATAACTCATAAAGGACGGCTACTCTATGTTAACAATTTCGCAGCATGATTTCATACGGCTGGTGGATTTCATGAAAAAAAATTACGGAATCGACCTGTCTAAAAAGATGCAGCTCATTATGGGAAGATTGTCAAACACCATCATTTCCATGGGATACACTTCCTTCACAGATTATGTGGATCACATTCTTTCATCAAAGAATCAGGCTGATCTGGAAATAATGCTCAACAAGCTTACAACCAACTACACTTACTTTATGCGGGAAGAGGCACATTTTAATTTTTTTCGTGATACCGTTCTTCCTAATCTTATAAGCACAAAAAAGAATAAAGTTTTAAGCATATGGAGCGCCGGATGTTCATCCGGCGAAGAACCTTATACCATCTCCATGATTATCAAGGATACTCTGGGGTCCCAGGCCGCCCTCTGGGATACCAGGGTCCTTGCCACAGATATTTCCCAGAATGCTTTAAAGGCCGCAAAGGAAGCGGTATATGATGAGGAATCCTTAAAGAACTTATCTCCAGCATGGAGATCCAAATACTTTGTCAAATCCCCGGAGCAGGGATTATATTCCGTAGCTCCGGCAATAAAATCAAATGTTATTTTCCAGACCTTTAATCTTATGGACCCCATTCGGTTCCGGTTAAAATTTGATATTATTTTTTGCAGAAATGTCATGATTTATTTTGATCAGAATACAAAAGACGGGCTGATTCAGCGATTCTATGATGCAACAGCCCCAGGCGGATACTTATTTATCGGGCACTCCGAAACAATCAACAAAGAAAAAACGCCTTACCGGTATTTAATGCCGGCTACATACCGAAAAGAATGATCTGCGTAATATAAAATCTATTTACTGTCTCTCCATTTCAGTAGATGGATTTTATATTACACGGATTTTGGATTGCAGTTCGACTGCAGTGTGGGCTCTGCCAATAAAGCGTGGGCAGATAAGAAGAAATAACAGGAGGAATAATTATGGCCAAAAAAATCCGAGTTTTCATAGTAGATGATTCCCTGCTGTTTCGCAAGGTATTAATTGATAATCTCTCTCAAAACCCCAATATAGAAGTGATCGGATATGCGGTCGATGCATTTGACGCAGAACGGAAGATTCCTTTACTTAAACCAGACGTAGTGACGCTTGATGTAGAAATGCCCATGATCAATGGTATTGAATTTGTAAAAAAACTTCTTCCTAAACATCCTGTTCCAGTCATTTTAGTCTCTTCTCTTAATTTAAACGTGTTTGAAGCACTTTCCGCAGGCGCCGTGGACTTTGTAAGAAAACCTGACATGTCCAGCAGTAATACTGCCAGCACATTCTTAAATACCTTGATCAGCAAAATTTTTATTGCTTCCCGTGCAGTCATAAAAGTTCCGGTTTCTCCCCCTGCTCTCAAAGAACCTGGGAATCCTGCCATGGGAAAAACGGCCTTCTCCTTGAATGCCTCTAATACCATAATTGCCATAGGCGCTTCCACGGGCGGAACAGAAGCCACCCTCCAGGTACTAAAAGACCTTCCTGCAGACACGCCTGGTATTGTGGTCACACAACATATGCCGGAGGGCTTTACCAAAATGTATGCAGACCGTTTAAACCGGCTTTGCGCCATGAATGTGAAAGAAGCCCAAAGCGGGGATCCCATTGAAAGGGGTCAAGTGCTGATTGCTCCCGGTGACCTACAGATGAAGGTAGTTAAAATGGGAAGCCGTTACACGGTAAGCTGCTATCCCGGTGAAAAAGTAAGCGGACACCGTCCTTCCGTGGACGTTCTATTCCAGTCCATTGCTGACTCGGCCGGAGCCTCCTCCGTGGGGATCATCATGACCGGCATGGGACGTGACGGGGCCGAAGGACTTCTCAATATGAAAAAGAAGGGGGCTTTTACCATTGGGCAGGATGCAGAAAGCTGCGTTGTTTACGGAATGCCAATGGTAGCCTACAACATAGGTGCTGTCACCAGGCAGGTGCCCTGCGCAAATATAGCAGGCGTCCTGATGAAGCATTTAAGTTCTCTTTAATTGAGAAATTCTGTTCCTGAAGTTAATATTTTCTTAAAACTGACGATATTATAGATGTAATAAAAAAATTTCCGTGGTTTGGTTTTCTTATTAATGAAGAACAAGAGTGCCGCCTGAATTTTATTTATAATACCCACTAGGGTACTTAGGTCATTTAGAAAATCAGCCGTTCGATGAGACGACAGACAAATCGAACTTCCTTATAAAATTCTTAGAAAGGAGTAAGTAAATGCGTATTTCTCAGAACTATTACGGTACGCTGTATAATACCTCCATGACACGGCAGAACCAGGATCAGAACGATATCAGCCTTTCTGAATCCGGTAAGAACAATTACGATGAAATCACCATCCGTTCCGCTCCCCAGGAAGAAATGGATTCAAAATTCATCTCGACCCTAAAAAACGCCCTCATGAAAGAAATTAAGCAGACCGCATCAGAAGAAAAGCTGGACCTCTTAAGACAGAAGATTGAGGACGGAACCTATCAGGTGGATGCAAATAAGATCGCCGAGAGAATTCTTTTATACAAAGGAGACGATTTCCATGAATGATTTTACTGCTGTAATTGAGGATATGATTCAGCTTTTTCAGGACCTGGTACAGGTTGAACAGATAAAACTGGAGGCCGCTAAGAAAAACCGGGTCACCTATGTGGAAGATTGCATGAACAAGGAACAGGCCGCCATATTAAAGCTGAGAGGCCTTGATAAAAAGCGTGAGGATTGCCAGGAACGGCTTGGAATGAAGGGGGATACCTTTCAGCAGATTCTTTCAAAAGTCTCTGAAGACGAGGTCCGCAACCGACTGAAAGAACTGTTTGACGGACTTACCTACCAAGTCCGGCTGTTTCAGGAAATAAGTGATGGTGCACGCACCATGATTGAAATCAATCTTCACATGATAGACAAAGCCATTCAGAATTCCCAAAGAGAAATGGCTCCAGACAAAGCAAAATGGGAGGGAATACTATGACACGTTCAACTTTCTCCGGATTTACCATTGCTCAGCTGGCCATGACCGCCAGCCAGCGCGCCATTGACGTGACCGGACAGAATATAGCAAATATTAACACAAAGGGCTACACCAGGCAGAGGGTGGATCTGGTAAGCTTTAATACAAGAGGCGCAGATCACGTTAGCACCGGCCCCGGTTCTAAAATAGGCTACGGTGTTGAAATTACCGGCATTTCCCAGATAAGAGATCCATTTCTGGATGTTCAGTTCCGGAATCAGATTGCCAAGGTAGGAACAGCAGATGCCAGGCAGGCTACCCTGGATCAATTAGCCGATATTTTTGATGAGACCGATCGGGATGCATTAAAAAAAGCTCTCAGCGATTTAAGTTCCAGCCTTGATCAGTTGTCCTCCAATGCAAATAACAGCGAGTTTGACAGCATCGTCCGTTCCAGGGCCCAGGTCATTGTAAATTACATCCACCAAAAGGCAGCTGACCTTAAAAGTGTCCGTGAGGAAACCATCAATGGCCTGGAGAATACGGATATCCCTGCCATCAATAGTCTTCTTTCTGATATCGGAGAGCTAAACGACGCCATCTGGAAGAGCCAGGTACAGGGCAATCCCGCTCTTGAGCTTTTGGATCAGAGAAATGAAAAAATCGATGAGCTTGCCGGTTACCTTCCCATCAGTGTTACCTACAATGATGTGGTCGTTGCCTCAGGTGCTAAATTTGAATATCCGGTTATAAAATTCCGAGGCAGTGATGGAGTAACCTATCCTCTTACGGCAGGAGAACATGGCGAAAATATCGCTTCAATTTCCATGACACGAAACAAAGGATACAACGGAGAGCCTGATGGTACAGTTTCCATATCATTGATTCCTGCCAGCAATTTCAATAATAGCTCGGATGCGAGCTCCTTGAAAACAGATATTACGAATTATCTGAAAGAGGGAACTTTAAAAGGGACTGTGGATGTATTGAATAAATCCGGAGAAATGGACAACCCTGCCACAGATTACAGAGGAATCGGATATTATGAAAGATCTTTTGAAGCTTTTGTACAGAATTTTGCCAAGAACTTTAATGAACTGAATGTCAATACAAAACCTTATACCGGTGTGACCCAGCTGCCGGGTATGGGTACAGCATCAAAGGACACTTCTACTGGAGAAGCAGTATACAGCATGGATTTTTCCAAGGCAACCGGAAACTTCTTAAGAGGAGAAACCATTACGGTCAATGGCACAACATATACTTTTGGAAGCGGTACAGGCGAAATTCCCATTGGAGCTACTCTTGAAGATAGTTTAAACAATCTGACTGATAAATTAAATACCGAGCCTTCTTCTCTATCTATGCTGGTGGATGGCAACAGCGAAAATGGCAAATGGTCTTATGTTTCCGGAAAGCTGGAATGGCGCAGTGACAACGGAATAACAACGGATGTGGACAGTATCAAGGCTGCTGATGGGAAAGATATATCTCTTGGTTATAAAGCAAACCCTGTCAATGTCAGAAACTATGATTTGTTTCAGACTTCCGATGGCAGCAACCGCTTTACTGCCAGCAACATTAAAATATCCGATGACTGGATGAACAACACCATTCACATCATCTCATCCAATCAAGAGGATGCTGGTTCCACTGCCAATGATAATATTATTAAAATGCTGAAATCCCTGACTGATGAACGGGTTTTCAAATATGAATACACCTACATGGATAACAACGGGGTCCCCCAGAACGGATATATTACCCACTATACCGGAAACTTTTCCCAGTGCTACTCTAACCTGGAAAACACTCAGGGTATTGACAGTTCCGCCAATCAGGCAATCCTTGATAACCATTTATCTGTGCTTCAACAGACTGCAGACAGCAAGGATGCCGTATCTGGTGTTTCCTTAGATGAAGAAGGCATTAATCTGATGCAGTACCAAAGATCCTTTTCAGCTGCTGCCCGTCTTATGACAACCCTGGACGAAGCACTGAATACATTAATAAACAATACCGGCATCGTAGGAAGATAGGAGGTTTCCAATGAGAATTTCAACTAATGCGATTATACGGAATTACAAAAGCAATCTTGCGGCTTCAATAGCCAACTTAAATAAATCCAGAGATCATGTTATGACTCAGCGGAGCTTTAACAGAGTTGCAGAGGATCCTGCATCTGCAGCCCGCGCATCCCAGCTTCACCGTAAATATTACAAGAATCTGGATAATTTAAACACCTTATCGGACGTCCAATCCCGTCAGGATGGACAGGAAGATGCCCTCATGCAAATATCCAATGCCATGAAGACCATTAGTTCTGATTATAACATACAGGCTATGAGTGGTGACAAACAGACGCCGGAAGCACGGGCGACCTTTGCCGCTGCCCTTCGCCAGTTTCAAAAATCCATGGCCTTAAGCCTTAACTCCACCTACGAGGACACATTTTTATTTGCCGGTTCAGACGGAAAGAATCCGCCCTTTGTTCTATCTGAGGATGGGAAAACCCTTACATACCGAGGTTTTAATGTGGATGCCGAACCCGGCAGCCAAGATTATAAAGATCTCGCTAGATTGTCCAATGAAACCCTTTATGTTGACTTAGGGATGGGTCTTTCTCTCGACGCCGTTGACCGTGTCGTACCCTCCAGTGCATTTAACATATCTCTTCCCGGCATAAAAGCCACTGGATTCGGAAAAGATGCGGACGGGATGAGCGATAATGTCATTTTATTAGCCGGCCAGCTGGCTGATGCCCTGGAGGCAGATGATTTTGATACAGAGGCTTATGGAAAGCTTATGAACAAGTTTAAAGACTTAGGAAGCAACGTATTAAATGAAGTCACAAATCTGGGTGTTAAATCAGAATTTTTAACTACTACAAAGGACCGGCTTGAAAATAACGATATTTCTCTGCAAGAACAGATGTTAAAGGTGGAAGGAATGGACCCTGCAGCTGCTATTACCGATTATATGTGGAATCAGTACGCATACAATGCCGCCCTTAAGGTAGGAACCAGTATCTTATCTCCATCTTTTATTGATTTCATGAAGTAAAATTGATGGAGGTGTGTTATAATGGAAGCATTGCTAAAGATTACTACCATACCCATGGAATACGAACTGAAGATCCATAGAGCAAAACTGGAATATTCTAGTTCTAAATCTCAACTGATAACCGACAGAATCAAGGGCGGCCTGACCATAAAAAATCGCCCCATTAAATTACATCTGGATACGTACGATGCGCGTAATTCAGTCTGCCCTACTACAATGGAAAGCGTGCGCCAAGCCGCTGCCAAGGGTAAGTCCGCTGCTCTGGAGGCTACTGCTACATATGCAAAGGAAGGTGCCATGTTGTTAGACCCTAAAATTACACTCGATCAAATATTCAGTCAGCGTGCCCAACAGCCTACTGGAGAATTCGGTTTACGGTTTCTTCCTACTACAGGCCCTGATATCGAATGGTCTGATCCGGATTTATCCATGCAATACCAAATGGATAAATTAAGCTTTGACATAAAGGTGGCAAATGGAAATTTTGAATTTATACCCGGAAATGTTGAGTTATCAATCACTCAAATGCCTGACGTAAATATTGAATATATTGGTAAGCCCCTTTATGTTCCGCCCAGCGCAGCCAGTTACTTCAATCATACTCCGGTAGATATTCTCGCTTAACCATGTACTCTGGAGGTTTTTATGGAAATCAACACACAATATTTTGGCAAGATTTCCTGTTCAGAAAAAGAATTCATACATTTTTCTGACGGGCTGTTTGGTTTTACTGACTTAAAAAATTATGTTCCTCTGGCCTTTCAGGAGAACAGTGATGCTTTGATCTGCCTGCAGTCCGTAGATGATTTAAGCGTTTCCTTTATTCTTATGAATCCATTCCAGTTTTATGAGAAATATGAACCGGAATTATCTCAGGACGATCAGATGCTGTTAAAAACTGCAGACAGCGAAGATAAGGTTTCATATTATGTTATCAGTGTAATCCATAACCCCATGGATGACAGCACGGTAAATTTAAAGGCTCCTATTGCTGTAAATACAGAAACCCGGGAAGCCAGACAGATAATATTGGATAATCCTCTTTACCGCTTCCGTCACCCGCTTAAGGATTTTATAAAAAAGGGGGATTCGTATGCTGATTCTTCAAAGAAAAAATAGCCAGTCTCTAACGATCGGTGACAATATCACTGTTACTATTCTTGAAACTGGAAATGACTGGGTAAAATTAGCCATCGATGCACCAAAAGAAATTTCAATTCTTCGTACAGAGTTATTGGAAGCTGCCTCAGCAAATCAAGAGGCCGCTTCTTCCCAACTAAACGAAAGCTCGATTTCCAAAATTAAGGATTTGATGAGCCAGTCAAAAAACAGCGGAAATACCTGATCTTATTTCGGTATTTCCGCTGTTTTTTCTTCGTTATGCTCTATATGTTCTTTATGTTCATCTAGCACTATATGTTCATTATGCTTTTTATTTTCTTTTTGTTCTTTATACTCTTTTTGCTCTTTTTCTTTTTTCTCTTCTTTTTCCTCTTCTTTTTCCTCTAACTCTTCTTTTTCTTCTATCACTTCCTCTATTACTCCCTGATACCTTTTCCACATAAACCGAAAAAACGTCTTTTTAGAGATTTGGAACCTTTCTTCTATTCTGCTGACAACCAGCCTTCTAAAATATCTTTCAAGACGAATCAGCCAAAAAACAGGAAGGAATGCGCCCGTTTTCTCTAATGCCGGATATATGGTTTCCATGTATTCCCGATCCGGAAACAGCCACGCTACCAGCCTTATGAATTCTTCTTTTTTCCTATCCCTGGAGTAACAATCAGCTACCGTTTTGATAAGGGGCAGGAACTGCTCACTGACTTCACGCCCTTCCGTTCCTTTGCTGAAAATGTAGGATTCCATATTATCGTATATTTCCACATTTTCAATTCCCGCTCCAGTTCCAAACCAGCGGAGGATAAGATATTCCAGACGCTCCGCAAATTCCTCTATTTTAAGTTCCTTCAAACGTTCGTAAATATAAGGCCATAAAAAGAATTCTCCATGGGTTTTATAAAATGCCCAAAAATCCATAATCTTGCTCAGGCTGATATCCCCTCTGGCATAAGAATCAGTCAGCCTGCACATAAGGAATAAATACATCTCACTGGCATTCATCTCCCGGACATGGTTCAACCCCCTTTTATTTGGCAGGGAACGAACCAGATTGATATAAAACTTTTGCATGGACCTACTAAAAAACATGGTTTGATTGAAACACAAAACTTTGTTCCCTGGAACCCGATAGTAAAGTTCCCCTCGATTTTCCGTATAGCGTTCTTCAAAGTCCGCGTCCCAAAGAAGCGTTTTGATGACCTGGGCATACTTCTTTTCTGTACCGATCTCTATAAATTCCCTGCAACACATTTCTTCAATAGGATAACATTTTACAAAATCAGAATAATTTAAAAAAAAGCAGTTTATCCCGTTTCTTTCCAGAATGGTCTGTACCTGCCTTTCTGTTGAACGTAAACGCTCAACCCGATGAACGGATTCCAAATATTTACCAAAAAAACGCTGACGGATGGACTTAGGAATCTCTTCATCTAATCCCATAATTCCATAATAAACAACATGCGCCACCCGGTGATAATCAGCAATTCGAAACATCTTCTCCCAATTTATGTACCTCAGCGGTGCCGGTGATTCCTTCTGATTTATCACTGATGACAGCAATGTCATTAAATACCGTTCTTCGTATCCTTTACTCATTCACGATTCCACCTTTAATCAATATACGTTTCCCTGCTGTCAGCATATTTATTCCGCTGAAATATAACACCTTATATACTATATATCGGTTTTTTTACAGCAATCTTAACTTTATCAGACAGTAGTTCGATAAATAACATAGAAATAACTATTATTGTAGAAAAGGTGAATGTGTTGAATACCATCCAATATATCCTGTTCCGAACCCTGTTTCTGAGTGTAATTCCTTTTATGGCCTCTCCTTCTTCCTTTGATCAGGTGATCCAGAAAGATACATCAGTTATTACAAATTATTCTCAAATTGAAAACCCTGAAGCGCTAGCAGCAGACTTTCCTCAAGATGGGAGATATGACCTCATGCTGGACAGCGTATGCGGCCCTCTTACCTACTACAACCAGTCTGATGCAAGATGGGGCAGCTTTCTATATGGTGGAAAGGATCCTCTTTCCACCTATGGCTGCGGTCCCACGGTTATGGCCATGATTGTTACAAGCCTTACCGGCAATCAGGTGCTTCCTCCTGATATGGCTGCGTGGGCGGCAGCAAATAAGTCCTGGGCGCCCGGTCAGGGTTCTTATCACCGCCTGATATTAGACAGTGCCCTAGCCTATGGTCTGACCGCTGCACCCGTTAAAGATTACACGGTCCAGGGGCTGGCAGATGCATTAAATTCTGGTCATTTGGTCGTAGCCCTTATGAAAAAGGGTCATTTTACCCAAAATGGTCATTTTATTATCCTTACCCGTTTTACAGAAGAAGGAATGATAAAAATTGCTGATGCCAATCAATACGATAATTCTCAAATAGACTGGGATCCCTCTCTAATATTGAAAGAATTAAACTACCACGCTTCAAACGGAGGGCCTCTTTGGATGATTGGCCCTCCGAGTTAAGCAATCTAACTTCCCAGAACATTATTGATAGTAAGATTCCTTTCCTGATAATCGCATGCTTATGTGGCGGTCCACTTCAATGGTCCGTTTCAGGGCGAGCTGGATACTCTTTCCCTTCTCCGCCAGTCTCTCAGCCATAGGACTGGCAGGGTCCCTGTTTCCACTGCCATTAAGCCACTCTCTTACCTGACTGCCCTCATCCGGTTGTAGGGCAGATAACAGGCATTCTATGTTCCTGATACTTACATCCGCTTTGTTCATTTCATCCTGGCGCATTCCCAACAACATTTGTACGGATTCCCTGTCATTCCGGGATAGTGCATCTCCCATCTCTCGGGTAATGCGCTCTATTTCAACAATACACATGTATTTCTTCTGCATCTCTTTGAGAATTTCTACCATCATGGAATCTTCCATATACATCCTCCCTCATCCCAATAATCGAATATTAAATAGCCGGAGAGAACAGCATCCCTCCGGCACCACTTTTTAACTACTTAACCGCTGCGCCTCTCTGAAGGCATCTCTCAATTCCACAATCAAGGGTCTGACTTCCGCGATTACCTTTGGATTTCTCCCGGCGCTAATCCGGCTGAACTCATAAAGAAAGAAGTCATACAGTCGATTTAACTCGGAGCTAATTTCAAATTTATGATCCAGGGTATTTTTTAAATAATTGACAATGTCATTGGAACGCTGCATGGACTGGTCAAAAAGCGCATAATCCTTTTTTTCCAGGGCAAGTTCCGCTCTAGTCAGACGCTTTAACAACTCATCATACAGGAGGCCAAGCATCTCTCCAGGAGTCATGGTATTTACCGCCTGGGCTTTGTAATTCTGATAACCATTCGCATTCATCTTATGCACCGCCATTCTTTATTGCCCGCCGACTGAACTCAGCCAACTGCTCTGTGAGTTCATCTGAGAAATCAATGTCTCTAAAGAAGTAAACTGCTTTACATACCGGTCTGTTTCTGTTTTAAGCTGTGACTGAAGGCGTTCAATAATGCTATCGATTCCATCAATCGATTTTTTAATGGTATTGGATAGTATGCTTGTGGGAGCATAGGTGGAACCAGCTTTTTCAATCAGGCTGCCCTTGACTGCTCCTTTTGTAGAGGCATAGTTATCGGTTATTGTAGTCAGACGGGACATAAAGCCGCCGTTTTCTCCTGTAGTCTTATCCGCTTGCTTGGTAAAGAGATCTTTCAGATCATCAGCAGAATTTTCTAATGCTGCTCGAAATTTTGTCTCGTCAAGCACAAGACTTCCCTGCTCTGAGTAATCTTTGCTTGTGGTAATTCCAAAAGACGCCAGCTTCCTTTGATCCTCGGAACCAGCCGAAAATATGAAACGCAGGCTGTCAGAAAGATTTCTCATCTCAGGATCATTAAAAAGCAGTCCCTTTTTGGCTTCTTCTTCCCATTTTTCAATCTGCGAATCCTTCATCTGTTCTTTCTGCTCATCAGTCAGCGGCTCATATTTACGGTTTGGCTTAGTGGAAACCTGTTCATTTACCTGCTTAATGATATCGTTATAATCCTTAATCATATCAGATATAACTTTTACGATCTTATCCGTATCCGTTTTGGCATTAAAAGTAACTTCCTGATCTTTATCGTATACTCCTGTCTCATTAAAGGTTCCGCTGACCGTAACATTTAAACCATCCAGGTTAAAGGAATTGCTTCCTCTGGTCAATTCAACCGGAGCCGAGGAATCGCCGTATTTCACGTAGATAACGGCATCTTTGCCTTCAACTGCCGCCGGAGGAGTTACCTCTCCAGAAACAGGATCCTGGGTACCCGCTAAGGATCCAAACAGCTTCACGTTATCCGTATTCTGGCCATCTGATGTTTTTGCATTGAATTCTATCTTTCCGGATGCCCCTTCTTCCTTCGATACTATGGAGAACCTGTCCGCATTTCTCAGGTAACTCACAGTTACACCGGCATCGGAGGAATTGATCTTATTGATAATGTCATTGATACTGCTACCATAAGTTAGCCCTTCAATATCCACACCATTGATGGTAATGTTTAATGGGTCCGTTTCCGACTTCGAAGGATCCGTATTTAACCCTGAGTCTAAAAAAGATGCTGACATCCTGAGTCGGTTTGATTCCCCTTCTGTTACATTTAAAGCACCTCCCTTTCCCATCACACCTGCATCGGCAAAGGAAATTGCCAGATCCGAAGATCTGTCATTCGTTCCATCCGGGTTTTGGGTAGTAAACTGGAGTTTCCCTTTCCCCCCTGTCACATCGATGGCTTTCACATCAATTCTTCCTGTTCCAAATTCTTTTGCCAGCTTTTTCTCAATATCATTTGCAAAATCATCTAAACTATCTCCAGCCTTGTAGGAAAGTACTATGGATTTTGTAACTCCGTTATATGTAAAGGACATTTTTTTGCCATCAACCTGTTCTTGAAAGGTCTTAGGTCTAAAAAGATTCTGATTCGTCGTTAATTCATCTGACATTCCGCTGGCTGTGATAACTGTCTTCCCCTGTTCTCCCAGTTCCGCAAAGGCTTCCCCACTGTCTACGCCAAGGGCTTTCAATGCACCCTCGCTTCCTCCTGCCAGACGAATGTCATTTCCTGCTGTATCCTTCGATTTAAAATCCAGCTTAAATGGTGTTCCCACCGGATCATTGATGGAGCCGGCAGGATCCGCCGTTACCTCAATCATATCGGCCAGAGTCTTTCCGCCTCCTATAGATACCCCTTCCAGTGCTTTTGTGATGGACTTCACTGTTTGCGCTCCATTAGAAAAATCATATGGATTTCCATCCTGATCGGTACCGCTTCTTAACGGAACATTAAACGTCTTGTTTCCAATCTGAAATTTTAAGCTCTCCCCTTCCAGGGTGCTGACTGTCTTGATTTCATTTAAATCAATCTCTCCAGTGCTCAACGTTCCGTTGGTGACATAATCGCCGGAAACCACAGAAGCCTTTTGAGCCATCTGTTTCACACCCACAATGGAAACAGCACTTGAACTGGAAGGACTTCCAGATACCTGGATATACTTGCTGTTAGTTCCTAGTGGCGTAACACTGCTTCTGGCCCAGAAAGCAGCGCTGGAAAGATTTGTTTCCGTATTTGTATAAGAAGTATATTTTTTTGAAAACTCAATCAACTTGGAACTGATGGAGCGGTAAGCATCCTGTTTCCACAGCAGAGTCTGTTTACTCTTTTGCTGCTTCGCAATCTTCGCCCTTGTACCGGCGGTCATTCCTTCAATCAGACTATCCCGGTCTAAGCCGCTGGCAAGGCCGCCGAAACCGCGGACAGAAGAAGAATAGCTGTTATTTGTCACACTATTATATACTGATGCCATAATGAAGCTCCTTTCTAAATACACACATCATCTGATTCTCCAAAATACTGTTTTTTTCTTGTTTTTACTATACTTATTTATCGACATATTGTATACTAAAGATAATAGTTTTATTTCAATTTACGATTGGAGGAATAGAAGTTGTCAACAGTCATTGCAATTACAAATCAAAAAGGCGGCGTAGGCAAAACAACCACTTCCTGTGCTCTTGCCTGCGGTCTTGCCATGAATAATAAAAGAGTTTTGGCGGTGGATTTAGACCCTCAGGGCAACTTAGGCTTCAGCCTTGGACTGCAAATCGAATCCGGCGCAACCATTTATGAAGTTTTAAAAGGGACCGCTTCCCTGCAGGAGGCCATACAGTCTACAAAGCGCTGCGATGTAATCGCCTCCAATATCCTGTTAAGCGGAGCTGAACTGGAGTTTACTGGAAAGCAGCGGGAATGTATTCTTAAAAATATTCTCTCTACTGTAGCCGGATATTACGATTACATCATTATCGATACTCCCCCTGCATTAAATATTCTCACTGTAAATGCTTATGCGGCTGCTGACTATCTGATCATCCCCATGGTTCCTGAAATTCTAAGCCTTTTGGGTGTCTCCCAGATTAAAGATACCATCAACACGGTCCGTTCCTCCGTCAATCCGGATCTGGTGGTCCTTGGAATATTGCTTAACAAATATAATCCCAGAACCCTCCTTTCCAAAGAAGTAAAGGAAATGGCTCAGAAAATCGCACTGCAGATCAACTCTACGGTATTTAATACCCATATTCGATCCAGTGTCTGCGTGGCGGAAGCCCCTGCCCAGGGAGTAAATCTTCTGGATTATGCTCCAAGATCCAATCCGGCCCAGGACTACAAGGAATTGATTTCCGAGGTTCTGGAATTGATCAAACAACGTAAAAATTAATTACCCGAAGGGAGTTTTAATTATGGCCAGAAAAAGCAGTAAAACAGCTCATGTAATGAATCTGTTAGCAGGAGAAGAGGCTGAATCCTCTAAAGAAGAAGCTGCCAGAGAAAATCTTGCAGCCCGTCAAACCTCCGATTCCACGGAAAAAATCAGGGAACTTACGGATTCAAATCAGCCGCCTTCTCCTCCAACTCCTATTTCCATTATAGACATGTCTTCTTCAGCCCCGGACCCGGTGGCAGAATTGATCAGGGAACAGTTAGAGGAAGCAGAAGGGCTGGAAGATGCTCCTGAACCGGAGACTCCTTCCCTTGTCCAGGAAACAAAACCTGGTATTCCGGAAATATCGATTCCATCATTTCAATATCTGAATGTTATGGAACACATCGTAAAGAATGCGGTATCAGAATACATGGATAAATTCGATGTTTGCAACTGTGACCGGTGCACTGCAGATGTCACAGCCCTGGCACTGTCCCATCTGCCTCCCAAATACATAGTCGCAGAGAATTCCACCGCTTCTCCTCTTTTAAACTTTTATTCCACCCGATTTTCACAGCAAGTTGTTGTAGAATTGACCAAAGCCTGTTCTGCTGTAAAAGAAAACCCACACCATTAGGTGTGGGTTTCTTTTATTATGTTCTCTGTTTCCCGGTCTGCGTTGCTTACAACCCCTTCCCATATCTCATTTACTGTTTCTACACAATCCATGTAGGTTTGTGCCAGAAGAGAAGAAGGGATACCTAATTCATTTGATAGAGATTTTACAGCTTTCCAGTCTGCATTTTCATAGCTAAGAATGAGTTTATAAAGCGATCCGCATACTCCTTCCTGCTTAAGCAGCGCATCCTTGATCTCCTGGGCCACAGGTACTTCTTCAAGAATTTCTTCCAATGGCGCATCAATCATATACTGCAAGGTTGAGAACATTCCCATCATATAAACCTCTGATCGGATAATGGGCAGATCCTTGATATGGTCAGAAAGGACCATAGCGTAATTAGCCCGAAGAAAGGACAGCTTCAGCATGGCCTCACGGGACTCATCACTTTCAAAATCATTGTTAAAGCTTAAAAGGTATACCCATTGCTTTAATTGACTGATCCCCATGGTAACCAGAGCCTGGCGGATAGAAGACACTCGTCTGCGCAAAGCAAAATAAGCAGAATTAACAATTTTAAGTAGAGCGTAACTTAATGCAGCGTCATGGCTTATAACCTTTTCGATCTGTTCAATATCAGGTTCGTCTTTTGATACTTCCACAACAAGCTGGAAGAAGTTCCCTTCCAGGAATTCCATCCGTTTTACTTTCTTGGCCATAGCTTCCGCGACATAACTGCCTTCTGCATAGTCAGCGCCGACTTCCATGGCAAGCTCATAATCCTCTTTGGTATTAACACCGGTTGCAATACATTTCTTATCAAAACCTTTCATGGTGTTGATAAGATTATTTAAGGAAACCCGTTCTCTTCCTTCGTGCTTATTGCTGATATCCACTTTTATGTAGGTAACATAATCCAGCATGGTAAAATACTTGGGAGAAAACTGGAAATCATTGATTGCAAATATATAACCTTCCGTGCGGTATCTTTTGATGATAGCGGGCGATAAGGGATGGATCATCACATGATCTTCAATTTGAATAATTAATTTATCCTTATCAAAAATTTTCGGCATATTCCGGAACAATAAAGAAGGAGTAAATGTTACAAATGTAAGTTTATCCTGGAAAATCCTTTCCGTGTTCTGCATAAGAAAACCTGCTATGGTATCTGCCGCCGCCACATCGGTACTATTATAGAGGGCGTCATAATCCTTTTGAAACAGCACCTCGTAGCCAATGATCCTGTCCTCCTTAAGTGCCTTAATAGGCTGCCGGGTGACATATCTATCCATTGTTTTACCTCCTTTGTAGCAAATGGTCAATCACTTCCACCAGATGTCCGATTTCCGGTTTGGACAACTGCTCATCTGCGCCCAGCTTCTTTCCTTTGATCATTAATTCCTGATTGATCATTGATGAAAAAATAACAATCGGAATGTGCTGTAACGCTTTATCATCCTTGACCAGCTTTGTCAGATGGTGACCATCCATTTCCGGCATTTCGATATCTGTAATAATCAGGCTTATTTTATTAGCAAAGTCCGAATCATTCCGAATCTGATTTAAGTAGTCCCATGCTTCCTGTCCGTTGTTTTTAAAAGTCAGGTTATGGTAGCCTGCCTTCCTAAGCGAAGCTTCTATCATTCTGGTTAACAGTATGGAATCTTCAGCAATCAGAATAGGGCTTCCATTTTTTTCTCTGTCTTCAAATTTGTTAATCTCATTTAACTGAATCCCTGTTTCCGGGGCAATTTCCGCTACGATTTTTTCAAAATCCAGGATTGTGACCAAATCCTTCCCGCACTGGGCAATGCCTGTTGCCACTCCTTCCTCCCCCCGGCTGATGGTATTGTCCGGCTTCTGTATATCCTTCCATGAAATGCGGCTGATTCCCACCACGCTGTGAACTCGGAACGCAATATGCAGCTTATTAAAGTTAGTAATAATGAATAAATCTTTCGGCTGCTGCTCTGTTTTGCTTCCTGTCAGATAGTGGGGAAGGTCAATTACAGTGAGAAGGATATCTCTGGGCTTGAATATTCCCTCCACAGAAGGGTGGGCATGAGGAATGGGCTTTACTTTATCTGACATCATGATTTCACGAACTTTTGCCACGTTGATGCCATATAATTCACCATAAATGGTAAATTCCATTATTTCGATCTCATTGGTACCTGACTCTAACAAAATCTCTGTTTCTGCCATACTTCTTCTCCTTTATCTCAATATAATCCGGCAAAAACATCTGCCTAATAAAATATCGGCATAATTCCTCCGGTTCATAATGTTTACAAATCAATTTCCGCTCTGCCGTAAGTCCTTATTCTGACTCCTCCCGTACTGACATCAAAGGTCATAGTCCGTGCGTAGTTTTCTCCCACATCCTCAGCCACAAGACGAATTCCCTCTGAGCGAAGAATCTGTTTCACGCTGACAATATTACGGGCGCCGATATTACCAAGAGTACTGTTTCCCTGTAATTCAAACATCTTGG
>DEYX01000346.1 GCA_002365025.1 Hungatella sp. UBA3147 | reverse complement strand
GATATACCTGCATTATACTATTTTTTATCTATAAACTTGTTTTCAATCAGTTGGATTGACAAATCTGTTCAATAACTTTATAATTAAGTTAGTTTAGACTAATCATTTAAAAGGAGGATATATGAAGCATACGGAAATCAAATTATACAAGTTAGAAGTTATCAAAGGTAAAGAGAAAATAGCCAAAGAGTGGCTGGCTTTTCTGGAGGCAAATAAAGACGAGGGTGCTGAGTTTCTGAAAAATGAACAGGCTTATTTTGAGGCCTATTTTTCAGCAGTTGAAAGTGGCATCATGTATGTGTACATGTTTTTTGCTGCAAAAGATATAAATTATTCCAATAGTATCGCCCTAGACAGTAAAAATGAGCTAGATATCAAACACTTTGAATACATGCGCAGCTGTATTGACCTAAATTCCGGAGGTATTATGGATTGTGCTTTTTATATGGATAACCTGGGAGCTATAAATTCCTACTAAAAGGTTTAATAGTGTATACAAGGATTGCGACAAATAAGAGAGGGGGCGGACAAATTCCTGGACTGTTTACGATATCAATCCAAGACTTTGCCGATATTAAATTGGACTCATACTTCCCAGTGATTCAGAAAGACACAATCAATTACTGGAAAGTTTGCAGTTTCTCATTTACCAAACATCTGTTATTTATGCAATTTTAAGATTTCAGATACCCTCTAAGTTTTCTCCATTTGTTTCAATTACTTTTTTATACCATTCAAAGGATTTCTTTTTCCTCCTGGATAAATCTCCGGTTCCATCATCATATTTTTCAACGTATATAAAACCGTAGCGCTTTGCCATTTCTCCGGTGGAAGCGCTGACCAGATCAATGCAGCCCCAAGGGGTATACCCCATCAGATCCACACCATCCTCCACGGCTTCCTTCATCTGCTCAATGTGTTTCCTTAAGTAATCGATGCGGTAATCGTCCCTGATGCTCCCATCCTCTTCCTTCTTATCATAAGCACCCAGGCCGTTTTCTACCACCATCAGAGGAATGCGGTAACGTCCGTAAAGCTCATTCAGCGTATAACGAAGTCCCTTAGGATCGATCTGCCAGCCCCAGTCGCTGGATTCCAGATAAGGATTTTTCGCTCCTCCCATTAAGTTGCCGGAGGTGCCTGCCTGTTCCGGCGAAGCAGTGGCACAGTTAGACATATAATAACTGAAGGTATAATAATCCACACAGCCCTCTTTTATGGTTTCCAAGTCTCCCGGCTCCATCTGTATGGAAATCCCGTTTTCCCTGAAATAACGGTTCATAAAACTGGGATATTCTCCCCTAACCTGCACATCGCCGCAGAACTGGTTTAAAATCTGATTCCGTCTCTGGGCTTCTAATATATCATCCGGATTGCAGGTCAAAGGATAGGTGGTAATATAACAGAGCATACAGCCGATCTTACAGTCCGGGTCAATCTCATGTCCGGCCTTAACCGCCCGGGCACTGGCCACAAACTGATGATGAAGGCCCTGGAAGCGGAGATTTGGAATATCCGTCTGGTTTGTAAAATCCGTTGTTCCCTCATTTAAAATGCCTAAGGAAAGGAAACCGCCCATGGGCATTGTCCCTGCATTGATCTCATTAAAGGTCAGCCAGTATTTCACCTTTCCCTTATAGCGTTTGAACAGCGTTTCCGCATATTTAACATACAGTCCGATGCACTCTCTGGAAGCCCAGCCATTGTACTTTTCCGTAAGGGCAAAGGGCATCTCGTAATGGGAAATGGTGATCAGCGGTTCCATGCCATGGTTTAAGCACTCATCGATTACCCTGTCATAAAATTCCAGACCAGCCTCATTCGGCTCCATTTCCATGCCCGTAGGGAAAATTCTGGTCCAGGCAATGGAAAAACGGAATACTTTAAAACCCATCTCAGCAAACAGGGCAATATCTTCTTTATAATGATGGTAAAAATCAATGGCTTCATGGCTTGGGTAACATGTATCCGGCTCTATGGTCCGGGTGATCCGTTTGGATCTTGCATGGGAACCTCCCGTACATACATCAGGATCTGCGATTCCCTTTCCCGCCTCATTCCATGCGCCCTCACACTGGTTAGCCGCCACCGCGCCTCCCCATAAAAAATCTTCAGAAAATACAGACATTAGGCACCTCTTTCATAATGATTAAACAATTGTTATCAGCTTCTCTCCAACCTCTATCTGCTTTTTATTTTCTGCCTTTAAGCTTACAAAGTTATTCATATTAGATACAAGCACAGGAGTTGTAAGCGATAAGCCCGCTTCCTTAATTTTCTTCATATCAAACTCCAGCAGAAGGCTTCCCTTTATGATCCGGTCCCCTTGCCTGCAGTGAAGGGTAAAACCTTCTCCTCCAAGACGCACCGTATCAAGTCCTACATGGATCAGTACTTCTGCTCCTGTATCCGTAGTGATACCGACCGCATGCTTTGTGTCGGTTACAGCACTGATGGTTCCGTCCGCAGGAGCATATACCTTTCCTTCGTCCGGAATTATGGCTACCCCTTCTCCTAGCACTCCGCCTGCAAATACCGGATCCTCTATCTCGGCTAAAGAAATTACCCTTCCTGTAAGAGGACTTGCAAGTTCAATCGTTTCCACCAGCGGCTTTTTCTCTTCAGAAGGAGCACCCCCGGTAGTTTCCGGCTTCCCGTTCTCCTCCTCTGGCTTATAAAGAATAAGAGTCATGACAAAGGATACGGTCAGAGAGATAATAAGAGCAATCACACCATTTATCAAATTGCCGAATCCCTCACCTCCGATCATGGTGATTAAGGTCAGGGAGGAGGGAGAACCACCCATGGAATAAGCTACCAGATGGGTGATTCCGGCATAAAGACCTGATGCTGCTGCACCGATTACCGCTGCTATCATGGGTGTTTTGTATTTTAACGTCACACCATACATTGCAGGCTCTGTAACGCCTGCTACAACTGCTGAGATTCCACAGGCAGATGCGGCAGACTTTACATTTTCATCCCTGGAGCGGACAGCAACGGCCAGGGAGGCCCCTCCCTGTGCCAGGTTGGAGCAGAACATGGTAATAAGTACAATGGCATCAAATCCAAAGGTCGCCATACTAATGGCGAACATAGGTATCAATGCATAATGCATTCCAGTCATAACGATAAACGGCATGGCTGCAGAGATCAGCATGATGGTGAGCCAGCCGGCTTTGCTATATAAGAAATTGATACCGACTGCCAGATAATTTCCGAGAATGCTTCCAAGGGGTCCAACAACAACTAATGCAATGGGCACGGTTATGAATAAGACTAATAACGGTTTCAAAAATACCTTTAAAAGATTGGGGCAAACCTTATCCGCAAACCGTTCAATATATCCCATAATCGGAACGATAAGGAAGATAGGAAGAACGGAGGAGCTATATACGGCCGCCGTGACAGGCAATCCAAAATATGTGGTATTTCCCTGGCTCAGCAGACCCGTAATATCAGGATGGATCAAAAGCGCGGCTACTACCATTGCCAGGTAAATGTTGGAACCAAGACGCTTTGCTGTGGTCATGGCCAGCAAAATGGGCAGGAAGTAGAAGAAAGCATCTCCTACTGCGGATAAAATCACATACGTACTTCCGGACGTACCCACTAACCCAAAGGTGGTCAGAAGTGTCAGCACTACTTTGATCATACCGCAGCCAAGCATGGCGGGAAGCAGAGGGGTCATGCAGCCGGCTACAAAACTGCACATACGTGAGAACAAATTCTCCTTAGGACCTTCATCCTTATTCCCGGTGCTCTCTTCAAATTGTCCAAGCTTTATAAATTCCTTATATACATTTGATACCTCGTTGCCGATAACTACCTGGAACTGTCCGGCCTGGCGGACCACCCGGATCACACCCGGTACCTTTTCAATTTCAGAATCTTTAGGAACTGTACTGTCTTTCAGTACGAACCGCAGGCGTGTCATACAATGGGACAGCCCGCTCACATTATTTTCTCCGCCAACCTTTTCAAGTAAGGTCTGTGCGGTCTGTGCATAATCAAATGCCATATTATCTCCCCCTTATTAAGGTTTACTCATTGTTATCTATCTGAAAAGGCGTCTGCCGGCTATCTTATAACGCCTTATCATTCAATAAATATTTCCCGTAGGATTTTTTGTTTTATATATAAAAAGGACCCTGCCGAAAAGCAGCCTGCAAATAATATAATCATTGCAGCCTACTCTCCATGCAGGGTCCTGCCCGGACCATATTTCCCGTCCGGTAACAATCCCAGCCCTCTGTTTTAAAACAGTTCTCTTGTAACTTTTTCTATGTGAATCATCAGATACATCATTTCTTCCCGGTCTATTTCATAGTAATACCGGTCGTGTATATAATCCGCTATTTTAATAATACAGTTATAAGCTCTGCGGTACTTATCCTTTAGCAGCTGATACCACTCTTCATTGGTCGCCTCGTACTGCTTATTCTGCAGCATGCGCTGGGCAAAAAAACGAATGTGGGTCACAAAACGTCTGTAATCCCAGGACTCTGTATCCAGCCTGATCTGAAAGGACGCCTCTACAATATCCACAATGTCTTTAATAACTTCCGTAATTATCCCCAAATCATCGGTTTCCTGGCGGTTTAACTGTCCATAAACAAAATGAAACGCCAGGAACATGGCTTCATCCTCTTCCATGGAAATATTAAGCCTTCTCCGAATTAAGTCGACCGCATACTGACCCACTTGAAATTCATTGGGATAAAACCGTTTCCCCTCCCACAGCATTGCATTTCGTAGTATGGTTCCGTTTTTATAACGGTCTACCGCACCGGCGATATGGTCACACACCGGGAGGATGATCCGGGAATCCAGCTGCATTCCAAACTCGCTTTTGGCGTAATCAACAGCCTGTTCACTGATATCCCAGTATTCCTGGGGAAGCTTTGCGAAATACTCTTCAAAGTGCCGGGCATCCCGCTTATCATTCTGTACAAATACCCGTTCCACCAGCTTCCGGTCCACCTCATCGCCCCTTTTCTTTCCAAAGCCAATGGATTTACCCTTCAGTATGATTTCTTTCCCCTCGGTATTATAAGCTGATACCATGTTATTGTTCAAAACTTTTTCAATTTTCATAAGCCCTTCCAGTAATAAAAAAAGACAAGCTACGAGGACCATCACATCACTAGGATATGTGATAACAACCCTGTAGACCTTGCCTGCCTTACCAGTCACAAACTACACATCTATTTTCTAAACGCAGTATATCACGGATCTTTGCAGATGTCTATTTGCAAATTTGTTTAATAAAATAAATATTTTTTGTGCAATATGCATAATTTCAACCTTAACAACACATCAATGTTGTAGCTCATATAAGAAAAATGCTGTTTCCAGCCCTTCCAGGCTAAAAACAGCATTTTCCCTTATTTCACAACTAAGCGATCTGTTTCATTCTAAGTATCAGAATCCCTTAATTAACTCTCCATTCTTAGGCTCAAAGCGTCCGGTAAAGAAGCGCAGTACTTCTGGCTCATAAACCCATTTCAGACCGCTGATGTCATGTCTCATCTGATACAGCTGAATGATTGCTTCAGCAACATAATCCAGGTGTGCATATGTATAAACTCTTCTCGGAATGGTCAGACGGATGGTCTCCAGCTTCGGCACATGGTTCTCTCCTGTCTTATTATCTCTGCCTGCGGAGATAATGCCGCGTTCCATGGTTCTAACGCCGGAGAACTCGTAAACAGCTGCTGCCAGAGCCTGTGCCGGGAAGTCCGTTTTCTGATCCAGATGGTCTAAGAATGCACGGGCATCTACAAAGATTGCATGGCCGCCGCTAGGCTTAACCATAGGAACTCCTGCAGCATCCAGCTTCTCGCCAAGGTAACGGATTTGATTGACACGGTGACTGATGTAGTTGAATTCCATCGACTCTTTAAGACCAATTGCCATAGCTTCCATATCTCTTCCTGCCATTCCACCGTAGGTAGGCATACCTTCATACTGTACCACCATTCCAGTTGCACGGATGTATAAATCTTTGTCATTCATGCACAGGAATCCGCCGATATTGGTCAGGCAGTCTTTCTTTCCGGACATGGTGCAGCCATCGCCGTAGGAGAACAATTCATGAACAATTTCCTTGATGGTCTTATCTTCATAGCCTTTTTCTCTTGTCTTGATGAAATATGCGTTCTCTACACATCTGGTAGCATCAAACATTACCTTAATGCCATACTTATGGGCCATTTCGGATACAGCCTTTATGTTAGCCATGGAAACGGGCTGGCCGCCTGCCAGGTTTACAGTAACTGCAAGGCAGATATATGGGATCCTGTCTGCGCCGACTTCGTCAATGAGAGCCTGGAACTTATTTAAGTCTACATTGCCCTTAAAGTCCAGGATTGCATTTGGATCATGGGCTTCATCAATAACCACGTCACGGAAGGTGGCCCCATTGTGTTCCTGATGGAAGCGGGTTGTGGTGAAATACATGTTGCCTGGCACATAGTCTCCTGGCTTAATGGTAAGAGAAGACAGAATGTTCTCTGCGCCCCGCCCCTGATGAGTCGGAACTACATATTGGAATCCAAAGAGTTCACGTACAGTCTCTTCCAGATGATAAAAGTTCCTGGAGCCGCCATAGGCTTCGTCACCTAACATCAGCCCTGCCCACTGTCTGTCGCTCATTGCATTTGTTCCGGAATCTGTCAAAAGGTCAATAAAACATTCCTCTGATTTTAACAGGAACGTATTATATCCTGCGGTCTTTATGGCTTCTTTTCTTTCTTCCTTGTCTAAGTTTCCCATAGGCTCTACCATCTTAATTTTGAAAGGCTCCGGTGCAAATTTCATCATATCCATTATAATTCCTCCTGCAAAATAATTTTATTTTTTTTCTTAATTGAAAAATTCTCTTCATAATCCTTAAGCGATGCAATGGCCTGGCCTGACAACGGAATGATTGCCAGCATATTGAAAATGGTCATAAGCCCTACTCCAAGGTCTCCTAAATCCCACACAAAACTATATGCGGCGATTCCGCCGATAAACAGCATCACCAGTGCAAAAATCGTGTATCCGGTCTGTGCCGCCCATGTATCCTTGAAAATATAGGCGACATTACTGCGTGCATAGTACAGAATGCCAATAAATGTGGAAAAGCTGAACAAGAACAAGATAATAGCGATAAAAATAACTCCGAACCTACCCAGGTGATAGTTCATAGCTCCCTGCAAAAGATCCATTCCCTCTAATCCACTGATCGCCTCATCAGGTGCCAGAAGCATCAGGAATGCGGAACAGCTGCAAATTACCAGGGTATCGATAAAAACGCCAAGAGACTGAATAAGCCCCTGGGTTACCGGGTGATCCACCTCGGCAGCCGCTGCTGCACAGGGGGCGGATCCGCTTCCGGCTTCATTTGAAAAAAGACCGCGCTTCACTCCATTCATGATAACAGCACCCAAGCCTCCGCCTACCATAGGCTTAAGTCCAAATGCCTGGGAAAAGATGCTGCCAAACACATCCGGAAGATAAACAATGTTCTTGGCAATGACGAAAAGCGTAATTGCAATATAGGCACATGCCATAATCGGCACAATTTTATCAAGTACCTTCACGATTGCATTCTTACGGAGCACGATGCATGCGGAAACTGCAACCAGAACCACAGTCGTAGTCATCTGGGGAATACCAAATGCATTTTTAAAGGCAGTGGAAACCGAGTTTCCGATTACCTGGCTGATACCAGCCCAGCAAAGCAGACCCGAGAGTGCAAATGCAATTCCGAGAAATGTACACTTGCAGCCTTTTATGTAATAGGTGTTGCCGTCCATTGCCACATACTCTGCTTCCTTCTGCACATCCTTTACAAAGATATCTTCACGCTTCACCTTTGTAATAAACCGGATCCTTTTCATAAAGTAGGCAGGCCCACCTCTGTAGCCCCCATAAAGAGGATCCTTTTCTTTGTAAATCTGCGCCAGTGTTGATTCTATGAATGCGGTAGACGAGCCTATAATAGCAGTTACCCACATCCAGAATACCGCACCTGCGCCACCAAAGGATATGGCCGCTACCACGCCTGCCAGATTCCCCATACCCACGCGGGTGGCCGTGGCAATAATCAGTGCCTGAAAACCAGAAATGGAATTCTGATCCTCTCCTGTCTTTTTCCTCAAAGTCGCCCGAATCATTTCAGGAAAAAGCCTAAACGGCAGGAACCTCGTTTTAACGGTAAAATAAAGACCTGCGGGAATCAGCAGGATTACCAGCAATGATATGCCGAACTTAGTTTCACCATTTGAGAACTCCAGAATAAACATGTCGCCCCACAACAGTTTATTGAGTGCCATTACAATCTTTACAAAAGTAAGCACCAGCCATTCAAATAGTTGCATTTCCTATCCCCCTTCACAATATTTAGTTTTTTATATGTTACCTTCAAGTTCATTTATGATGCATGATGTATGATGCATCACGTGTGTTAGTTATATTATACAACTAAAACGCATTTTGTCAATATTGTTTTATAAGTTTTTTTGATACTTTTAATTCCTATGTTTTGGGGAAATATATAGTCATATTAGATCAACAATTGTCCTTTTATTGCTTTTAAGAGAGACTTATAGTAAAATGTAATTTACAATTAGATAATCAGGAAGGAGAAGATGATGAAGAGTACACTTGTGAAAACGACCTTAAGCGAACAAATATATGACATCTTAAAAAATGAGATCATGAGCGGAACCATTCCTCTGGGAAGCAAAATAACAAACAGAGAACTGCAGGAACGCTTTCAGGTTTCCTCCACACCGGTGAGAGATACCATCAACAAGCTTTATCAGGACGACCTCGTAAAAGAGGTTACAAAAACAGGTGCCCAGGTAATCAGCTTTGACTATGGATATGCGGCAGAAATCAATGAATTCATTGCGGCTATCTCCTGTGTAGCTCTCAATATGACCGTTGCCAAAGGTGCAGACAGGGAAGTGACAAAACATTTGAAAAAATATTTAAATAAACAGGCAATCGCTGCGGATGACGATGCCTACTTTGATGCTGACTTCCACTTTCATAAGTCGTTCTTTGACTTCTGCGGCAATCAGTTTCTAAAAGAGACCTACAAGAGACACAATCTTATCCGATTCCTTCTAATAAAGTTTGCTATCCGCACAGCTGAGGACCGGTCCTGTTCCACCGAGCAGCACAGGGATATTGTCAATGCTTACAGCTCCGGCCAATTCGACCTTGCCTCCAAGCTTCTTGAGCAGCACTATATTCACGGCCTTTCACTGATTAAAGGATACAATCCGTAAGAAACCGTTTCTATCGATACCGGATCACATCCGTTAGACACGAAAAAAGAAGCTGCGCACTAATTACTTAGTGTGGCAGCCCCCTCTTTTTCTGCTGGATATTCTATTTTTTAAGTTTTCTGCCTCAATCCCCTTATAAAAATAGCCGCATATATGACGAGGTGATCAGTCATCTTCCTCCGGGGTCAGTTCTGTAATAAGTGCAGCAATCAGTCCAGGTATGATGGGCTGGCTGTATTTGATTCCAAACATCATTCCTCCGGAGATATGCTCCAGATACACAACAACGATGGTTCCTGCCGATGTCGC
Organism: Hungatella sp. UBA3147; assembly: GCA_002365025.1. GTDB lineage: Bacteria > Bacillota > Clostridia > Lachnospirales > Lachnospiraceae > Lacrimispora. The sequence goes on along the minus strand of DEYX01000346.1, from coordinate 3,049 downwards.
TTTTTTCCAATAATGGCCTTGGAATAGAGATTACAAAATACAAGCATGAAAAATTGTCGGAAAGGCCGAAATTTTTCATGCTTTTTTATCTCCTGAATTATAGAACAGGGAAGATACATGGAACTTAACGTTTCGCTAACTCCAAAGCTGTATCCAGTGCTGATAGTTCTGGGATTTTAATGATAATCTTTGGAAATACATTATTAATGATCTGAGACAATTTATCCCTTAATATCTTATTTTTTAACAGCACACTTCCCCAATACCATAGTTCTACAGGCTTTTCTCCCTTATACTTATGAAGCCCGGCTTTATTATAAACATCTCTGACAAGAGAAAACAGTTCATCCCTGCACTCCCTGATGATCTTTAATCCCGCTTCCTCTCCCATAATACAGGCCTTTTCTGCAAGAATTGAATAAGAGGCAATTTCCGCCTTTTCCATCAGCTTATCATTAACAAAAACATTAATCTCATCTAATGTTGTTAAACCGCTTTTTTCCGCGAATAACTTATAAAGAACCGGACAGTCCTGTCTTCCGTCAATATGGCCGGCAGCTTCCTTTATTACTTTCATTCCCATATGAAAGCCGCTTCCCTCATCACTTAGCACATGGCCCCAGCCGCCGCAGCGCGTAATCTCTCCGGACTCCCCTCTGGCAAATGCAATGGAACCGGTGCCGCTTATCAGTACAATTGCCGGCCCTGAGGACATATGAAGAAAAATCTCACAATCATTATGGACTGCTATGCTTTCCCGGTTAAACCCCATTTCTGTAAAAGATCTCATGCATTCCTCTTCCTGCCTTTTGGAATCAATTCCGCTGGCCGCAATGCAGATCCGTATACAATCTTCTGCTTTTAAGTAATTTTCTTTCAGCACCGGCAGAATAAACTTGCGGTACTTTTCATTGCATAGCTCAAACCCATCTGTATTCATGGTACCTCCCGTACCATAAAACTCTCCTATGACATTGCCCTCAGCAGATTCAATCTTCATTCGCGCGACAGATCCGCCTATGTCTAAACCAGCATAGTATTTCATTATACCCTCCTAAATTATGCCTTTGTGTTCATTACCCGGTAAAAATCATGAAATTTGGGGGTATCACATTCAATGCATTTACGTTCTGATCCATAAACACTCATGATCTGAAAAGCGAGCAAAGCCTGGAACATGGAAAAGTACGGTTCTTGGCTTCCTGACAGATTCAAAACATGACTGCCGCTCTCCCAATCCAGAGAGGTTATGACAAAATTAATGCAGCCCTTTTCCCTGGAATATCTCTCTAAAACTGCCATACGTTCTGAATTATGAGTTCCTGCAGGTAAAAACAGATTGCAACGTCCAGGCTCAATGGTGTTATTAATTCCATGCAAATACTCCTCAAATTCATAAGCCGAAGCAGGTACGTACAAGGTTTCCAGGATTTTCAATGCCCCTTCCTGAACCGTATAGTATCCGGCCTCCTCTGATATCAGGGTAAAATGCTGCATGGACGCAAGCAGATCTTCATTTCTTTTACAGAATTCCATGGACGCTTCTATATTGGAAGGCGCTGCCTTTATGGATTTATTTAATTCATAAAGGAAATGAGTAAACTGCTCTTCCTCCACCCGATTCCAGCGCTGCCCCAGTACCAATCCCATAAAGGTTAACGTTAAAACCGTTCCAGTCATTCCTTTTGTTTTAGGCCCTACAGTTTCATCCCCGCATGCTATCAGCTGATGCAGGTTTCCTTGTAAAGCGACAGGTGACTTTAAGTCTGATGTTACAGTTATAACTGTAAATCCTTTTTCTCTCCATTCTTTTACTGCCGATATGGTAGAAGTACTTTTTCCTGACTGGGATACCGCTATGACCAGGGTATCTTCAGGCTTCAAAACCTTTATAAAACCGCTTAAGCGGGTAGGTACTGCTGCAGTTATTTCTATCCCAAGAATCTTCTCCATAAAGTCTGCTGCTGCCATTGCTGCAATGTAAGAGCTGCCTGAACCAATGATCAGAATCCGTTTTACAGGGTTTAATTCACAATCCTTCAGTTCCCGGAAAATATCCTCTCTTTCCTCTGCCATTCTTGCCCATATTGCGGGTTGTTCCTTAATGTATTCCATCATTTTCTGTGCCATGTGTTCCTCCTTATAGAAAGCTGAAAATTATTTGACTGACTGTAGTTCTAATGCTATGATTCTAGTATCATGATACCGCAGAAGGGAGCTTTGCCTTGAACCAATACATGCCAAGATATCTTAAAACCAAAAACCGTATGATGATTTTTGACTTATTCCGAAACCAGCATCTTATGAGCCGGGCGGAATTGGTCCGTATCACAGGCATCAGCTTCCCCACTGTTTCAAAAATTGTAGATAAACTGCTGGAGCTTGGCATTGTCATTGAGTTAGAAGAGACAGAGCAGAGCTCCGGAGCCGGGCGGAAAGGCCATCTCCTTAAGTTTAACCCCAGAGCCTGTTATGCCATTGGCATTGAATTTGAAGGCCAGGTCGTTCATCTGGGTCTGGTTGATATGCTGGGCACCTGCCAGTATTGCAGATCCATTTATCTTCCCGCTCAGAATCATACCCTGAAATTATCTAAGCTGACAAAAGAAATCAATACCTTAATGACCCTGGCTGACAATGATCACATTCCGGTTCTGGGTATTGGAATCGGTTTTCCCGCTATGATTAACCCGGAAACTAACAGCATCATTCATATGTCAGGAATGAATATTGAACATGAAGTTCCATTTGTAGATGCATTTTCGGAATTTGTCTCAACTTTGACCGTTCCGTTTTTCCTTGACAATGATGTAAAGTTCGCCTGCCAGGGAGAGGCCTTTTTACGCCGTAAGAACCCGGAATACCAGGATCTCATATATTTCACCCTGGGTACAGGCTGTGGTGTCAGCTATATGATGAATGGGGAACTGTGGTACGGTGCCACTCATAAATCAGGAGAGATCGGAAACATGATGATCAGCTCCTGTCAGATACCGGGAACAGAGGTGCCTGAACCAACCCCATTTGAGCGGCTTATTAATTTAAATGC
>DEYX01000347.1 GCA_002365025.1 Hungatella sp. UBA3147 | reverse complement strand
GCAACTGTATAATTAATCAAACTTATTTATTTGAGTACATCACAATGTTATATAATCTTTAGTTTTATGGAATTGGTTCATTCATACGGTTGACGAAGTAACAACTTTGCTGCTATAATTGAGTTGTCGCTTTACCTGATCTGACATTATAATCCATCATCATATCTTAAATTTTTAAATACCAATAACGTTTCATTTTCCAACAAGCAAAAGCCATTTTAAGCTGCCTGGGGGAAAAACCACAAGCAATATCCAATCATCCCGCAGAAATACAACTAAGTAAATATTTAAAATACCGCTGATTGTTTCGTAAAAGGAAAGAAGCTTTCGTTTTCCGATGCAAAAATCTCCATAGGAAGTTAGTTTTTTACGGAGTGAATAATATATGTAAGGAGAAATTATATGGGAATAAGCAAAAAACAACAGGTATCAATTGAAAGAGCAGAAGAATTAAAGGGGCGGATCGAAGATTTTTTAGAGGCACGCAAGAGAATTCCAAAAGGAATGGAATTAGGGGAAGAATTTATTAAGAGGAAAACCAGAATATTAGAGGTACTGGATGCCACAGAAGAAAATTGGAATGATTACCAATGGCAGTTAACTCATAGAATAACGGATGTTGAAACTTTAAGTAAAATCATATTCTTAAGCGAAACAGAAAAAATGCGCATTAAAAAGGTTGAGAAAAAATTCAGATGGGCGGTTTCTCCCTATTATTTAAGTCTGGCAGATCCAGATGACAGATATGATCCTATACGGTTATTATCTATTCCAACCTATAAAGAATTGGAGGATACCTGCATGGATCTTGATCCCATGGGGGAAGAATTCACAAATCCGGCAGGCTGCATTACAAGACGATATCCAGACCGGTTAATTATTAATGTGACCAATGAATGTGCCATGTACTGCAGGCACTGTCAGAGAAGAAGGAATATCGGGGAGGAAGATGCACATCGGTCCCGCAGCATGATCCTGGAGTCCATTGATTATATAAGGGAAAATGAAGAAATCAGGGATGTGTTGATCACCGGCGGGGATGCCCTGTGCCTTTCTGATGAGTATCTTGAGTGGATAATAAAGCAGCTGAAAGAGATCCCTCATGTTGATTATATCCGTCTGGGAACCAGAAGTCTGGTAACCATGCCTCAAAGGATCACAGATCAATTATGTTCCATGCTGAAAAAATATCACCCGATCTATATAAACACACATTTTAATCATCCCATAGAAATTACGAAAGAATCAAAAGCGGCATGTGAAAAACTGGCTGATTCCGGGATCGTTCTGGGAAATCAGGCCGTATTATTAAATGGAATCAATAATGATAAGTACATCATGCGGCTGCTCAACCATGAGCTGCTCAAATGCAGGGTAAGGCCTTATTATATCTTTCATGCAAAACATGTTCAGGGAACCGCTCATTTTAATACATCCATTGAAGACGGCATAGAGATCATGGAATACTTAAGAGGCTATACATCAGGTATGGCGATCCCCACATTTATAGTAAATGCTCCCAAAGGATTGGGGAAAACGCCTATTTTTCCCAATTACATTGTATCCCGGGGACCAGGCTATGTTCAATTAAGAACCTGGGAAGGAAATATCGTTAAATACGAAGATCATGAAACAAAGGATATCCGGAATTATCTTGAATCCTGAGTGAACTGATATCCATATTTGTCAGGCAAGATTTTAAAGCCTGATGAATTTCCTGCCATACTGTTAACAATCCTATGCAGAATGATTATTGGAAAAGCATAGATTGAATACCGGACAAGATGATGAGTTTTTTATTTCTTGTTCGGTATTCAATCTATGCTTTTTTATTTTAAAATTAAGTGATATATTTAACAACAACTATTTGGCTTATTGGAGGTTACTAAGGTTATTTCATTTATAAGCGTTTTCACATGTTCTGTTCCGGACGCACTGATTGAATAATGCATCCATTTCCCCTCCTTACGCCCTACAACGATCCCGGAATTACAAAGAATTTTCATATGGTGGGACAAGGTTGGCTGGGTAATATCCAGCTTTTCCAGCAATTCGCAGGCGCACTTTTCACCGTCTTGTAATAACTCTAATATTGCAAGTCTTTGTTCATCACAGAACGCTTTGAATATTTTAGCAGTTTTCTTGTGTTTATCCATAATCTCTCCACACATTCATATATATCAATTTGATGTCATTATATACTCCTAATTAAATTTGTCAATATTTTTTATTTGATTCTAATCTAACAGCTGTATTTAATCTTCTATCTGATTATCATTTAGTTTTGCATCACAATTTCTTATGGAAGGTATGGCAAAACATAAAAATGAGGCAAATAAGACCAGTGCTCCTGCAATCAGAAACCACTTCTCCACCCCATATTTCTCAGCAAAAACTCCGGAAACAGAAAGCCCTATTGGGCCGCTTATTAAGCGGATACTGCTAGATAATGATATTACCCGCCCTAAATACTTCGCTTCAAAGTTACTTTGCAGCAATGGTGTATACATTCCCCAATAAAATGGGCCGGATATTCCCATTAACCATGAGCATATTGCAAATATTAAAAAGCCGTCACGCGGCAAGAATCCTGAGACAAACAAACTAAAACTCATCAATAGAAAAGAACCGATTATGGTATAAATTCTATTTTTAGTTCCTCCCCATCTGCCCAATATCAAAGAGCCAATCAGCAGCCCGATGGAAAATACAATTTCAGTAACGCTTGCATTTGTACTGGTACCATGAAAGTATGACATACTCATCAGAGGAAACAATGCACTGGTCGGCATCATTGCTAAGGTATAAAGGGTACCTATTAAAACCAGGCCCAGCATTCCTTTTTTTGTACGAAGTATTTTAAAACCTTCCTTTGCCTCTTCTATAATATGTATCTTTCCTATGCTTTCATTATGATTTAATTCCGGGATTACTGATATCACAAGCATGAATACTGCAATTAACGCTCCAATAACATCAAGGAAGATGATACTGCTTAAGCTCCATGACTGATAGAGAACTGCGGCTAACGCAGGGCTAAATAACTGAGAAACAGATTCTAAAGCCTGTGAATATCCGGAACATCGTGTCAGCTGATCTTCCGGTACGATCTGAGGTGTCACTGCCTGAAGGCAAGGTGTATGAAAGGCAGATCCTATGGAACGAATCAACAAAACCAATAATATCAGTTCTGTGGATAAAACGCCCATCTGCCCCGCAATAACCATGATAAAACTGGCTGCAGCAATGAATAAATCTGAGACTGCCATAATCATCTTTCTATTATAACGGTCAATGAACACACCTATGAAAGGACCTAAGATTCCCTGCGGCAGGAATCCCATCATCATTGCGGCAGATAAAACCAAAGCGGAACCGGTTTTATCTGTCAAATGCCATACAATCGCAAACTGAAGGACAGAACTTGAAAATTGAGAAAATGCCTGGCCTGCCCATATAGTATAAAAATTCCGTTTCCATTTTGTTGTTATAGATACATTCATAATATTCCCCCAAATTGAGTAGCTAAGAAAACATTATAAGTTTCATATCGATAAATGTCAATATAAAACTGTTATATGCTATAAATAAGATTTTGACCTCATGGTGCTGTTAAGAAGTCATTATAGATTTTAAAATTTGTGTCCAGGTATTTTCAAAGTTTTATTCTTATACTATAATTGGAATACAGGCCTGAATTCGACATAAATGGCACATAATTTATCAATATATGTTTTTAGGTTAGAAAGGTAAACAGAATGGAAAAGTTTGATGGAATTATCAATAATACACTTGTAAAAAAGATCTTAAGTATCGTATTGCTGGTTTTGTTTATGTATTTCTTTCGAGGCATGCTGAATCAGCTTTTACTTATTTTTATAGTTACATTTATTTTGGGTCAGCTTCAAAAATTTATTTATGATAAAGTAAATTCCCGTATGAAAATCAGCCGTAAACTGATTACTATTTTTATGTACATTATAATTGTGTTATTTTTCACAATATCCGGTATTGTCTATATTCCAAAGGTTACCCAGCAGCTATTTGATATCATCGGTTTGATTTCCACCTTTGATTTGAGCCAGGTTCAGTCAAAATTCGACATTAATCTGATGAATATCATTCCGGAGGATCAGATCGACGCTTATATCCGGTTAGCGGAAAACCATCTTTTGGGGTTTGTTGCTACAGCAGGTACTTTTAGTATCAATTTATTAATGTCATTCTTGATAAGCTTTCTTTTCTTACTGGAGAAGGACGAAATCGTTACGTTTTTTGGACACATGGAACAGAGCAAAGTTTCCTTCCTGTATGAATACTTTAAGTTCTATGGGAAAAAGTTTTTAAATTCTTTCGGTAAAGTAATAGAATTGCAGATTGTAATAGCATGCATTAACTCTTTTCTGTCTGTGCTGGCCCTGACAATTATGGGATTTCCGCAGACATTGGGGCTTGGAGCCATGATTTTTATTCTGGGACTGATTCCTGTTGCCGGAGTAATCATATCCATGATTCCCCTTACAATCATCGCATTTAACATTGGAGGCGCCATAAAAATCGTTGAAGTTATTGTGATGATTGTAGTTCTCCATTCTTTGGAAACCTATGTGTTGAACCCTAAATTAATGTCTGCAAAAACAAAGATTCCCGTATTTTTGGTATTTATTATTCTAATGGTGAGCGAACATTATATTGGAGTCTGGGGTCTGCTTTTTGGCATTCCGTTGTTCATGTTTTTCCTGGATATTTTGGATGTTAAGGTAGGGACAAATAATCGCCAGAAAGTAGGAACGATGTAAGTTATCATAAAATAAGAGATCAAGTCCGCCGATAAGTTCGGCTGGCCTTGATCTCCTTTTTCGTTACGAATCCATATCCATAAAAACTTTTGAAGCTGTTGCACCTTTTTGTCCCTGATATTTTCCGTTGTACGGATTTAAAGCATGATCATCTAATTGTGCAAAAACAAGCTGTCCTACACGGCGGCCTGCACAAAGCTCGATCGCACATCTGTTTGCGTTAAAAAGTTCTAATGTGATTTCGCCTTTAAATCCCGGATCCACCCAGCCTGCATTTTGAATAAACAGCCCCAGCCTTCCTAAGGAACTGCGGCCTTCCACAAAGGCCGTCAGATTATCTGGCAAAGAGAAATATTCCATGGTGGTAGCAAGTACAAACTGTCCGGGCAGAAGCAAATACCGATCCGTTTCAATGGTCTTATATCGAATTTCATCATTTAAGGAAATAATCCCATTGCCTGTGTCCTCTACGACACAAAATGTATTTCCAAGTCTGATGTCTACGCTGGCAGGCTGGATCTGGTGCTTTTCCATTGGTGATATCGTCAGCGTTTTATCCTCTAGCATCCGAAGAATTGTTTTATCAGATAAAATCATAAAATAATTTCCTTTCTTCTTATACTCCGGGACCGATCTCTCCGCCAGATCCCGGACCTTCCTGTACTCCCGGATTTTCTTCGGTTTCTTTTTCCGGCTTCGTTTCCTTTTCCGTTTCTTTCTCCGGTTTATTCTCTTCCTTTGTTTCCTTTATATTGGCCCCAGGCCCAATCAGGCTTCCGTCATCGTTGGTGGGAACTTCCGTTCTCTCCTGCTCGGTTGTTTCCGGAATCGCTTCTTTCGTGCTTTCAGCCGTGGTATCTTTCACACTTTCTTCAGTGGCAGCTTCCGTTTGTGCAGGAGCGGTATCTTTTGATGACGAAGTATCTTTTTTCTTGCTTCCTGAACTTCCGCCGGATGGAGCATTCTTTCCTGGATCTTTCATGCCGCTTTCCTGGGCGATCTTGTCGCTGATCTTTTTTACCGCTGATGATGTAGAATAATCAGCCTTATTATATAGAAACTGGTGAAGCTGGACGACGTTACTCTCTAATGTGGTAGGGATAACACAATCCATTCTGCCGATCTTCATGGTAGTGCGTGAAAATGGGAAACCGTTTGTTTCTCCTATGTGATATTTATTGATTCCTTTGGCTATGGACAGAACATCATTCATGCCAATGCTGGTAGATACCTGCGGGAATACGGTAGAAACCAGAGTGCTTAATGTTCCAAAATCAGCATTTTTCGCTTTTTCCATTGCAAGACTTATCACCTTGCGCTGGCGCTCAGTCCGGTTAAAATCCGTATCCATGAGACGGAGTCTGGAATAGGCCACAGCTTGTACGCCATCTAAATGGTTCATTCCTGCTTTTTTCAACTGATAAGAGCCGATTCCGGTGGAATTAACAGTTTCCGTAATAAAACCGTTGATATAGGCAAATTCTGAATCTGTAATTTCCAAATCGACCCCGCCCAGAATGTTAATGGCATCAGCAACAGCTTTCCAGTTAAAGGTTGCATAATCGTCAATGTTAAGATCCAGATTCTCATTTAGAGCATCCACCGCCTGTTTATGGCCGCCTTTAAAATAGGCCTCATTAATCTTGTGATAGGTTCCTTTGC